>DGYA01000025.1:26650-36008 GCA_002396505.1 Cyanobacteria bacterium UBA5018 | reverse complement strand
CCACTCTTTTGAGAAAGACAGTGCCTGGCTCTTGACTTCATTCCAGCTAATGGGCTTGGGACCGACTCTAAGATAGAAAGAAAACTTAGCCATCTTACTTGGCTGCCTAATAAGCGATCTTCCAGAGTCTTCCTAGAAAAACTGATCAAAATTATCGAAATCAACCACTTTGAAGGTGCCGTCTTGCACCTGGGTCATCAGCCGTTCCAGCTGCACCCATAGGGCGCCGGCAGTGGCTAGCGACAGAGCAAAAGACACCAGCAGGGCGGTGCCGAGCGAGAAGCCAAACACCGACAAACTGGCGCCGATAAACAGGGTGATCCCGAGCACGATGCCGGTAAAGGCCATGTTGGTTTCCAGGCCACCGAGGGGCAGTAGCGCCAGTCGGTCTTGCTTCCAGCCCTCCAGCCGGTTCTGGATCAGCCGCCCGAAGGTGAGGCCGCAAAGCACGCCGATCGCTAGGCCAATGCCGGCCAATACGTAGGGGGGCTGCTGGAGGATGGCGTATTCCAGCAGGATGTCACTGGCATCCAGGTCGCCATACCAACCGCTGGCGGCGTCCAGGGCTGCCTCGGCCAGGTCGATCGGAGCGGCCACCGGAGCAGAATCGAGCACGCCAGTTCACCTAGATGGTTATTTCACCAGCCTAGGGCGCCGCTGCCAAGGGCGCGGCGCCACCCAAGCGATTGGGGTGTTCAGGCGGAAAGAGGCAAACGGCGCCCTCAGGACAGGAAGCAGAAAATCGCATCTTCTATTTGTGAAATAAGCGAAGGAGCCCTCAGCCCAGGAAATAAACGAAGGCGGCCACAATCCAGGAATTAACTATTGCGGCTTTACGCCGGGAACTAGCTATGCGGCCGGAGGCCGGGAATTAGTGAAAGCGGCCTCAGGCCAAGAACTAACTAATTCGGCCTCAGGCCGAGAACTAACCTATGCGGCCTCAGGCCAAGAACTAACTAATGCAGCCTCAGGCCGCAAGGGGGTTCAGTTTGGCCCACATCTTGCCGGCCAATTTGCGGGGCGAGAAGGTGCGACGCAGTAACTGAAGTAGTTGGCGCAGGTCTTCGGTTTGGATGCGATTGTCCTGCACCAGGGTGAGTAGCAATCGCTGGCGCAGACTGCTGCCATCGGGACCCAGCAGCAATTTCAAGCCGGCACCAGCAACAGGAAGCAGGTCGGCACCATCAGCATCACTCTCTACCACCGCCAATAAGTTCTCTAGCCGTTCCAACTGCAATCTGCCGCTGGAATCAAAGATCATCTCCAGTAATTTGTCGCGCATCTCGGCGGTATCGCCGGCCAGCAGCCGCCTGGCCACATAGGGATAGGCGACCCGAATGATCCGAAAACTCGGATCTAGGCGCAGCGCTAGGCCCTCCTGGCTCACCACCGCCCGGATAATCAACGCAAACCGTGCCGGCACCCTAAAGGGATAGTTGTACATCAGCTCGGAGAAGCGATCCGTAATTGCCTTGAAGTTAAAGGCCCCTACATTTTCACCTAGCGCCCCGCCAAGTACCTCTTCCAGGGCGGGCACAATTGGCGTTACATCCGTCTGGGGATTGAGGAAACCCAGGGTTTGAAAATCCTTGGCGAGCAGCGTAAAATCTCGATTAATCAAATGCACCACCGCACCGGTGAGGGTGAGGCGATCGGCATCGCTGATTGAATCCATCATCCCGAAATCCACATAGGCCAAATGGCCCATTGCACCCGTTTTGCCAGACAGTGCAAACAGATTGCCGGGATGGGGGTCGGCGTGAAAATAGCCAAATTCCAATAGCTGGCGCAGGCCAGCAATTACGCCTGTACGAATCAGGGAGGCCGGATCTAGTTTCTGGGCCTCTAGATCCTGGCGATGCTGCAGCTTAGTGCCATGGATCCAGCTGGTGGTCAGCACCCGATCGCTGGAAAGGTGACGCTCCACCCGCGGCACGGTCACCTCCGGATGGTTGGCAAACAGCCGCGCAAAGCGCTCTGCATTATCGGCCTCCTGGCGGTAATCGATCTCACGAAATAAGCTGCGACCAAATTCATCGATGATTTCATCTAAGCCAAAGCCCAGATTCAGCGGCAGCAGTGGCCCGCTCAGCACCGCCAGCAGGCGAATCAGCACCAGGTCGCGGCGCAGAATGAAAGCCAGATTCGGGCGCTGCACCTTCACCGCCACCCAATGGCCCTCGGCGAGCCGCGCCCGGTAAACCTGCCCCAGGCTGGCGGCGGCCACCGGATAGTCGGGGAACTCCACGAACAACTGCTGGGCCGGAGCCCCCAGCTGCTCCTGGATCGTGGCCAGGGCAATCTCGTGATCAAAGGCGGGCAGGTCGTCCTGCAATTTGGTCAGCTGCTCCAGCCAATCGCGCCGCACCAGATCGGGCCGGGTGGACAGCGACTGCCCCACCTTGATGAAACAGGGCCCCAGCTGGGTGAGGGTGTCGAGGATGCGGCGGCCCAACCGCTCCTGCACCTTGGCATCACGGCTGTTGCTTTGCAGCAGCAACACCAGGGCCAGGGAGATCAGTTGCCAAAGCACCACCACCAGGCGGCTGATCAAGGTCCAGGGGCGCTGTAGCAGCCAACGCCGGTCTGCCGCCGGGTCGTAGCTGGGCATGGCGGCGATCAAGGATGCAAGCCGGCGGTTCTGGAAACTCTAGAAACCGCCATCGCTCCACCAAGCCTGCCGCCGGGTGATCCCCCTGCCAAACCCACTCCGCTTGCAAAAGCTGTTTCGGCCTCAACAGCGGCCCCTGGCCCTGCATCTGCCGGCCCACGGCGGCGGCCGCGGCCTGGCCCCAGCCCTGGTGAAGCTGCTGCGCCAGCGCCCCGGCAGCTGGGACATCCCCGAATTGCCGGAGTGGGGCGGTCCCCTGCTGGCAGAAGGGGCGGTGGCCGCGGCCCAACAGCGCTGCGCCGCATTGCTCGGGGCCGACCACTGTTGGTTTGGCGTCAATGGGGCCAGCGGCCTGCTGCAGGCCGCCCTATTAGCCCTCGCCGCCCCGGGGCAGCGGGTGCTGCTGCCGCGCAATCTGCACCGCTCGCTGCTGCACGGCTGCCTGCTGGGCCAGCTGCGGCCAGTGCTCTACGAGCTGCCCTTTGATCCGGCCACCGGCCTCTGGCTACCGCCCACGGCGGCCCAGCTGCGCCATTTGATCTACGAGGCCCGTCAAGCGGAACCGCTGGCTGCCGTAGTGGTGGTGTCCCCCAGCTACCAGGGCCTGGCCGCCCAGTTGGAGGAGCTGGTGGCGGTCGTGCACCAGGCGCACCTGCCCCTGCTGGTGGACGGGGCCCATGGCCGTGGTGAAGCGATAGCCGCCGGCGCCGACCTGGAGGTGCTCTCGCTGCAAAAGAACGCTGGTGGCCTGGCCCAGAGTGCCGCCCTGCTGGCCCGCGGCCCGCGGCTGGATCCAGCCGCCATTGAACGGGCGCTGCTGTGGCTACAGACCTCTAGCCCCAGCGCTCTGCTACTGCAGTCCTGTGATGCCGCCATCCAGCAGCTCTGCCAGCCCAGCGGGAGGCGGCAGCGGCAGCGGGCTGAGGCGCTGGCTGAGCAGCTCCGGCGCCACTGCCAGCGACTGGGGTTGCCGCTGCTGGCCAACCAGGAGCCGCTGCGGCTGGTGCTGCATACCGCCGCGATGGGGATCAATGGCCTGGCGGCCGACAGCTGGTTGATGCAGCGGGGCGTGATCGCCGAACTACCCGAACCAGGCACGCTCACCTTTTGCCTGGGGGTTAAACCCCAGCGGCAGCTGCTCTGGCGGCTGCCCAGAGCGCTGCAGGCCCTGGGCCGGGCCCTGGGGGGGCCACCCCTGGGCATTTTCAGCGCACCACCGCTGCCCCGCCTGGCGGAGCCGGAACTGCCCCTGGAGCGCGCCTGGCGGGCTCCCAGAGAAGAGCTCAGCTGGGAGCGGGCCGGGGGGCGCATCGCCGCCGAAACGGTCTGTCCTTACCCGCCCGGCATCCCGCTGCTGATTCCCGGTGAGCGCATCGACCCGGCGCGGACCGCCTGGCTGCTGGAGCAGCGGCGTCTCTGGCCCGGCCAGATCGCTGATACGGTGAAGGTGGTGGCCGGTTAGGGGCCGATGCAGCACCAGGCCTACCAGTGGGATTTCGTCACCCCCGGCCTACCCGATTCAGCCTTTGAGCACGCTCCGGGATTCGCGCCGACGCCGATGGAGCTGCGGGTGATGTTGCTCGCCCATCTGCGGCCCAAGCCGGATTCACTGGTGTGGGACGTGGGCGGCGGCACCGGCGCCCTGGCCCTGGAAATCGCCCGGCTGCTGCCCCGCGGTTCGGTGCACACCCTGGAGCGCGATCCGGAGGCGATTGGCCTGCTGGAACACAATCGCCGCCGGTTTGGTATCGCCAATCTGCACATCCATGCCGGTGCCGCCCCCGGCGACCTGCACCAGCTACCGGCCAATCCGGATCGGGTGCTGCTGGAGGTGGGGCGCCCCCTGGGGGATGTGCTGCGCCATGTCTGGTCGGCCCTGGTGCCCCAGGGGCGCCTGGTGATCAGCACCACCAACCTGGAGGGGCTGGTGGATGCCAGCGACACCCTCGGCCAGCTGGAGGCCAAAGACGTGCAGGTGGTGCAGGCGACGGTGCACCGCATGCAACGCCGGGGCAGCCAGGCCAAGTTGGCGGCGGCCGAACCCCTGTTTTTGATTGCCGCCGAGCGCTCTTGATTCCCCCGCAGCAACCGCCAGCAGCGACCAATCCACCGCGGCGCAAGGCCACCTCGGCGGCGCGGCTGCTCAGCGGCTGGGCGGCCGGGGGGTTTGGCTTTGTGGTGGTGATGCTGGGGGGCTGGTGGTTCACCGTGGCGGTGGGCGTGATCGTGCACCTGGGCCTGCTGGAGTTTTTCCGCATGGCCCAGTTCAAGGGCATTCGACCCGCCAGCAAAACCACCCTGGTGGCGGTGCAACTGCTGCTGTTCTCCACCCAGGCCGCCAGCGGTGGCGGCCTGTTCGTGGGGGACGTAGCGGCGGCGGTGTTGCCGGCCTCCGGCGCCGTGATCTGCGGCTGGCTGCTGCTGCAGCCGATCACCGGCACCATCGCCGATATCGCCGCCTCTGTTTTTGGCCTGTTTTATCTGGGTTTTTTGCCCAGCCACTGGATCAAATTGCGCGACCTCAGCGACGCCGCCCTGGCCCCCAATCTGCATGCCCTGGGCTGGCCCATATCCCCGGGAAATGCCCTAACCCTATTGGCCTGCTTTTTGATCGTGGCCACCGATATCGGCGCCTATGTGATCGGCCGTCGCTGGGGCCAGCATCCCCTATCGCCCATCTCCCCTGGCAAGACCGTGGAGGGCGCCCTGGGGGGCGTGGCCTGCGCCTGCTGCGTGGGGGGACTGGGGGGGGAGCTGCTCGGCTGGCACTGGGGCTGGCTGATTGGAGCGGTGCTGGGAGCCGTGGTGGCCCTGTTCGCCCTGGTGGGCGATCTCACTGAATCGATGATGAAACGCGATGCCGGCCTCAAGGATTCGGGCGACGCCATACCAGGACATGGCGGCGTGCTCGACAGAATTGACAGCTACCTGTTTACCCCAGCGGTGGTGTACTCACTGGTCACCCTGGTGTTGCCAGTTTTACAGCGCTAGTCTGGCGACAAATGGCCAGGAGTACTGCGGCAGCCTAACCGGAAAAGTGGAAGGTTAAAACAATTAAGCAACCCAAAAAAGGCAATAAAAAAATTAGAAAACAAGAAACCAAGCAATCAGAAAATCAGGGCATCTGGAGCAATGTTCGGCCAGACCTAGGGAGACTCTGGAAAACCGCCATTTCGGTGATCATGCCACCCGAGAAAATTGGCGGCCTCAGGGCTGCGTTGGTTCTGGCTCGGGTTTGCCGGGGCTTCCCTGATTTGGCTTGGCTTGGCTTGGCTTGCACTGTAATCAATTTGCACTGTAATCAATTTGCACTGTAATCAATTTGCGCTGTAATCAATTTGCGCTGTAATCAACTTGCGCTGTAATCAAGGGGAGACGCGAGCCTCGCCGGCCAGGCGCACCATGCCGGCTTCGATGCCGGCATGGTGGATGGAGATGTTGGCGTCCATCGGCAACCGCAGGCTGGCGGAGCCATCGACACTGCAAATTTCGACGCTGCCGCCGGCTGCCCTCAGTTCGGTTTCCAGTTCGATGGCAGCCCGCTGGGCAACCCCCCGGGCCGCAATCACCAGCCGACTGGCCTGGACCCGCAGCTCGGTGAGTGGCGCAATGCCGAGCAGGGCCTCCCCCAGGGCGTCCCCCAGGCCCTGCCAGCGGGGTCGCGCCAGCGAACGGCTGAGGCCATCGCCCGTGAAACTCACCTGGCCGTGGATTTGAAACGGGTGATCCAGCCGCAATCCCTTGCCCCGCAGCACCTGGCCCATCTGCACTTGAATCGGCTCACTGCGCAGATTCACCTGTTCGATCTCCAGGCCGGCATAGGTGGCGCGGCGGGCCATCACCTGCACCCCCGCCAGCCGACCGCGCAACAGGGACAGGGCCGAACCCTCCAGCCGAATTTCCAGGCTCTCGATACCCTCACATTGCTGGCGCAGCCAGAGTTGCAGACCACTGGCCAGCAGCTGCAGCACCGGCCCGGAGCCAGGGGTTTCAGCGCTATCAGAACTGGTTGCGGCGGCGGGGTCGCCGGGGCTGGCAGACATTTAGTGGTGGTGGGAACTTAGAGCCAGCAGGCGTCGGCCACCTGCTGGGGTTGATCGAGGTGAGGCAGGTGCCCGCAGGCAGCCAACTCCCTCAGCCTTCCTCCTAACAGAGCCAGCGCCGCCCGCTTCTGGGCGGGGCGCAGGATGCGGTCGTTGGCTCCCCACAACACTGAAATCGGTTGCTCGGGCAGGGGCGCTCCGCAGCCGGCAAAGCCGCCGGAGCGCGCGAAGCGGGCCAAGGCCATCGCCCAACCGGGGCTGCGCAGATGCAGCGAAGCGATCTGCAGTTCGGCCGGCCCCACGGCGGTGGCCGGATCGGCGAAGGCACTGCGGCAGAGGCCACCGCGCACGCCGGGCCGGCCCAAGAAGGCCACCCCCAGTCGATCCAGACCCGGCGGCAGGGGCATCGGCCTACCGGTAAGGCCGGCGGGAGCCAGCAGCAGCAGCCGCCTGAGCTGTTGGCTCCCGAGGCGTCTGGCCAATTCCACCGCCACCGCACCGCCCATGGAGGCGCCGATCAGATCGATTGGCTCAGCCCCCAGCCGCTGGCGGATGCTGGCCACCAGGGCTTCCAGGTGGGCCAGCACCGCCTCGGGGCCATAGCTGGCGCCGGCGGGCCTGGGCGTGAAGCCAAACCCAAATAAATCGGGAATAAATAGCTGATGGCGCTGGGCCAACAGAGGTGCCAGCCGGCGAAATTCCAAAAAGCTGCTATCAAAACCATGCAGCAGCAGCAGCGGCGGACCGCTGCCCAGTACCGCCACCGGCCAGGGGTCTTGCCAGTCGTCGTTCAGGCCGGCCAGGGGCCACCACTGCACGGCGGCGGCCAACTGCCGCCCCTGGGGATCGAGCAGTTCGCTGGCGGCCCACTCCACCAGGGCCTGGCCGGAGAGTGACGCGGTGCCGTTCAAACCGAGCTGGCGCTGGCAATGCCAGCGCCGGTACTGACCATGGCGGCCATCAGATCTGCTTCGTCCACCGGGAAGGGCAGGTGATGCAGGTCTGAATCTGGCCGGCAGGCAAAGGCAGAGGCGCTATGCAATTCATCGAAGCTGCAGCCGCCCAGGCCCAGCTCCGCCAGGCTGGTGGGCAGGCCGATGCGGCGAAAGAAGGGCTGCAACTGGCGGCGGGCCTGGGCTGCCAATTGATTGCCCCCCAGACATTCCTCCAGCCGCAGCTGCACCAAGACGCCAAAGCCCACTTTTTCGCCATGGAGCTGACCATGGCTGGCGGCCAGCTGGGTGAGCCCGTTATGCATGGCGTGGGCGGCCACGGTGCGGCAGCGGGCACCGCCAATGCCGCCAATCAATCCGGCGGTAAGGGCGCAGGCCTCGGCCACCCGCACCCAGGCATCGCTGGGTTGCTCGGCGCTGCCGGGCACTGCCAGGGCGGCCTCCCCATCCTGCAATAGCTGATCGCGCAACACTCGCGCCATCTGCACGGCCTGCTGGATCAGGCCATCACCACTGCCGCCGGAGCTCACTGCGGCCTCATACCATTTAGCCATGGCGTCGGCGATACCGCTGGCCAGGGTGCGGCTGGGGGCGCTGTGTATCAGGCCGTGATCAAAGATCAGCAGATCGGGGCAACGCTTCAGGGCCACGTCGCTGCGGAAGGCCCCCTGGGGGGAATAGAGATTGGCCAGGGCGGTCCAGCCGGCGCAGGTGGCGGCACTGGTGGGCAGGGTTATGCAAACCAACCCCAGCCGATCGGCCAGCAACTTGCCGGCATCGAGCACCTTGCCGCCGCCGCTGGCGATCACCGCATCGACCCCGCTGGCCTGGGCCTGGGCGGCCAGCCGCTGCAGATCCTGTTCGCAGCAGTCGTACTCCAACTCGGCGGGGGTCACCGCCAAGCCAGCGGCCTCTAAATCCGCCGCTAGGCGGCGGCGCAGGGCCGAGGTGGCGGCGCTGCGCCCGAGCAACAGCGGCCGGCGTACCAGGCTGGGGAGAGCCTGGAGCCCCTGCTGCCAGGCACCAGGGCCGCGCAGCACCAGGGCTGGGGCAATGGCGTGCTGGGCCGGGAGATCAGGCACCGGCAGCCGCCAACTCGGGAATGGAAGCGGCGGACAACTGCTTGCGGATCACCACCTGCTTGCTGTCGTCTACATCCACCAAGGCGGCATCCCCATCGCCGATGCGACCGGAGAGGAATTCCTCGGCCAGGGAATCCTCCAGCAGGCGCATCACGGCACGGCGCAGCGGCCTGGCGCCGTAGCTGGGGTTATAGCCCTCCTCCACCAGCCGCTCCTTGAAGCCATCGGTAACCGAGAGGGCAATGTTCTTCTCCAGCATGCGGGCGAACACCTCCTTGAGCATGATCTCGGCGATCTGCTTCACCTCCTCGCGGTTGAGCTGACGGAAGACGATGATTTCGTCTAGACGATTCAAGAATTCAGGCCGGAAGTACTGCTTGAGTTCTTCGTTGACAAGCGAGCGAATGCGGTTGTACTGGGTTTCCTCGACGTCGCCACCGCCAAATTCAAAGCCCAGTCCACCACCGCCTTTTTCAATCACCTTCGAACCAATGTTCGAGGTCATGATGATCAAGGTGTTCTTGAAATCCACCGTGCGACCCTTGGAATCGGTGAGCCGGCCGTCTTCCAATAGCTGCAGCAGCAGATTGAAGACGTCGGGGTGGGCTTTCTCGATCTCGTCAAACAGCACCACGGTGTAGGGCCGACGGCGCACGGCCTCGGTGAGCT
>DGYA01000025.1:18786-26465 GCA_002396505.1 Cyanobacteria bacterium UBA5018 | reverse complement strand
CGCACGGCCTCGGTGAGCTGGCCCCCCTCGTTAAAGCCCACATAGCCCGGAGGCGAACCGATCAGCTTGCTGACGGTATGGCGCTCCATGAACTCAGACATGTCGAGGCGAATCATCGCCTCTTCGCTGCCAAAGAAGTAGCTGGCCAGGGCCTTGGTGAGCTCCGTTTTACCCACGCCAGTGGGACCAGAGAAGATAAAGCTGGCGATCGGGCGGTTGGGATTCTTCAGCCCCACCCGAGCGCGGCGAATCGCCCTGGAAACCGCCTTGACCGCCTCATCTTGACCGATCAAGCGCTGGTGCAGCGTCTCCTCCATATTCAATAGTTTCACCGATTCAGACTCGGTGAGCTTCTGCACCGGAACGCCAGTCCAGGAGGCGACGATGTTGGCGATATCCTCTTCGGTAACCACCGGCGAGCGATCTAGATCGCTGTTCTCGGCGCTGCTAAATGCCACGCCTAGCTCGAGCTGGGGGGAATCGAGCGCAGCGTCAGTAGTGGCTTCGCCCTTGCGGGCCTGGAGGATGGAACGGATCTGCTCTCGCAGTTCCACCTCCCGATCCCGCAGTTCTCCAGCCTTGGTGAAGTCCTGCTGGCGAACCGCATCCTCCTTCTGTTTCTGCACCTGCCGCAGCTGCTTATCCACCTCCTTGGCGGCCGTAGGCAGCTTGGAATTCATCAGTCGCACCCGGCTGCCGGCCTCATCGACCAAGTCGATGGCCTTATCCGGCAGGAAGCGATCGGAGATGTAGCGATCCCCCAGGGTGGCGGCGGCCACCAGGGCCTCATCGGAGATCTTCAGACGGTGATGCTCCTCGTAGCGCTCCTTGAGGCCCCGCAGGATTTCGATGGTGTCCGCCACCGATGGCTCACCCACCATCACCGGCTGGAAGCGCCGTTCCAGGGCCGCATCCCGCTCGATGTGCTTGCGGTATTCATCCAGGGTGGTAGCGCCGATGCACTGCAGCTCGCCCCTGGCCAGGGCCGGCTTGAGAATATTGGCAGCGTCGATTGCCCCCTCCGCAGCACCGGCACCGATCAAGGTGTGCACCTCGTCGATCACGAGGATCACATTGCCTGCGGTGCGGATCTCCTCCATGATCTTCTTGAGGCGCTCCTCGAACTCACCGCGGTACTTGGTACCGGCCACCAACAGGCCGATATCCAAAGTGAGCACCCGCTTGTCTTCGAGGATGTCCGGTATGTCGCCGGAGTTGATCCGCTGGGCCAAACCTTCGGCAATGGCGGTCTTACCAACGCCAGGTTCACCAATCAAGACGGGGTTGTTCTTGGTGCGACGGCCAAGAATTTGAATCACCCGCTCGATCTCGTTCTGACGACCCACCACCGGATCGAGCTTGCCGTCGGCGGCGAGATGGGTGAGGTTGCTGCCGAATTCGTCGAGGGTGGGGGTTTTGGTGGAACCCTTGCCACCGCCGCCGCCGCCAGCACCCACCTCGGCGGTTTCCCCCAGCATGCGAATCACCTGGGTGCGCACCTTGGCCAGGTCGACCCCGAGGTTCTCCAGCACCCGGGCCGCCACACCCTCCCCTTCACGAATCAGGCCCAGCAACAGGTGCTCGGTGCCGATGTAGTTGTGACCGAGCTGGCGGGCCTCCTCCAGGGAGAGCTCCAACACCCGCTTGGCCCGGGGCGTGAAGGGAATTTCCACGGCCACGAAGCCGGAACCGCGCCCGATGATCTTCTCCACCTCAACGCGGGCGTCCTTGAGGTTCACGGACATCGACTTGAGCACCTTGGCTGCCACACCGGTGCCCTCGCCAATCAAACCCAAGAGGATCTGCTCGGTGCCAACGAAGTTGTGACCAAGCCTTCGGGCCTCCTCCTGGGCCAGCATGATCACTTTGATGGCCTTCTCGGTAAACCGCTCGAACATGGGCCGTGGCCTGTTGCACGTGCCACCAACCTATCAGGATTTGGAGGTGTCTGCGCGGGTGAGCGGAGGATGGCAAGAAGCCTTGGGGCAGCAGGATTTTAAGCCAAAGTGATCCCTGTTGTTGCCGCTTGATTTGACGGTTTTGATCAACAAAAAAGGGGGGTTATCCGCACCCCACTCCGTAGCCTTTCAAACCCGGAGCTTCATCCATTCGATCAGGGCGTCGTCGCCGTTGCTGTAGTAACCGCGACGACATCCCGCCACTTCAAAACCCAGGCTCGCGTAAAGAGACTGGGCAGCCTGGTTGCCACTGGCCACCTCCAGCGTGGCCCGCTCGGCCCCCAGGCGGCTGCCCTCCTGCAAAAGGGCCGCCAATACCCGGCGGCCAAGGCCCTGCCGGCGCTGGCTGGGAGCCACGGCCACCAGAGTGATGTGCAGCTCGTCGACGATCAGCCAGGCACAGGCCATCGCCAGCAGTTGCCGCCGCTGCCAGATACCCAGGCCAGGCCGTTGGGGATCGGCCAGCTCCGTGCCCCATTGCTGGCGGCTCCATAGTCCATTCAAGGCCTGGCGATCGAGCGCAACACAGGCCTCCAGGTGCTCCGGAGCCAGTAACTGAAGCGGCTGGGGCAACTCCAAGCCCGGAGGCCCCTGGGCCGCGGAGGCCAGCTGTTGCTCCTGCGCCTCAGGCAGCTGTTGGGGCTGCGCTTCGGGCAATTCTTGCGCCTGTGCCTCAGGCAATTCTTGCGCCTGCGCCTCAGGCAATTGTGGAGGGGGAGGTAAGTGGGTTCCGAGCGGCCGTTGGCGCGAGGCAGGCGCATCTCCCATCGCCAGGTCTTACTCCCCTCGGCAGGTCTTACTTCCCAGGGCAGGCGGATCTCCAGTCGGCAGGTGGGTTTGGCCTCGGAAGGCGCATCAGCCATCGTTACCATGCTACCTCTGACAAAAGCGTGCGGCTGTTCAAATGGTGATCTCCTCTGCCTCCGAGAGCGGGACTGGCCGGGAATCGCCAGGAGCAGGCCAGCCCTGGGAAGTCGATCGGCAGTGGGACAGCCCCAACCGCAATCTGGCGCCGCTCACCACCTGCATTGATGCCGAGGGGCGATTGGAGGTGGGCGGCTGTCGCCTCAGCGATCTGGCCCGCAGCTATGGCACGCCCCTCTATGTGCTGGACGAAGCCACCCTGCGCTCCACCTGCAGGGCGTACCGGGAGGCCCTGGAGCAGTTCTATCCCGGCCCATCGCTGGCCCTCTATGCATCCAAGGCCAACAGCTCCCTGGCGATTACGGCCCTGGTGGCCTCCGAGGGACTGGGCCTAGATGCGGTTTCCAGCGGCGAACTGCTCACCGCCCTGCGGGGCGGCATGCCGGCCGAGCGGATAGTGCTGCATGGCAACAACAAGTCTCGGCAGGAATTGGCCCTGGCCGCGGCCGAGGGGGTCATCGTGGTGATCGACAACTGGCACGACCTGGAACTGCTGGCCGAACTGGCCCCCAGCCTGGGCAAGCCGGTGCAGCTGATGCTGCGCTTCACGCCGGGCATCGAGTGCCACACCCACGAGTACATCCGCACCGGCCATCTAGACAGCAAGTTCGGCTTCGATCCCGATCAACTGGAGCCGGTGCTGCAGCACCTGGCGGGCTGTGGCTGGGCGCGGTTAACCGGCCTGCACGCCCACATCGGCTCCCAAATATTTGAACTGCAACCTCACCGCGATCTGGCCGCTGTGATGGCCGACGCCCTCGCCCTCGCCTGCGGCCTGGGTCATCCGGTGAGCGATCTGAACCTGGGCGGCGGCCTGGGCATCCGCTACGTGGCCAGCGATGATCCACCGACAATCCAGACCTGGGTGCGCACCGTGGCCGAGGCCCTGGCCACCGCCTGCCAGCAGAGGCAGTTGGAGCTGCCAAGACTGCTCTGCGAACCGGGCCGCTCCCTGGTGGCCACCGCCGGCATCACCCTCTATGAGCTGGGCAGCCGCAAGCAAATCCCCGGCCTGCGCACCTACCTGTCAGTTGATGGGGGCATGAGTGACAACCCCCGGCCGATCACCTACCAATCGCACTACACCGCCCTGCTAGCGGATCGCCCCCAGGCGGAAGCCAGCGACATCGTCACCCTGGCGGGCAAACACTGTGAATCCGGCGACGTGCTGCTCAAGGACCTGGCCCTGCCCCCCAGCAGCAGCGGCGATGTGCTGGTGGTGCTAGCCACCGGCGCCTACAACGCCTCGATGGGCTCCAACTACAACCGCATCCCCAGGCCGGCTTGTGTGTTGGTGGGCGGCGGTGAGGCCGAGCTGGTGCAACGCCGCGAGCTGCCAGAAGACCTGCTGCGCTACGACCTGCTGCCAGCCCGGTTGCAGCCGGTAACCTGAGCCCATCGTTCCAGGAGTTCTGTGATCGCACTGCGGCTCGAATCCCTGCTGCAGTCCGCATCCGTCAGCATCGATTTCCGCCTGTTGTTCGACCTGCTGGTTGCCCTGGGGCTGGGGGTGTTGCTGCTGGGCAGGATCAAGGAAACCCGCACCCTCTGGCTGCTGAGGGGCTACCTGCTGCTGGTGGCCTTCGCCTGGGCGGTTCAGCGCTATGCCGACCTGCCCCTCACCGCCAAGCTGGTGGATGCCCTGGTGATGGCCTGCAGCTTGGCCCTGGCGATTCTCTGGCAGGGGGAACTGCGCCGGTTGATGGAACTGTTGGGCACCGGTCGGCTGGGGCTGCTGTTTGGCAGTCGTAAACGCGATCGGCTGTTGTCTGGTTCTGTAGCCGTGCTCAGTGAGGCGGCCGGTCGCCTCTCCCAGGCCCGCCGCGGCGCCCTGATCGTGGTGGATATCGGCAGCGATCTACGCCCGGAGGATTTCTTGAACGCCGGCATCCCGATCGACGCCCAGTTATCGGTGGATCTACTGCTCAACCTGTTCGCCGCCGATACGCCCCTGCACGATGGCGCGGTGCTGGTGCAGGACAACCGGATCGCCGCCGCCGGTGTGATTCTGCCCCTCTCGCGGCAGGGGTTGAACCGTTACGGCACCAGGCATCTGGCCGCCCTTGGCCTCACCGAGCGCTTTGCCCAGTGCCTGGCGATTGTGGTGTCCGAGGAGACCGGCACCCTCTCGCTGGCCAGCCAGGGCAGGCTGGAGCGGCCGATCACCAGTAGTCGCCTGCACGAGCTACTTAACAAAGCACTAGCCAGCGGGCGTAACTTGGCTAAGGACACGCCGGATTCCCGCGGATGAGTCGCGCTCTGGCGAATAAAGCAGCATCCAAGCGGCACCCGCTGCCGGCGGAGCTGGATCCGGCAAGGCTACCCAGCCATTTGGCCGTGATCATGGATGGCAATGGCCGCTGGGCAAGACAGCGGGGCCTGCCGCGGGTGATGGGGCATCGGGAGGGGGTGGAGGCGCTCAAGCTCACCCTGCGCCTCTGCAGCGACTGGGGCATCTCGGCGCTCACCGCCTACGCCTTCTCCACCGAGAACTGGAACCGTTCCGGTGAGGAGGTGGGGTTTTTGATGACCCTGTTCGAACGGGTGCTGGCGCGGGAAATAGAAGCCCTGGATCGGGAGCAGGTGCGCATCCGCTTCCTGGGCGATCTGGTCTCCTTGCCCCAGGGTCTCCAAGAGCTGATCGCAACCGCCACGGCTCGCACCGAGGCCAATACCGGCATCCACTTCAACGTCTGCACCAACTACGGCGGCAGGGCCGAGCTGGTGCGAGCCGCCCGCCATCTGGCCGCCCGGGCCGCCCGCGGCGAGCTGGATCCGGAGGCCATCGACGAGGTTTGCTTTGCCGGGGAACTGCACACGGCCGGGGAACGGGACCCCGACCTACTGATTCGCACCAGCGGCGAACAGCGCCTGAGCAATTTCCTACTCTGGCAGCTGGCCTATGCCGAGCTACACATCACCGATGTGCTGTGGCCCGATTTCAATCAGCAGGCCCTGCTCAGCGCCCTGCTCGACTTTCAAGGGCGAAAGCGCCGCTTCGGCGGCGTCGATTCCACGAGTTAGTAATTCAATGAGCTAGCAGTTCCCCCCCCTCTCTCCCCCTCCGCCCTTGACCCTCACCGCCGCCAAGCCCCCCATCGCCGCCGAGCCCGCCACCGCTGCAGCGCCTGCCCCAGAGGCCGCTGGTCAGCCGCCGCTGATGCGCCATGACTGGAGCAAGCTGGAGATCCAGGCGCTACTGGAGCTGCCCCTGGTGGATCTGCTCTGGCGGGCCCAGGCCGTGCACCGCCAGGCGAACCCGGGCTATCGGGTGCAGCTGGCCTCGCTGCTTTCGGTGAAGACGGGGGGCTGCGAGGAGGACTGCGCCTACTGCCCCCAGTCGATCTATCACAGCAGCGATCTGGCCGGCCGGCCGGAGCTGGCGCTGCAGGTGCAGCCTGTGCTGGAGAGGGCCCGGGCCGCCCGGGATGCCGGCGCCCATCGCTTCTGCATGGGCTGGGCCTGGCGCGACATCCGCGACGGGGCCCCCTTCGAGGCGATGCTGGAGATGGTGAGGGGCGTGCGGCAGCTGGGGCTGGAGGCCTGTGTAACGGCGGGGATGCTCAGCGACAGCCAGGCCAGTCGCCTGGCGGAAGCGGGCCTGACCGCCTACAACCACAACCTGGACACCAGCCCGGAGCATTACTCGAAAATCATTGGCACCCGCAGCTTCCAGGAGCGGCTGGAAACCCTGGCGCGGGTGCGCAGGGCCGGCATCGACCTCTGCTGCGGCGGCATCATCGGCATGGGCGAGAGCATCGGCGATCGGGCCTCGCTGCTGCAGGTGCTGGCCTGCCTGGAACCCCATCCCGAGAGTGTGCCGATCAACGCCCTGGTGGCCGTGGAGGGAACGCCCCTGGAGCACCAGCCGCCGGTGGATCCCCTGGATCTGGTGCGCATGGTGGCCACCGCCCGCATCCTCATGCCCCACAGCCGCGTGCGGCTCAGCGCCGGCCGCGAGGGCCTCTCCCGCGAGGCCCAACTGCTCTGTCTGCTGGCCGGCGCCGATTCGATTTTCTACGGCGACACCCTGCTCACCACCGGCAATCCCGATGTGAGCGCCGATCGGGAGCTGCTGGCCGCCGCCGGGGTGAGCGCCTGGACAGAAACCGAGGCCTGAGTGACGGCATGAACGGTCCGAGCGCCAGGGCTGTCGCTGACAGCGGGGCTGGGTTTAGCCCAGCGATGCAACATTTGGCTGGCGGGCTAGGGCAGCTGGGGCCCGAGCCAGCAGATTCCGCCCAGCCAGAGCCCCTGCAGGTGGCTGCCTTCTATGGCTTCACGGCGCTGAATCAGCTGGAGGAACTGCGCAATCAATTGCAGGAGCTGGCGGCGGCGGCCGGCGTGAAGGGCACGATCCTGCTGGCGAGCGAGGGGGTCAATGGCACGATCAGCGGCTCTCCAGCTGGCGTGGCCCAGGTGTTGAACCGGCTGCGCGGCATCGAGGGCTTGGAGCGACTGCAGGCCAAGTTCAGCCAGGCCCCCATCCAGGCCTTCCATCGGCTCAAGGTGCGAGTGAAGAGCGAAATCGTCACCATGGGCTGTCCTGATGTAAGTCCCGCCGAGCGGGTGGGCACCTACGTGGCGCCGGCCCAGTGGGATGAGCTGATCCGCGACCCCCACACCCTGGTGGTGGACACCCGCAACGACTACGAGGTGGCGATCGGCAGCTTCGCGGGGGCCATCGATCCCAAGACCAGCAGCTTTCGCGAATTCCCGACCTGGGTGGAGCAGGTGCTGCGGCCCCTGGTGCAGCAGCGTCAGCCCCGCGCCATCGCCATGTTCTGCACCGGCGGC
>DGYA01000025.1:10605-18600 GCA_002396505.1 Cyanobacteria bacterium UBA5018 | reverse complement strand
GGCGGCATCCGCTGCGAGAAGGCCAGCTCTTATCTCTTACAGCAGGGTTTTAGGGATGTTCACCATTTACAGGGGGGCATTCTTAATTACCTGGAGCAGATTCCAGAAGCGCAAAGTAGTTGGCAGGGGGAATGTTATGTTTTTGATAAGCGCGTGGCCGTCAACCACAACCTGGAGCCCGGTGTGCATAGCCACTGCCATGCCTGCGGTCTACCCCTATCGCCGGCGCAGCGCCAGCTGGAAAGCTATGTGAAGGGCGTGAGCTGTATTCACTGCATCGATCGCTTCAGCGAGGCCGATCGGGCCCGCTTCGCCGATCGCCAGCGACAGATGGAGCTGGCCGCGGCCAGGGGTACGGTCCATATCGGCGCCCATCCGGTGCCGGCCAGCGAGGCTGGGCCCTGAGCGATGGCTCTAGAGATGGTCCCAATGATGGACCCGGCTATGGTCCCAGCGATGGCGGCCCAGCGGCCTGGCGCCGTTCCCATCCTCTACAGCTTCCGGCGCTGTCCCTATGCGATCCGGGCCCGGCTGGCCCTGCAGGTGGCCGGTTTGAGGCCGGGGCTGGATCTGGAGTTGCGGGAGGTGGCCCTGCGGGCCAAACCGCCAGAGCTGCTGCGGGCCTCCGCCAAGGGCACCGTGCCGGTGCTACAAATTCCGGCCAATAGTGCCCAGGGCCCAACTGTGCTGGACCAGAGCCTGGCGATCATGGCCTGGGCCCTGGAGCGCCTCGATCCTGGCGATTGGCAACGGCTGGGGCCAGGCCCAGAAGCGGCGGAACAGCGCCGCCACATGGCCGCATTAATTGAACAAAACGACGGCCCCTTCAAATACCACCTGGACCGGTTCAAATATGCCGGCCGCTATCCGACAGCGGAAACCGGGGAGCATCGGGCAGCGGCACTTGCCATCCTCAGGCAATGGAACCGCCGGTTGGAGCAGGCCGGCGCTGCAACCGGCGAGATGACCAGAGAGATCGCTGGGGCTGGGGCCAGGAAGATGAACGAGGAAATGGCTGGAAAGGCGGCTGGTAAGGGGGCGAGCGGAGATGGGGCCAAGGAGATAGCTGCAGAAATGCCCGATGAAATGCCTCAAGAAATGGCTAGTGATGGGCGTGATTGCACCGATCTAGGCTCTCTCCGGGGCCCCTGGTTGCTGGGCGAGCGGCCATCCCTGGCGGATGCGGCGCTGCTGCCCTTCGTGCGCCAATTCCGCCTGGCGGATCCCTCCGGTTTTGACGCCGAATCAGATTTGAACGCCCTACAGCGGTGGCTGCACATCGGGATGACCAGCTCGGCGATGGCGGCGGTGCTGGCGCCCCCCTGGGGACTGCGCCAGCCCTGGCGCTCGCCGAGCTGGATTTACCACCTGGCCCTGGCCGAGGAGTGGCAGGCGGCCCAGCGGCAGGGCAGTTACCACCGCTCCACCCGCGGCCTGTCCCTGGAGCAGGTGGGGTTTATCCATGCCAGCCGGGCCGATCAATTGGCCGCCACCTACCGGCGCTTCTATGGCGATGCGGGCCCCGTGACGCTGCTCACGATCGATCCCCAGCGACTCACGGCACCGCTGCGCTACGAGACAGCCCCCGAGGGGAAGACCGAGGCGGGGGCCGAGGGAAGGGCCGAGAAGGTTGGAGATGAGAGTAGCGAGGGGGGTGAAAAAGGTAGTGAATTGTTCCCCCATATCTATGGCCCCTTGCCCCTTGAGGCGGTGCTCAATGCCGAACCCTTTGCCCTGGGGGATTCGCCATGACGGCGGTGCACCTGGAGGCCTCGCCATGAGCGTCAGCCTTGATTCGAGAAACCTGCAGTCGCTAAACCTGGAGGCGGTGGAGCGGCGGGCGGCGCAGCGGGGTCTGCTGTTGCGCCTGCGGGTGAACCAGGGTTTTGGTTTGCAGGGGCTGAGGGTGGTGGTGGCCAGACCCCAGCCGGGCCAGGCGCCGCTGCTGTTGGGGGAGCTCAAGGCCTGGACCCTGCCCAGCCCCGATGGCCTGCAGCTAGACACGATGCGGGTGCAGGGGGAGCGCAGCCACGGGGTGGGCCTGCTGATTTGGGCAGCCACCTTCGCCTGGGCGCTGGAGTGCAGCCCCTGCCGCAGGGGTCGCCTGTTGGCGATCCGCGATGGGGAGGAGCAGCACCGGCGGCTGGTGCGTTATTTCCAGCGCCTGGGCTTCACGCCATTGCGGGAGGTGGAGGCGGGGCCTCTGGATTTGGCCCTGCGGCTGGTGTGGGGCGGCTCCGGCCTGCTGATGCAGGGAAACTGCGCCGAGGGCTTGGAGCGCTGCTGGGCTCTGCTCAATCGGCGCGGCGCGGCGCAGGGGGATTAGGCCCCGAGAGGATCGCCAGCGGAGTCGCCGGCGTGGTAACTGCTGCGCACCAGGGGGCCGCTGCGCACCTGGGCAAAACCGAGCTGCCGGGCGATGGCGGCCAGCTGCTCAAACTCCTCGGGCGTCCAGTAGCGCGCCACGGGGATGTGGTTCAAAGAGGGGCGCAGGTATTGGCCCAGGGTGAGCCTTTGGCAGTGGGCGGCCCGCAGGTCTGCCATGGCGGCCACCACCTCTTCAAAGGCTTCGCCCAGCCCCAGCATCAGGCCCGATTTTGTGGGAATGGTTGGCGCTAGTTCGCGGGCCGCGGCCAGCAGGGCCAGGGAGCGGCGGTAGGTGGCGCCGCGGCGCACCTCACCCTGCAACCGCTCCACGGTTTCCAGGTTGTGGTTGAAGCAAACCGGCCCGGCCGCCAATACGGCCTGCAACCGCTGGCGCTGGGCGGCTACGGCCTCGGCTTCGTTGGCGTGGCCGCCCCAGAAATCGGGGGTGAGCACCTCGATCTGCACCAGCGGATTGCGACGCCAGATGGCCGCCATGGTGGCGGTGAACAGCTGGGCGCCGTGGTCGGGCAGATCGTCTCGGGCGACGGCGGTGAGCACCACGTAGCGCAGGGCCAGATGCTGCACCGCCTCGGCCACCCGCTCGGCCTCGGCGGCATCGAGGGGAGCCGGTGCCTGACCCTTGTCCACCTGACAGAAGGCGCAGCTGCGGGTGCAGATCGGCCCCCCCAGCAGGAAGGTGGCGGTGCCGGCGGCATAGCACTCGCCGCGGTTGGGACAGCGCCCCTCTTCGCAGATGGTGTGCAGCCGCTGTTGCTTCACCACCGCCTGCACCGCCGCCAGCTGGGAGGCATTGCCAATGGGGCGGCTCAACCAGGCCGGCAACCGCTCTGCCGGGGCGATGCTGCGGTATTTGCTGGGGCGGCTCATGGAATAGCTGGGGCTCGGTTTTTTTGCAGTGAGAATGACCATCGCTTCAGGAAGGCTCTGAACAACCGCTCTGTCGTGGCCCCAGCCAGCACCAATCCATCGCGTTAATCAATCGCGTTAATCCATTGCACCAATCACATCGCATTAATCCATCGGGCGGCGGCCCTCCAGGGCACGGGCGAGGGTTACCTCATCGGCGTAGTCGAGTTCGCCGCCCACCGGCAGGCCGTAGGCGATCCGACTCACCGCCGTAAATGGCTTTAGCAGGCGGGCCAGGTAGAGGCTGGTGGTGTCGCCCTCGACGCTGGGGGTGAGGGCCAGGATCACCTCCTGGAAGTCGTCGGCGGCCACCCGCTGCACCAGGGGTTTGATCTGCAATAGCTCCGGACCGATGCCATCCATGGGCGAGATCAAGCCGCCGAGCACGTGGTAGCTGCCCTGAAACTCGCGGGTGCGCTCTAGCGCCAGCAGGTCGCGGGAGTCGGCCACCACGCAGAGCAGGCCGTTGCTGCGCGAATCGTTGAGGCAGATCTCGCAGAGGGGATCGGCGGAGAGGTGAAAACAGCGCTGGCATTGGCCCACCTGGCTGCGGGCCGCCAGCAGGGCGTCGGCGAAGCTGCGGGTCTGTTCGGCGGGCTGGTGCAACAGGTGCAGCGCCAGCCGCTGGGCTGTGCGGGGGCCAATGCCCGGCAGCCGCTCGAACTGCTCAATCAGCCGGGCCAGGGGTCGGGTGTAGCCGCTCAGGGCTCGGCAGCAGCTGAATCAAATCTAGGAGGCGAGCGAATCTAGGTGGCTGGAGCGGGCGGCCAGGCCAGCACAATGGTTCGATCCCCATTCCCTTGCCCCCATGGACCGCCTGCGCCGACTGCTGCCGCGCCCTGGCCTGTCGCTCCTGGCGCTAGTAATGGCGGCGGTGTTGGCCGGCTGCAGCGCGGCGGCGGCGGGCCTGAATGCTTATCAAAGCCCGGATGGGCGCTATGCCTTTCTCTATCCCACCGGCTGGACCCGGGTGCAGGTGAGCGGCGGGCCGCAGGTGGTATTCCACGACCTGATCAACAGTGACGAAACCCTGTCGCTGGTGGTGTCGGATGTGAAAGATGACAGCAATTTGACGGCCCTGGGCAGCGCCATCGCCGTGGGTGAGCAGTTGCGCCGCAGCGCCATCGCCCCCGAGGGCAGCGGCCGCCAGGCGGAACTGGTGCATGCCGAGCAGCGGGAAGCGGGCGGCCGCAGCTTCTACGACCTCGAATACAGCGTGCATCTGGCCGACCGCGACCGCCACGAGCTGGCCACGGTGGTGGTGGACCGGGGCCGGCTCTACACCTTCGCCGCCAGCACCAACGAGATCCGCTGGCCCAAGGTGAAGGGACTGTTCCAGCAGGTGGTCACCTCCTTCAACCTGCTGGTGTGAAGCCAGCCCAGGGCTGCGGTGATGGTGGTGGCGAGTTGAGGCGGCAAGGGTGAAGGTGTTGGTGGTGGGCGGTGGCCTGGCCGGATCGCTGCTGGCCCTGGAGTTGCGCCAACGGGGCCTGGCGGTGGCCCTGATCGATGGCGGCACTGGCCAATCGGCCACCGCCTGGAGCTACGGCGGTGTGGCCATTGCGGCCACGCCTCTGGGGCAGTTGCTGGCCACCCCAGCCCAGCGCTGGCAGCAGCTGGAACAGCGCTATGGGCCCCTGGGTTGGCGCAGCTGCGACCTGAAGCTGCATGGGGGCGATAGCCAGGGGCCGGTAATTGCGGGGCGAGTGGATACGCGCCAGTTGATGGCGCGGCTGCCGGTGCTGCTAGCAGCTGAGGGGGTGGAGTTGTGGCCCTGGGCTGCCGTCGCCATCACCCCGAGCACCACTGGCTGGCAGCTGCGGCTAGCTAACGGCGAAACCCTGGACGGCAATGCCCTGGTGCTGGCGGCCGGGGCGGGCTGTCGGGCGCTGTGGCCCGAATTGAGCCCGCGCCTGCGGATTAGCTGGGCTGGGGTGTTGCAATTGGCGGCCATACCGCCTGGCTATGGGGATAACCAACTGCTGTTACCTAGCCAATTTCAGCGGTTGGCGTTGGAGCGCCGCGCCGCTGATTTAGATGGCGAGGATTGGGTGGTGGACGTGGGGCTGGCCCCCTGGGGAGAGGCGGCCCTGGCCGGCCAGATCAGCCTGGTGCGGCCACAACTAGAGCTGGGATCTCCGCCGGAAGCGGCGCTGATGGAAGCGCGGCTGCGGGCGGCATGGCGGGCCTTTGATCCAACCCTGGAACGCCATTTTTTGACCTATCAACAGGTGGCCGTGAGCTTCTGCGACCAGGGCCTGCCCCTGGTGGGTCCGGTGCCCAAGGCCCCTGGCCTGTGGCAATTCAGCGGCTTCAGCGGCGGCTTTAGTCAGGTGCCGGTGCTGGCGCCAATCCTGGCGGATGCGATTAGCGGGGAGGTGACGGGCGGGGCGGCGATGGGCAGAGAGTTGATAGGCGTATAGATGGTAGGCGGGGCGATAGGCATGTAAGCGGAAGAACATAGCAAACTCTCGAAATTTGCGAATTATCTTCACTAACAATCTAGAGAGATAGATGCTTAAGTTATAATATTTTGCAATCATCACAAATCGCCGGGGCACGGCTGCGAGTGAGTCTGAACAAGCAGCGGTCAGAGCTGGCTCCATTGATTGGACCAACAGCCCACAGCCCAGAGCAGTACTTAAGGATCTGGGGGCTGTTGGTCCAATCACTCGAAGACCAGTCGCTAAAAACAACAATAAGCTAGTTAAGAAATGTTTCAAAATGCAAGACGCCTATGCGTAGGCCCTGGCAGACAATGCAAGATTATCAAAATTTTTACTTATAGTAATGGCTATTTCTTTGATTAATGGCCTTGGTGGTCCCGCTGGATTTGGCGAAAATACCCTTTTCAGGAATGATGATGACTCGTCGGCATTGATAAATTTATCTAGCATCTTCCCAGGCGGTATCCAAATTGGCAGTCAAACATTCTATGATTTTTACGTAAACAACAATGGAAATATTAGCTTCGGTCAGTCCTATAGTATTTACACTCCATTTAATATAGTAACAACATCTGCTCTTTTGGTCGCCCCTTTCTTTGCGGATGTTGACACTCGCGCAGGCATTGCCGCTCAGTCTCCCGGTGGTACTTCGACGGGAAGCAATTCTATATATTGGGACATTGATGAAGTTAACAATAAAATAACTGTAACATGGGATGACGTCTCCTTCTATGACAACCACCTGCGGCCAACCAACGCATTTCAACTAGTTCTCGCGAACAGGGGCTTGGGCGAGTTGGGAATTGATTTTAGATATGAGGATGTGAATTGGCTTGTTGGAGATGCATCGGGAGATGTCTATGCAAGAGCTGGTTACTTTATTGGCAATGACATAAGCTATGAATTGCCTCAGTCAGGCAGCTTGCTCATGCTTGACCTGGAATCAGCCTCTAATGTTGGCATTCCAGGCTTGTATCAATTCAATCCGTATATAAATCGCAATTCATTGCTGTCGATTTCACCTGCCAGCACCAGTCTAGACGAAGTCAATAGTGGCACCACAACATTTACCTACACTGTTACCCGAGGTGGCCTACTGACTGGGGGTAGTAGTGTTGATTGGAGCCTCAGCGGTACGGGCGAAAATCCGGTTAACTCCTTTGATTTTGTAGGTAGTATTTTGCCGTCAGGCACGCTTAACTTCGCAGCAGGTGAAACCAGCAAGACGATTTCAATTGGAGTGACTGGAGATAGTGTATTTGAGCCTGATGAAACATTCAGCATCACTCTTGCTAATCCCAGCAGCAACGTCAGCATCACTACAGCCACGGCCAGCGGCACCATCGTCAATGATGATCTCCCTGTCATCACCCTTGATGTTGTGCCCGCGGCAGTAGCAGAAGATGGCAGCAGTAATCTGGTGTATACCTTTACGCGCAATGGCCCTACCACCAGTACCTTAACTGTAAACTATGGCATCAGCGGCACTGCTGATGCCTCTGATTACACAGGCGCCACCCCTGGAGCTGGCAAAACGATCAGCTTTGCTGCAGGCTCTGCTACAGCCACCCTCACCATTTATCCCACTGGGGATACCATCATCGAGGGCGATGAAACTATTTTATTCACCCTTGCTGCCGGCACTGGTTACACCATTGGCACCACGGCTACGGTAACCGGCACCATCGTCAATGACGAAACCCAGGTTTCCGTCACCGCCATCGCCAACGGCAACGAGGCGAATGGCAGCCCGGCGGTTTTCCGCTTCTCGCGAACCGGTCCCACCACGGACCCACTCTCGGTGAGCTATCGGCTGCTGGGCACTGCCCAGGCCGGCAGCGACTACAGCGGTGCCACCAGCGGCACCATGAGCTTCTCGGCAGGCAGTGCCACCGTCGAGCTGTCGTTATCTGCGCTGGCCGACAGCCTGATTGATCCGGGTGAAACGATCATTGCCCAGATCCTGCCTTCCACAACAGCAACACCCAGCTACTTGATCACCCCCGGCCAGCAAACGGCTACCGCAACGATCACGGCGGAGGGGATGGTGGTGACAGTCAATGGGCCAAGCCGGCCTGGGTGGAGTAAGGGGGAAGTTGGCAATGGCTATGCCTTTGCGGCCCTGAAGAGCGATGGCACCGTCGTCTGCTGGGGTGACCCCAGCTATGGCGGCACGTCACCGGCGGGTCTTGGCGGCGTCTCCCAGATCTTCTCCACTTTCTATGGCTTTGCGGCCCTGAAGAGCGATGGCACC
>DGYA01000025.1:0-10427 GCA_002396505.1 Cyanobacteria bacterium UBA5018 | reverse complement strand
CTTTGCGGCCCTGAAGAGCGATGGCACCGTCGTTAGCTGGGGTGAAACCATCAATTACGGCACGACACCGGCGGGGCTTGGAGGCGTTATCCAGATGTTCTCCAATTGGGGTTCCTTTGCGGCACTGAAGAGCGATGGCACCGTCGTCTGCTGGGGTGTCCCCTGGGGTGGCGGCACAACACCGGCGGGGCTTGGCGGCGTCACCCAGATCTTCTCCACTGGCTGGGCCTTTGCGGCCCTGAAGAGCGATGGCACCATCGTCTGCTGGGGTGACACCAGCTCTGGAGGCACGACACCGGCGGGGCTTGGGGGCGTCAGCCAGATCTTCTCCAATGGCTATGCCTTTGCGGCCCTAAAGAGCGATGGCACCGTCGTCAGCTGGGGTGACACCATCAATGGCGGCACGACACCGGCGGGTATTGGTGGCGTCACCCAGATCTTCTCCACGGACGGTGCCTTTGCGGCGCTGAACAGCGATGGCACCGTAGTCTGCTGGGGTGACCCCAACTATGGCGGCACGACACCGGCGGGGCTTGGCGGCGTCACCCAGATCTTCTCCAGTTACGGTGCCTTCGCGGCCCTGAAGAACGATGGCACCGTCGCCTGCTGGGGTGCCGGCTGGGCCGGCAGCACGACACCGGCGGGGCTTGGCGGCGTCACCCAGATCTTCTCCACTGGCTATGCCTTTGCGGCTCTGAAGAGCGATGGCACCGTCGTCTGCTGGGGTAGCAACTGGGACGCCTATGCAGGCATTTTAACTCCGATCACGACACCGGCGGAGCTGAGCGACGTCACCCAGGTCTTCTCCACGCAATCTGCCTTTGCGGCCTTGAAGAGCGATGGCACCGTCGTCTGCTGGGGTGACCCCAGCTATGGCGGCACGACACCGGCTGGGCTGAGTGGCGTCAACCAGATCTTCTCCAACGACTATGCCTTTGCGGCCCTTAAGAGCGATGGCACCGTCGTCAGCTGGGGTGACCCCAGCTATGGCGGCACGACACCGGCGGGGCTGAGCGATGTGGTGGGCTTTGCCAATCCCTATACCGATGATCGGCTGCTGCCCAGCATCACTCTTGCTGTTGCGCCTGCGGCAGTGACAGAGGATGGCAACAGCAATCTGGTTTATACCTTTACTCGCACTGGGCTGCTCACTAATGAGCTGACGGTCAACTACACCGTTGCCGGATCAGCAACGCTCGGCACTGACTACACAGGCATCCCATCCACACCCACAATCAAGACCGTCACTTTTGCTGCTGGTGCCTCCACGGGCACCGTCACGGTGGATCCTACGGCCGATGCAGAAGTGGAAGGCGATGAAACAGTTGAACTCACCCTCGCGGCCGGCACGGGCTATATCATCGGCACCACCACAGCTGTCTCCGGCACTATCCTCCCTCCTCCCTGCTTCATGTCGGGAACTCTTATTGATACACCATCTGGCGAGGTGCCCATTGAAACACTAAAGCCGGGGGATTTAGTTCTTACTCCCACTGGCCCACAAGCTGTAAAGTTTCTCGGCAAGACAACAAGGAAAGCATCTGCCCTTAAGCCTCAAGCCAAAATGCCTATTCGAATTAATAAAGGCTCCCTGGGCAATAATCTCCCGATCAGGGATACCTACTGCACGCCAAGCCACGCCTTCGTCGTGGATGAATGCCTGGTGGAAGCCCGCGCCCTTGTCAATAATGAGAGCATAGCGAATATTGAAAAATGGCCAGATACCGTGCCAATCGTTTTCTTCTCTATCGAGCTGGAGGATCATCAACTTGTGTGGGCGAATGGTTTGCTCACGGAAACGTATTACAGCAACTGGACCTCGACTGGATTCAGCCGAGAGGCCTGGGACAATTACTCCACCTACCTGGAGCTATATCAAGAATCTAAGCCCATGAACGAACTGCCGATGGCCCGCATTCCCTTCGCCCGGCAACTGCCGCTCCGCATACGCGAGCGCTTCAAGCTGGGCAGCAGCTCAGGCGCCAGCCGGGAAGAGTTGTGCCTCACGCTCTGAGCATCAATCCCTACCAACTACTGGCGATCGTTACCGGGAGGATCTAGCCCCATATCCTCCCCCCATCAACCATCCTCCCCAGGATGGGGATCCAGCGCAATATCCTCATCCTGGGGCTGCTGCTCTAGCCAGCGGGCGTAGAGGTCGGCGCGGCGTTGGCGGGTGCGTAGGAGTTGTTGGTCAAAGCGCCAGCGGGCAATCGCCCCGTGGTCGCCGCTGCGCAATAGCTCCGGTACCTCCATGTCGCGAAAATTGGCGGGTCTGGTGTAGTGGGGATGCTCAAGTAGCGGGCTGGCGTGGCTCTCCTCCTCCAGGCTGCCGCTGCAACCCAGGGTGCCGGGCAGCAGCCGCATCACGCCATTGATGATTGTGGCCGCCGGCAGTTCACCGCCGGTGAGTACAAAATCACCGATGGACACCTCCTCATCCGCCAGGCTGCGGATGCGTTCATCAAAGCCCTCGTAGTGGCCGCAGATGAATACCAACTGCTGCCAATCCCGAGACCACCTGATCAAATCCTCCTGCCGCAGCGGTTGGCCTTGGGGGCTCATCAACAGCACCCGCCGCCTGGGCAGCTGGGGGATTGCCTCCACCGCCGCGAACACCGGCTCCGGCTTGAGCACCATGCCGGCACCGCCGCCATAGGGCACGTCGTCCACCTTGCGGTATTTATCGGTGGTGTAATCGCGGGGATTGTGCAGATGCAACTGGGCAATGCCGGCGGCAAATGCCCTACCAATAACTCCCAGCTCCAGCAGGGGCGCAAACGCCTCGGGAGCCAGGCTCACCACATCCAAGCGCATGGAATTAATTGGCTGGGGGAGTTACTGCGGCCGCGGGGCCTGGAGTGGCGGCAGAAGGGCCTGGAGCGGCGGCTGGTCTGCCAACTCTGCGGATCTCCGAACAGAAACTGGCCCGGGCCGGACGGCCATCGGCCCCCTGCTCCACGGTGGAGCGCAACCTCAGATTGGCCTTGGTGAACCAGATCCGCTCCCGCACCAGCCGCTCACCGGCGTTGATCCTTAGCTCCAGGCTGCCGTCTGGCCACAACTGCCAACTGCCCTGGCTCTGGACCTCGCCACCGCTGGCCGTGAAGCCGCCCTGGTGATCAAAGTGCAGCTGGGCGGGCCCCTTGCCCCCAGCAGCCACCCGCAGGCCGCCCACGGAGGCGCTGCCCTCCGGTTCGAGGAAGGCCACCACCAGCTCGCCTCGTTCACTGCTGTGCCAGGCCTCCTCCAGGGAGGCTGGCTCTTGGTCCGCAGCATCGGCCGGCTTTAGACCAGCTGGATCCAGCGAGACGGGCTCTGGGGTGGCCTGATCTAGATCGGCTAGATCCAGGGCGGCCGGATCTAAAGATGCGGCCAGGCTGAACTGGCTGCGCAGGCTCATCCACTCCCCGGCGCAGCAGCGCAGGAAGGCGCCGATAGTCTCGGGCGGGAAGGCGGAGATTGGTTCACTCATGGGCTTGATTCTCCCAGGTCTGGCTTGGCGCCTGCCTGATGTTTGGCCCAGGGCCGCCCTCGGCTGCTTCAGCCTCGCCGGGCCGGTGTCGCTTGGCGGCCAGCGCTCTCAATCCCCCCGGTAGCCCAGTTCGGCCAGGCGGGCGGCACTGCCACGCCAACCGGGCACCACTTTCACAAATAACTCCAGGTATACGGGGCCAGCCAGCAGCTTTTCCATCTGCAGCCTTGCCCCCTGGCCGATCGTGCGCAGCATCGAACCGCCCTTGCCAATCAAAATTCCCTTCTGGCTGCTGCGCTCCACCAGCACCGTAGCCAGCACCGCCGTGCGCGGACCGTCATCCACCACCCGATCGATGCTCACCGCCACGGAATGAGGTATCTCCTCTCGGGTGTGGCTGAGCACCTGCTCCCGAATCAACTCGGCCATCAGCAGCTGCTCCGGCTGATCGCTCACCGCATCGGGGGGATAGAGGTGCGGCCCCAGGGGCAACTCGGCGGCCAAGGCGGCCACCAGCTCCTCGGTGCCCGCTCCGCTGAGGGCACTCACCGGATGCATGGGCCAGGCCAGCGGCGCCTGGCCCTCGCCGGCCAACAACTCCCGGTAGCTGGCGGCCAACTGCTCGGCCTGCTGCTCGTCCACCAGGTCGTGCTTGTTCAGCGCCAGGTGCACCGGCGCTCTGCAGTGGCGCAGCAACTCCACGATGTAGCCATCGCCGCGACCGGCCGGCTGGCTGCCGTCCACCAGCAACAGCACCACATCCACCTCGCCGATGGCCCGCCGGGCCGACTGCACCAGCCTCTCCCCCAGCAGGTGATGGGGCTTGTGGATGCCAGGCGTGTCCAGCAGCACCAGTTGGGCGGCGGGGGTGGTGAGGATCGCCCGCAGCCGATGGCGGGTGGTTTGGGCGATGGGGGAGGTGATCGCCACCTTCTGGCCCACCAGCTGGTTGAGCAGGGTGGACTTGCCCACATTGGGCCGCCCGATCAGGGCCACAAAACCAGAGCGGAACCGCTCCGCAGCTGGGGTGGCCAGGGGGCTCCCCTGGCCCAGCAGGCGGGCCGATTCAGCCGGATCGGGAATCGGCAGCAGGATCCCCTCATCGGCCGGCGGCACCGCCAGGCGGCGATGCTCGGGTTCCAATTCAGCAGGTGTTGCGGCCTCCTCTAGGGGGGCGGCCCCGGCTGAATTGGCGGGTTGGGAGTTGGGGAGCTCAGGCTCGGTGGGTTGGCTGGAATCCATAGCCTCAACACTGCCAGTTCGGCCCGCCGTTGCCCACCATGACCAGCTCCTCACCTCAGCCCAGCTTCCCCCAGGCGCTGGCGATCACCGGCCAGTGGCTGGAGCTATGGGAAAACGGTGAACTAAGCGATGAGGTGCTGGCCGACCGGGTGGCCGAACTGGTGGTTAGCCGCGACGGCGGCCGCGGCTTCTTCGCGGTGAGCCTGGCCGGGGACAGCCCGCTGCTGGACCGGCTGCCCGAGCCGCTGGTGCTGGCCTTGCGCGCCGTGGGCGCCCCGGTGGTGGATCTCTGCCTGCGCAACCTGGCGATGAGCACGGCCATGGTCCTGCACCACGCCCGCAGCGGCGACCCACAACAGCAAGCCGGCTCCGAACGGGTGGCCAGCCGTTGCACCGAACTGCTGCGCCTGCTGGACCCCAGCCAGGTGAAGCAGCGGCTGGAGACTCTCTGGGCCGCAGCCAAGGCTGGGGAGAGCAGTGACTCTGGCAGCAGTGCTGGCGATGGCTGCAGCGAGAGCAGTAGCGAGGCCAGTAGTGAGGCCAGTAGTGAGAGGAGTGGCGAGAGCAGTGGTAATGGCATCAGTAACGGCCAAGCTGCCAGCGCCGCCCTTAGCTCGATCAAAGAAGATCAGGCCTTCCTGCAGCGCTGGGGCTACGACGCCGAACAGCGCCAAGCGATCGCCAGCGCCTTGGAAGCGGTGGCCGAATAAGGGCGGCCCAGGGCCATAGCGCCTTAGGGAAGCTCTGAAAAACCCGAGCCACGGCCAATTGAGCCCTGCTGCCGCAATGGATTTCAGCTAGCTGGGGCAACGAATTGGCGGCTGCCAAGAGCCTCCCCAGGTCAGTACCGAGCACAAAAAAGCCCCCAAAATCGGGGGCTTTTCTTAGTCAATCAGGCAACCATTAGCCGGGGCTTTCGAATAGCAACTAACAGATTTAGCGAACGGTGTTAATCAAACGCGACTAACCGCTAACTAGCCTCCTTAACGAGCGGTGTTAATTAGCTGCTATCAGCTGCTAACTAGCCGCGAAGCAAGATCCGCAACTGGCGGGCTTGGCCTCACTCGCGGCGGCCACCGCCCTGGAGGGCAATGATCAGGCGCAGCAGGAAGATGAACAGGTTGATGTAGGTGAGGTACATGCCCAGGGCCCCGGACAGGTACTGGTCATCGCTGTAGGTGCGGGGCATCGTGTAGAAGTCGAGGAACGCCGCCCCGACAAACAGCACGGTGCCGAAGCCGGCGATCATCAGCTCAAAACCACCGGTGTGGAAGATGCCCGGAGCGAAGATGCCGCCCACGATCTGCACCACCATGGCGATCAGCAGGCCGATCAGCCCCAGGCCCACAACGGCCCCGAGGGCCTGGCCCACGTTGTCGCTCATCCGCCGGCCGGTGAACGAGGCCACCACAAAAGTGATGCCGGTGGCCAGGGCGGCCGTACCGACGGCACCGACCCCGGCGGCCGCCACCGCATAGCTGACGATGCCACTGAGGGTGAAGCCAGTGATCAGGCTATAGGCGGTGAGCAGCGGCAGAGCAACGGCATTGTTGCCCTTGTTGGCCACGTTCTGGGCCAGAAAGAACAGAACAAAATTGCCGATCAACGCCACCCAGAACAGGGGCATGAACAGGGCAGGGCTGCTGGCCATCACCGCCATGCCACCCATCACCCCAACGGCGGTGAGCACCATGCCGCCACCCACGTAGGGCAGGGCCTTATTCACCACGTTTGGACCCACCAGGGCGCTCGACTGCGCCTGGCGAATGGCTTCTTGGAAATTGCTGCTGGCCGGCATGGCGCACCAGGTCGTGAACTGCCTCCTATCCTGACAGTGATTTGCGGTTGCCGTTGGCTGGCCCAGGGCGGTTCTCCCTCCCCAGGCTTAAGCCCCTCTGGGGGCCTGTCTTCAGGGGCGGAGCTGTGTGCGGTGGCGCTGGCCGGCCTGGGCCTGCAGGGCATCGCGGGCTGCATAGGCGGTTACCAGCCGCTGCACCAGCGGGTGACGCACCACATCGACGGCGCTGAACTCACAGATCGCCACCCCCTCCACCCCCACCAGCACCTGGGCCGCCTCGATCAGACCGCTGATCGCCCCAGGCGGCAGGTCGATTTGAGTGGGGTCGCCGGTGACCACCATGCGGGAGTTTTCGCCCAGGCGGGTGAGCACCATGCGCATCTGGGTGGCGGTGGTGTTCTGGGCCTCGTCGAGAATTACGAAGGCATCGGCCAAGGTGCGGCCGCGCATGTAGGCCAGCGGCGCCACCTCGATCACGTTCTTTTCAATCAGCGACGCGGTGCGCTCCTGGCCCAGCAGGGTGTGCAGGGCGTCGTAGAGGGGCCGTAGGAAGGGATCCACCTTCTGCTGTAGATCGCCCGGCAGAAAGCCCAGGCGCTCGCCGGCCTCCACCGCCGGGCGGGTGAGGATCAGCCGCTCCACCTTGCGCTCCTGCAGCATGCGCACCGCCTGCACGGCGGCCAGGAAGGTTTTGCCGGTGCCGGCGGGCCCCAGGGCCAAGGTGAGGTCGTGGCGCTCCATCGCCGCCACATAGGCCTGCTGCTTCAAGGTGCGCGGCCGCAGCAATTTGCCGCTCTGGCTGCGGGCCAACACCTGCTGGCTCAATTGCTGGTGGTCGCTAGCGCGACCGGTGTCCAGGGCGCTCAAGCTGGTTTGGATGTCTACGGCGGTGATCGGTTCACCCCCCTGCCACAGGGGCCGCAGCAGTTCCACCAGGCCGGCAGCCCGCTCCAACTGGGGCGGCCGGCCCCGTAATTGCAAACTCAAACCCCGCAACACCAGAGAAGCGCCGGTGAGGGCCTCCAGGCGATGCAGGGTGGCTTCGCCAGCTCCGGCCAGGGCCATGGCGGCGGCCTGATCGGGCAGATCGATGGCGAAGCTCTGGAGTGAGTCAGCCCCGGGCATGGGGCGTTTCCTCAGGCTTCAGGGGCCGTCTCGGCAGCGGCTTCCGCAGCTGCAGCCTCTTCTGCGGCCTTGGCGGCAGCGGCGGCCTCAGCAGCGGCAGCTTCAGCAGCGGCAGCCTCTTCCGCAGCCTTGGCGGCGGCGGCTTCAGCGGCTGCCTTGGCGGCTGCGGCCTCCCGGGCGGCGGCTTGCTTGGCCTTGCCTACAACCACGGCAGCCCTGGGGCTGGGCTCCACCAGACCGCCGCGCTCCAGCAGGGTGAGCACGGTGTCGGTGGGCTGGGCACCCTGGGCCAGGCGGGCGCGGATGGCCTCGGTGTCCAGGCGCGCTTCCTTGGTGCGGGGGTTGTAGAAGCCCAGCTCTTCCAGCGGACGACCATCCCGACGGGACGTGCTGTTGGTGGCCACGAGGCGGAAACTCGCTTCCCGCTTCTTGCCGAACCGCTTCAGGCGGAGCTTGATCATCGTGGGCCGGCCACTAGGTGTGCAAACAAGCAATGTAGCTTGCGGCTCGCACCCCCAGCCAAGACCGCTTCACAGCTCCCCGAAGCCCTTGCGCTTCTTGCTGGGCTTGGGGGCCTTGGGGGCGGCGCCCCGACCCGGCTTGCCGTGGGGCGCGCCGCCAGCGGGGAAGCCGGGCATACCGCCGCCCATGCCGGGCAGGCCTGGGAAACCACCCAGGCCGGGCAGGCCACCCATACCGGGCATGCCCGGCATACCGCCCCGGGTCATCTGCTGCATGAAGCCACGCATCTTCTGGAAGTCGGCGAGCACCTTGTCCACTTCGGCGGGGGTGTGGCCGCTACCGGCGGCGATGCGCCGCCGCCGGGAGGGGCTGCTGGCCAGCAGGTCGGGTTTTTGACGCTCGGCCTGGGTCATCGAGCCGATCATCGACTCGATCCTGCGCAGCTGCTGCTCCCCCTGCTTGAGCATGCCGTCGTCGATCTTGTTCATCCCCGGGATCATCTTCATCAGGCCCCCCAGGGAGCCCATGCGCTTGATCAGGCGCATCTGCTGCAGGAAATCGGAGAAGTCAAATGAGGCCTCCTGCAACTTCTGCTGCATGCGGGTCACATCGGCTAGCTCCACCTCCTTCTGGGCCTTCTCCACCAGGGTGAGCACATCGCCCATGCCCAGGATGCGGCTGGCCATGCGCTCGGGATGGAAGGGCTGCAGCGCCTCCACCTTCTCGCCGGTGCCGATGAACTTGATCGGCGCACCGCTGATCTTGCGGATCGAGAGGGCGGCGCCACCGCGGGAATCGCCATCGAGTTTGGTGAGCACGGCGCCGGTGATTCCCACCTGCTCGTGGAAGGCGCGGGTGAGATCGGCGGCCTCCTGGCCAATCATCGAATCCACCACCAGCAGCACCTCGTCGGGCTGCACGGCATCGCGGATCCGCACCATCTCCTGCATCATCGAGGTATCTATCTGCAGTCGGCCGGCGGTGTCCACCAGCACGGTGTCGTAGCCCTCCTGCTTGGCCTTGCTGAGGCCGGCGGCGGCGATCTGCTCCGGCTTGGCCTCGGTGCCGAGGCTGAACACCTCCACGCCGATCTGGGCGCCCAGGGTCTTTAGTTGGTCGATGGCGGCCGGGCGGTACACGTCAGCGGCCACCAGCAGCGCCTTGCGCCCCTGCTCCTTGAGGTGCAGCCCCAACTTGGCGGTGGCGGTGGTCTTGCCAGCCCCCTGCAGGCCGGCCATAAGCACCACGCTGGGACTGCCGGCTTTGCCGCCCTGGGCCAGGGGGGCATTGGCGCCCCCCATGGTCTCCACCAGCTGTTCGTGCACCACCTGGATGAATTTCTGGTCCGGGCTGATGCCCCGCACCACCTCCGCCCCGAGGGCCTTGCGCCGCACCTCGTCCACAAAATCCTTCACCACCGGCAGGCTCACATCGGCCTCCAACAGGGCGCGACGCACGTCCTTCAGGGCCGCCTCGATGTTGGATTCACTGATGGCGGCCTGACCCCGGAGGGCCTTTACGGCGTCATCGAAGCGCTGGGACAGTTCGTCGAACATCGAGGCCTGCTGGCGGAGGGAAGGCCGCCTCGAATGGGCGGTGGCTAACCCCGATGGTAAAAAGCGGCGCGGCGCCCAGCGGGTTGCTCAGTGGGGGCAGTGGGGCGTTAGGCGCGGTGGCTAGTTGGCGGTGCCTAGTTGGCGGTGGCAGTGGGGGGCGCTCAGTGGAGGGCTCAGCGGGGCGCTCAGTTGGTGGGACGGAAACCGACCAGCCGCCAGATGCCGTCAGGGTCGCGGCCGAACACATAGCTGTTGGTGAGCCGCAGCTTGCTAGCGGCGGCCAGATCCTTACCGCTGGCATCGAGCTGGCGCTCGCCATAGCTCAGGCGCACCCGGGCCACGATGCGACCGGCCTGGCGCTCCGTGATTTGCAGCTCCTCCACCTGGGCTGTGATCTCCTGGCTGATGCCGGCGGCCAAATCCCGCTGCCGCTCCGCTTGCAGACGCAGCAGCAAGGGCGCTCTGACCAAGCTCTCCAGGGGTTGGGGCGGCGTACCGCCCGCCAGCACGGCCGCCTTGGCCGCCAACCAGGCCTGCAGCAGCGCCTGGATCTGGACTTCGTTGGGGTCGGCCCCCTGGAGCGGCAGGTCCGCCTGGGGGGAGGGGGCGAGCTTGGGCGCGGCTGGCAGCGGCTCAGCTGGCACCGGGGTCACTGGAGCGGCCAGCTTGGGCTTGACCGGCGCCGGCGCTGCTGGGGGCAGGGGGCCCCAGGACCGCAGGGCCAGCACCACCCCGATCAGCATCAGCACCCCAGCCCCTGCCCCCCCGG
>DGYA01000024.1 GCA_002396505.1 Cyanobacteria bacterium UBA5018 | reverse complement strand
TGTCATCTTTCCTGAACGCGGGGGCCCTTGATCCGCAGGCGCAGCAGCCGGTTCTGCAGGTCGTCGCTCAGCTGGTGGTAGCGGCGGTGGCCCGCCAGGCTGAGGCTGCCGCTCACCTCCAGCCGCAGCAGGTCGCGGGCGACCCGACCGGCGGTGATCGCTTCGAGCGACAGCTCAAAGCGATCGAGATCGCCATCGCCACTCAATCGCACCTTGAGGTTGTGCCAATCCCCGAGGGCGAAGTAGTCGATCTGCTCAGCCGGCAGGGCCCCCAGGCCGATCAGGTTGTTTGCACCGGCCTGGGCCTCCTCGTCACCCTCGTAATCCCGCCCCCCGAAGCCATGGACGCCGCCGTGGGCCAGCACGATGCGCGGCAGATCGGCGGGAAGGCTGCTGTCCTGGTTGCGGAGCAGCGGACAGGGCAACACCACGGCCGACTCGAGCACCAAGGGCTGGCGCTCCAACAGCAGCTGCAAATTGGGCGCCAGCTGGCGTTGGTGTCGCTGGAAGTTGTCGCGATGCCATAGCGTCCCAGGTGCGCCATGGTCGTGGTGGCCGGGGCCGTTGAGTCGAAGAGATCGCCGCCACCAACACGAGCTGGGCGTCCTTCAGCCGCACCACGTCGCGAATACGGCCGATCGCTGCCAGACGCTCCTGCTGCAGCCGGAAGCGCTTCTGCTCGTCCGCGACCGTGCCGTAGGGCTTGCCGATCTGCCAGTCGGCGGTATGGATGACGCGTATTGAGATCTAGTCGCTCTGCTGGAAATCACTATCCCACGTTTGACGGGGCAGGCGCAGATATGTTGTGCGAATCACGAGCTGACCAGGGTTTTGCCCGCATAGTCTGAATTGACAGAGCTGCGGACTAGCTTTGCTCGATCCTATTCTCGATCTGGAGTAGCTCAATGCTGAGCTAGCGACCTGCTGTCTTGTGGACGATTCCGCCATCAACAGGCCAAAAGACTGGGAAGCCGGCGACAACGTATAGGCGATGGAGAGCATCGAGCACCGGATCAATCCCGATTTCAAAAGGCAGAATAATTTCCTTGGCCTTTCATTCCGAAGCTGCTCTGCTCTATTGCTCCGAGGAGTTCAAGATTCGCATCACCGCTACCAGCGCAGCAGCAGCAGCAGCACTACTTGCTAATCAACGTGATCTTACCATTCTTTTGACTCCCGCCGCATTGATTGATTGGTTGATTGATTAATTAATTGATTGGCTGAAGGAGCAGGCTGGTGATCCCATGGCATAGCCAGAGGGGGAAGACGAACCTCTGTGCGCGATCCGCTATCAGCTCTGTGAGATTGGCGAGGTTAAGGTCGCCTGGCCGGTACTCGTCAATGGCTGCCATTAGATCACACTAGAATACCTGAACGAGACTTATCAGCGGCTTATAGATGAGGAGGCCTTCTGTTGGCTGCACGCGCTGGATACCTCGCAAGTAAAGCAGTTGGGGATAGCTACGCCCGGAGCTCTATCCGATTCCGTCTATAGCGATACGCCCCCGCGCTATCCCTCTTGGGTCTCGCTAGATGCCGACTTAGAAGCATGTTGGATCACAGCTGAATAGCTATGTATAGCTATGCCCAGTGGCAAAAGCTGCGGCAGGGTGGGCAATCTATTCGCCTGGAAATCGGATGCGGCCTGGCCTGGGTCCCAGGCACGACAGCGGGAAATTCCCTGATGAGGATGTGGAGGAAGGGAATCTGAGATTCTCTGATTTTCACTGGCCTCTCCTCTCCATTCCCCTTGATTTGGCTGATGATGCCGACCGAGTCAAACTTGAACGTTTACGTCCTTACTTGTTTAAACTTTCAGCGGTTTCACCAGCCAGCTCAGCCGGCTGTTCCGGCGCACACCATCCAGCGAAACACTGATTCCCTTCGCCAGCTGAGGGGAGCCCACCACGATGCAGAGGCACTGGGACCAGTTACCGCTTGCCATCACCTGGCCGCAGAATGTCTGAATGTTCAGGTGTGCTAGTTAATAATGGGGAACTTGGAGTTAATATTGGGGAAGTTGGATTACCAATATTTGTAGTTCTGAGCCGATCAACCTTCCTCTCGATTCTGACTAGAGTTTCGGAAAGCGCACTTAATGATTCACCTGAGCGCTCAGGCTCGAGGCCACCTTCCAGATGCTTCTCTATTATTTGCTGAAGGACTTTGACAGTGTTTCGAATCTCTCGAGCATCGCTTAGATTGTAAAATACAGTTCTTGTAGTGTTGATATCAAAAGGAAGCTTTTCTCCCTCTTGAGCGATCATGATATATGGTTTAGCCGTTTCATGTCGGCGACCGCACTCGTACATTACATTTGGGTTGTGGCCAGTAATATCTATAATGCAAAGTCCAGAGTTTTGCACTTGTTGAATAATTTCAGATGTAATTGACGAAACAGAGTTCTTGTCTGCTCTCGTTATGGTAAACGAATATTTTTCTAGGGCAGGTTCAATTATTAGGTCATACAATGCATCTGATCGAAGCCTGATATCGCTACCTTGGTCGCCAATGGGTGAAATCACAAAACAAGTGCGGTTCATTTTGTTCAAGTAAGAAGGAGCTTGCTCAAGACTTTAGCAAAACATCCAGGCTAGCCCAACAGGCTTTAGGCGGACCCGCACAATACCCCCTTCTCCGGCGTTCTGGCCGCCTAAAAGCGGGAGGCAAGCGGAATGAACCTGTGAGATTGCTTGCGATGACAAGAAATTCACACAAGTCGGAACCATTCCGGGTTTGATGGGCGGGTCCGCCTGTAAGGGTTCGCGATGTTACAAAAGATCGACAGGGCTGCAAGCGTTCAACGGGCCTCGGTTGGGAAGCGTCTCTTTGCGTGGTGTACAATCCAAGGCTCGAATGCCCTGATCAGAGTGTGATCAGGCTGGAATGACGAGCTGACATTCTTGAGGTTCAGATGTTCCTCGTCTCTCCACGATGAAACAAGACGATTGAATTGTCAAACCTCTCGTCCGATCGCAATTGTGTTGTGAGCGAAAGTCGTCTGTGCTGCCCAGGGGTTACAGCACCGCCCCAACCAGGCGGGTGATCGCCGCGTCGTTGGGGAAGATGACGACGACGACGCGGGTGCGGCGCTTTATGGTCCCCCCACTACCAGCAATGTTGTCCGCCCTGTCTGACCGATCCACCAGGGGGCCTAACCATGACTGATGCAATCGCCTTACGACCCCGAGCTGCGGGCTGAGATCCGCCAGCGGATGAACCCATCATAGACGAAGTCGGCCGGAGGCCA
>DGYA01000045.1:32651-32904 GCA_002396505.1 Cyanobacteria bacterium UBA5018 | reverse complement strand
GGCGGCGCTGCTGCTGGCGCAATCGCCGCTGCGCTGTCAGCTGGGGCCCGAGGATCTGGCCCAGGGCCAGCAACCCTGGGCGGCGCTGCTCTGCTGCGCCGATTCGCGGCTGGCGCCGGAGTGGCTGTTTGCCGCCGGGGCCGGCGAGCTGTTCCAGGTGCGCAGCGCCGGCAACACCGCCTTCCCAGCAGGTGTGGCTTCATTGGAGTACGCCGTGGCCGAGTTGCGGGTGCCGCTGATCCTGGTGCTGGGC
>DGYA01000045.1:32066-32471 GCA_002396505.1 Cyanobacteria bacterium UBA5018 | reverse complement strand
TGCCGCTGATCCTGGTGCTGGGCCATAGCGGCTGCGGGGCGGTGCGGGCGGCCCTGGGCGACGGGCCGCTGACGCCCCTGCTGGAGCAGCTGGTGCTGCCAATCCGCCAGGCCCTGCCCCCTGCCCCCTTGGCTGGGGTTGAGGGGCTGGAGCGGGCGGTGCAGGCCAATGCCCGCGCCGCCGCCGCCGCCCTGCCGCAGAGCAGCCAGCTGCTGGCCCAGGCCCTGGCTGAGGGCCGGCTGCGCATTCAGCCCGCCTACCTGGACATCGGCAGCGGCCTGGTGAGCCTGCTCTAAGAGACGCCCATGACCGCCCCGGACCTGCCGATCGACGAGCGCTGGTGGATTCCAGCCGGGGAGCTGGGCTGGCGCTTCTCGCGGGCCTCGGGCCCCGGCGGCCAGGGCG
>DGYA01000045.1:1310-31883 GCA_002396505.1 Cyanobacteria bacterium UBA5018 | reverse complement strand
GGCCCCGGCGGCCAGGGCGTGAACACCACCGATTCGCGGGTGGAACTGGTGTTCGATCTGAGCGCCACGGCGGCATTGCCCGAGCACCTGCGGCAGCGGGCCCTGGCGCGGCTGGCCGAACGGCTGGTGGATGGGGTGCTGGTGGTGGTGGCCGCCGAGCACCGCTCCCAGTGGTTGAACCGCCAGGCGGCGCAGCAGCGGCTGGCGCAGCTACTGCGCGCCGCGATCAAACCGCCGCCGCCGCCCCGTCGCGCCACGAAACCCACAAGGGGCTCGGTGGAGCGACGGCTCACGGCCAAACGTCGCCGCAGTGGCATCAAGGAACAGCGGCGGCAGCGACCCGAGGAGGGATAGATAGGGCCGAGGTGCCCCCTAATCAATTGTCATTCTTTATACCTTTCGTTTCTGATTCTTTTTATTTTATTCCGCGCTATTTTCACCGATTTTTTCCGCCCGAATCGCGGCCTTGGCCCGCTGCCAGTGAGCCTCCAGTTCGCGGATGTTCTTCCCCTGCAGATCGCCGCTGAGGGCGGCCTCCACCCGGGAGAAGCGCTGTAAAAAGCGCCGGTTGGTGCCGGCCAGGCCCGCCTCCGGATCCAGGCCGCACCAGCGGGCCACATTCACCAGGGTGAAGATCACATCCCCCAATTCCTCCTGGGCATGGATCTGGGCCTGGTTGTCGCCGATTTGTGCATCGCTGGCCTGGTCATCGCTGCTCTGGTGATGGCTGCCGTGCTTATGGAGTTCGGCCACGGCCTCCTTGAGCTCGTCGAGCTCCTCATGCACCTTTGCCCAGACGCCCTCGATGTCGTCCCATTCGAAGCCGGCCGCGGCGGCCTTGCGGGAGATGGTCATGGCGCCGGCCAGGGCGGGCTGACCGCGCACCTTGGCCCTGAGCAGATCGCTGAGGGGGCTGGCGCTGTCTCCCGCATCTGGCGCCCCTGCCTCTGGCGGCTGGTCATCTGGCGACTGCTCAACTGGGGCCTGGCTGGCTGGAGAGGTGGCCAGCTGCTGCCTTTCCAGGGCCTTGATCTGCTGCCAGCGCAGCGCCACGGCCTCGCTGCTGCCGGCCTGGCCGCGATCCAGCCGGGCCGGATCGTCGTCGGCCCCGAATACGTGCGGATGCCGCCGGATCAACTTGGCGCTGATGCCCTGGGCGATCTGGGCCAGATCAAAGCGGCCCTGTTCACGGGCCAGTTGGGCGTGGAGCACCACCTGCAGCAGCAGATCCCCCAGTTCTTCCGCCAGTTGACGGTCGTTGCCGTGGCGGATGGCATCGGCCAGCTCATGGGCTTCCTCCAGCAGATAAGGCACCAAAGAGTTGTGGGTCTGCTGCAGATCCCAGGGGCAGCCCAGCTCTGGATCGCGCAGCTGCGCCACCACCGCCACCAACTCCGCCAATGCCGCCAGGTCGCCGCTGCTGGCCTGGTCGCCTTCCCCTGGTCTGGCGGGCGGCTGTGGGGAGACCTGGATCGGGGCGTCCATCGCGGCGAGGGCTCACGGGGCCTCCACCCTGTCATCGCCGCTGGCCGCTCCGCAGCTGACCACTGCCCCTTTGGCTCCCTCCCCCCTGGCGCCTGCGACCCCGGCGTCGCAGCAGCCGGGGGGTGCGCGGCATTGGATCGCCGTCTTGGATCAGGTGCAGCCAGGCGCTGGCCTCCACCCCCACAAGCGCCGCCAGCAGCAGGGGCCGCTGCTGCCGCCACAATTCGGCCGTCATCTGCAGCAGCTGCTGCGGCGGCGGCCCCCCCAGGGGCGCCAGCAGCAGGCTGAGGCCGAGGCAGAGCAGGGCCAGGTAGGCAAGCCTGATCGCCGTGCCCAGCAGCGGACTGTGGGACAGCAGCGACCGGTGCCGCAGCAGCTTGCGGTAGGGCCACCACAGCCACCGCAGCGGCCCCCAGCGCTGGCTGGGGTTGGAGCGGGTGTCCAGATCCGGCGACAGCAGCAGGCCACCGCACAAAAAAGCCAGGCTGGCCACCGCCAGGCCGCCCAGGCCCAGGGCAGGCCACCAAAGCCCCCCGAAGGGCAGGGCCAGCAGCCAGGTGGCCCTGTCGTGGTGGCGGCCGCTGGCCATTTCTACGGGGGATCTCTAAGGGAGGGGGGTGGTGGCAGGGGCGAGTGTGACGGCACAATGGCGAGACGCCCGGTTAGCTCAGCGGTAGAGCGCCTGCCTTACAAGCAGGATGTCGCTGGTTCGAAACCGGCACCGGGCATCTCAAAAAGCCAGGCGTGATCTGGACTCCGGATCAGTCGCCGCTAGAGCCGAGCCCAGCGCGGGCTTCATCAGGCCCCGGCAAGGCCGTACTGGCTGGTTGGCCGAGTTGAGCACGGGATTCAAGCGTCACCGCGGCGGCCGCGGCGGTTGGCTGGTGGAGCGCTGCACCGGGACTGCCTGAGAGTCACCTCAAGCGAGCTGCCGCCACGCCCAGGGGAGACCGCAGCAGCGGCTCTCTCTGAATGCTGCAGCCTGATCGATGCTCTGCTGGCCGGCCCATCGAATTGGCCAGACCTCGCTCCGAACCCTGCCGCCAAAGAGCCAGAGCGTTTGTCGCTGGCGCCGCCGAGCTTCAATCAGCCCAAGGCGGTACAGCCGCCAAGCTGATGGTTATGGGGGGGCTTCCTGAAAATACCGGCTAGCAAATCAGGGGCATGGCGGTCGTGGATGCAGGATGTCGCATCCCCAGATTCCGTCTAGGCGACTGCTTGTAATTGACTTCCTCCCCGCCGTGAAGGGCGGAGATTTCTTTCTACGCTGCGCATGGGGATGACTCAGCGATCGCCCGGCCATCCTGGAGGCCCTGCTCGAGGATCTACCGCCGGAGCTTGTGGTGGGCGGCGCCGAGCTCAGCGGCTGGCGGCAGAGCCCCGAGGGCGTGGAGCTGGATTTTGCCGACGGCAGCCACTGGCAGGGCGACCTGCTGCTGGCCGCCGACGGCATCCATTCGCGGGTGGCCCCCGGCTGGTGCCCGAGCGCCATCTCCACTATCTCGGCGACCGGGTGTGGCGCGGGGTGGTGGCGGACGACCTGTTCTGCACGAACGGCGACTTCTATGTGTATGCCCGGGGCCGGGGCATCTACGTGAACATGTTCGATCTGGTGCCGGATGCCGATGGCCGCCCACGCACCCACTGGGGGTTTTCCATGAAGAACCCCTGCCTCCGGACCGCGACCAGCAGCGCCCTTGCTGCGGGAGCCCATCCCGGCCGAAGCCCTCGCCAAGCTGCACCCCGAGGCGGCGGCACTGATCGCCGCCACGCCGCCGGAGGCGGTGGTTGCCAACTGGTCATTCGATCTCGATCCCCTGCCGCGGCTGGTGCAGGGCCGGGTGGCCCTGCTGGGGGATGCTGCCCACGCGATGAGTTTATCCCAGGCGCGCGGCATGACTGCAGGCCTGGAGGATGCGCTGGTGCTGGCCCGGGCTCTGGACGGATCGCAGTCGGCCGCCTGATGAGGCCCTTGTGTCCGCTTTTTTTCAAGGTTGCGCTCAGGGTTGCGGCTGGGGTTGCGCTCAGGTTTGCACCAATCCCCCGAACCCCTTGCCCCGCCTGCCTTATGACCCTTGCGTCGTTCCCCATCGCTTTACAAACCTTGGCGACCGAAACGAAACCTCCCGCGCCCCCTCTCGCCTCCCTGCAGCGCCGCCCGGATGAGAGTTTCCGGGCCTTCGCTCAGTTCCGCCTCTACTGCAACCTGCCGGGGTCCATGCGAACCCTGGCCGGTGCTGCCCGTCTGTTGGGGGTGACCCGTCAGTCCCTCCAGCAGACCGCCGTGCGCCATGCCTGGCGCGAGCGGCTTGGCGCCAAGGATCGCCCTCTCTTCGATCCCTTCCGGAAGCAATCCACACCGGCCTGGCTGCAGACCCTCGACCTGCCGAACCTCAGGAAAACGACCTTTGCCACCTGGTTTCACCGCCACGGCGCCGATGAGCCTGAGGAGGCCGAAGCGCCTCCCGGTTGACCGCCTCGGGGAACCCTGCAGAGGCCCACACCGCTGGCCCCTCGATGCCCACCCCTGCCACGGATGCCGAGCTGGCGGCCCTGGTGATTGAGTTCCTGAAGGACCCCGCCGCCTACCGCCGCTTCCTCGGCAGGCTCCGCCCCAGGCTGGTGGGTAGACCCCATCCCCGCCGCCGGCTGCCCACTGTGCGGGGGTGGTGCGGCGCTCCAAGGCCTAGGGCCCATGGCGCCTACCCCTGACGGGTGTGCTTAATCCTCTGTGCACATATCCACCACTTGAATGAAGCCTTTCAAGATCTGCTCTACTCAGAGAAGTCAAGTTTAGATATTTCAAGATCAGTGGTAAAGGTCCAATTTCACAGCACTCGTCGACCAGTTGCTGCATGAACTCGATCAGCCTGTTTGGATCAATTTTTCTCAGCTCTGTAATGCCATCCCATCCTTTACGCCTTAGTTCTAGAGGTTTTTCGTAAAAGCTAAGAGTGCCTTCTAATGCAACTGCCTCAACAGCAAACGCCTCTAGTCTTGTCTCAAAATGCCAAAGGCTGAGAGCTTCGCCGTATTGCCCGGTCGACTCGCAACCCCTTCTTGCCAGATGATTGGAAAGTCCAATTTTCAAGTATTCAGGGAAGTTCTTCATCTCAACTACATACACCTGCGTCGGTCCATTTTGGCAGCGAATAGTGCCATTAAGAATATGGGTTATTCCGTCACCGCCGGCCGCATGCTTGGCACATTCTGGGCACCCCGTATCTCTTTTAAGGTGGGTTGGTGCGGCACGCCATTCATTCCCGCAAGCAATACAGCTAGCAAGGATTGGAGTTGCGTCTCCTTTGTATTCTTCTAGTAGTATAATATCTGGATTTCGTTCATGTATCTGCCTTAGGATTTTCTGGTGATCAAAGCGCCTTTTAGTATTGGCTGAATTTCTGTTGCAATGGGTGCAACCACTTCTCTTGGATCCCAAAACAGATCCGGGAGTGGCTGACCATCTGTAATTGCATGCAAGGCATCGCCAATTGACTTTCTCATGCACCGTCTCAAATGAACTAAGGCATTCAATATCCCTCCCCTTTAAGCGTTTAGCGATCTCTAGTGCCGTGAGCTTGGTTGCTTTGATTTGGGCCTCGCGTCCACAATGAAGGCAGCCGGTAGTCCCATTCTTTTTTGTCGCCTGTTCAACTGATGTCGCTGTTGTCTCCCACTTGTGTTCGCATTTTAGGCAAAAGAAAGTATGCCGACTTTGGGCGCCTTGATAAGCATCAAGTAGTACGGTCGTGATGTTCCCGTGCCCACGTAGCATTTGATTGAAGGTTTCTCTATTGTACTTAAGCCCCATTTGTGATGCTCTGGCTGCACGGTAACTGCAAGTCAAGCTTGCGTGCATATCTTTAGCACGTTTCAATAGGGGTTGAAACTGGTTCGCCGCACGGCTGGAGGTGCGGTCGTTGGCGGAGCAGAAGTGCAAGGAGCTGGGTGGAAACAGAGTTGTTCCGAACGTGCCCCTCGAAGATTGAGCCGGCCGGTCAACCGCTCATTCCGCTCGTTGCGATTTGCGGCAAAAAATGGAGGGATGACCCTAGATCGCCTCCACATATAGTTGTCTGGAGTGCTCAGGCGCTATTGATTTGCGACATATGCGAAGCAAGCATTGCTTCATTGCAGGCTTAATTATGGACAGCCTATCTTTTGCATCAAACACTTATCTTTGCCGATGTATTCGATTTTTTCTTCTAGGGTGACTGGCCTTCTGAGCCAGTCAGGGTGGCCCAGCGCATAGATATAGGCGTAGCAGCCGCCAAAAGCAATAACTAAAAGTCGCTCTAGCGATTCTCGCCTTTAGTTTGCCTTTCGCAAGCTCGGCTTGCTCAGCCTCCCATTGCAGTCTAGCCATTTCTTGGTCGAATTTTTAGCCTCAATCTCCTTCCCTCGATACCTAAATCGTAAGGCTTGCATTTCTGCTTGGATCACCTTTGGTAATCGAATGCCGTTTGGTATCTTTTGGCGGGTTTGGGCTTATGCGTACTGTTGCTAGCCATGGCTTGCTGTGTCATTTTGACATCTTCTGATTTTGCCATAGATTACTGGCACTATCCGGCACCTTCGTGGTGGTGAGAACCTAGCCAGATTTTCGGAAGCAGTCCGTAAGCCCCCCCTGGCTTAATCACTGGCACCATGGAGCAGTCCAGCCGGCTCCCGTCCCCGGCCGCCTCTGGACTTCCCTTCCTGCCCCTGTGGCCTGGCCTGTGCGCCGGCCTAGGGCCCCTCGATCCATGAAATCGAATCCCCCTGCGGCGCCGGCTGAGCCGGTGCTTCTGGCCCTGCTCGGCTGCTGGCTTGCTGCTGAGGCCCTGGCCATCCTGCTGATCGCCTCCCTCGCCCTTTGCTCACCCTCGCCGGGTGGAGGTCAGCACCGGCCCCCCATGATCGCCCTTGCCCCGTCTTCCCGTCGTCTCGCCTTGAGACCGATGTCAGCGCGTTGGGCGCTGCATCTAGTGCCTAGTGGAGCCCGCTTCTATGCAGGTGCGCCAGGGGTGGATTCTCACCTGTCTGAAGCCGCTAGATTTAAGGGCATAGCAGAAGGGGGGTAGCTGCCCTTCCTTCGCGTCACCACCTTCGTTGCTGGTGGCCGCGCCGCTCCAAAATGTCAAACGGAGTATTACTCCGACGAACCTCCATGAGTTTCCTCCCTACCGACACAGATGCCTTGGTGTCCCGTTCATGGAACGGAACACCGATCAGCCGCCGCACCACCGATGGTTACGTAAACGCCACCGCGATGTGCAAGGCAAACGAAAAACGCTGGAAGAACTACTTCGAGAGAGACAGTGCGTCGTCTTACCTTGAGACTCTTTCTTCCGTTACTGGGATTCCAGTAACGGGATTTGGGGGCCTTGTTCAGGTGAGGCAGGGCGGCGTAGATCAAGGAACTTGGATCCATCCGCGTGTCGCCATTGACTTGGCCAGGTGGATCAGTCCGTCTTTTGCGGTGTGGATGGATGGGTGGTTTCTTGATGAACTGGAGAAGCGAACAGCAGGGACGGCGGGTTCCGCTACAAAGCAGGGCCAGCTAGAGAGTTGGAGGCATTTTCACGATAGAATAGATATGACTCATTCGTCTGTTCCATCGGGTTGCTTTTGTGTGTTCCAAGAGAGCGCCCCGATGATCGTTCCAATGATCAGAGCAGACGTCATCGTTAGTGATCAAGTGGTTCCCGATATATCAGTCGGCCTTGCTTGGAGCAATTACTGGAAAGACAATAAACTTCAGCTGAAGTACGGAGATCGAATAAGATATGACCATGATTATCCAGATTACTATCCACAGGCAAAAAGCAACCCTCAGCGCTCCTGGGCTTATCCAGATGCAGCCTTGGGCGAGTTTAGGAGCTGGTTACGAAAAATTTATATAGCTGCAAAGCTCCCAGATTATATCTTAAGGCAGTACAAGTCTGGAAAGCTTACCCAAGAATCTGCTAACAAAGTTCTTAAAGCTTTTGAATTGGAAAAAACACTGCCGGCTGCCAAACGCAAAGCTGCATAAGCAACTTAGCGCCTCACTAGGTGTATCCCTCGCTACTATTCGAATCCATTGCCTTGCCTTTGCTTGGGCTGGCGCGTGCTTAATGCCTCTAGCCGTTGGCGGTGTTGGCGGGGTGGCCATGGGGAGGCGTAAAAGGTCTGGCTCAGTCAGGGCTGGCGCCCTGCCAGTGCTCCGCAAGCTGATCAGAGAGGTGGTGCAGGGGCCACCAGCCGGCTGAGGCGGCGCTGCTGGGCATGTCAACGCCGGGGAACCCTATGGAGCACCCCGCAGCACCGCCATGCCCGACCCCACAGACGAGCTGATCACCATCCTGATGGCCATAATCCGCGACCCCAGCCTGGCCCGGCCATCGGGCCGGCTGCGCCCTCTGCTGGTGGGTATGCCGCATCCGAAGCGGAGGATGGGGAGGTGGATGCGGCCTGGAATCGTGAAGATTTCACGCCGATTTAACGCAGTGACCTGAAAGCCACCCGAAAGCCACTGCGCCCCAGTGGATCTGGGCTGAGATTAGCCGCTTTACAAGCAGGATGTCGATGGTTCGAAACCGGCACCGGGCATCTCAAAAAGCCAGGCGTGATCTGGACTCCGGATCAGTCGCCGCTAGAGCCGAGCCCAGCGCGGGCTTCATCAGGCCCCGGCAAGGCCGTACTGGCTGGTTGGCCGAGTTGAGCACGGGATTCAAGCGTCACCGCGGCGGCCGCCGCAGTTGGCTGGTGGAGCGCTGCACCGGGACTGCCTGAGAGTCACCTCAAGCGAGCTGCCGCCACGCCCAGGGGAGACCGCTGAAGCCCGGAAGCGCCAATCCAGTCACCATGCTCACCCCGCCGGGGCCGCCAACCGCAGCAGCGGCTCTGCCTGGGTGCCGCAGCCTGGTTGATGCGCTGCTGGCCGGCCCGGGCGGCGGGGTCGAGCTTCAATCAGCCCAAGGCGGCACCGCCGCCAAGCTGATGGTTATGGGGGGCTTCCCGAAAATACCGGCCAACAAATCAGGTAATTGGCGGTCGTTGATGCACGATGACAACCTCCCCAGGCTCCGCCTAGGCGACGGCTTGTGAGTAAGTCCAGTGCAGTGCAGTGCAGTCCAGTGCAGTGCACTGCAATGGGTTTGGCTTTTCAGGAAGCCCTAATCAGAGCAATGGTTGCTACTGATTCAATAGCTGATCATCCACTGTTGGAAATGGTGGTCGCAATTAATCAGCCTGTTAATCAGCCTGGCGTGGGAATACCAAGAAACCGGCCCTGAGTTATCAGCATAAAATCGGCCCTGGGCCATCAACACAGCTTGCCTTAGCTCACTTGTCTTGGCTCACTTGCTTTGGCTCACTTGTCTTGGCTCAATCGTCGTAGACGCGGCAGTTGATGTCTGATGGATTCAGGTCGCAGAACACCTCAAATGGAGAAGGGGCATTGGGCTCCTCGGGGTGGCGTTGTTGAAATTCTTCCAGTTCCTTGATCTGCTGCTCGATTTTGCGAGCAATCGCCTTGTCGCCCTTGACTTGGGCTTCGGCGAGGGCCGCTCGGTAGGCCTCGAGCTGGTTTTCAATGGTGGTCATGGAGCTCATCCTCCTCGTAAATCTGTAGTGGATGCGGAAATATAATCTATATGCCAGCCTGAGTATTTTTGCCTATCTCGCGATCGCTGGTCTGCTGCTGGTCTGTTGATCAATCAGGCTGGAGCCCCCTGCCCTGTTCCCTTGGCTGACGCCCCCTATCTGGTTGCCCTGGCTCTGGTGGAAAAAGATGGTCGCCGCAGCCTGCCGATTACGGGCAAGTCTCAGACCGCTGCCGCCGCTGCCGCCGCAGATCCAGGAGAGGACGGCCGTACCTTGGCCTTGGAGCTGTTGCTGCGCCTCTGGCAGGGCAGCGACGATGCACCTGTGCGGCGGGCGTCGGGCGACTCGAGTTTGCTCCTGGTCGAGATACCGATGGAGGTGATGAGTGAGCAATTGCCGATCCTTAAGGCAAATTGGCTCGCGGGGGGGGACAGCTCACGGTTTGAGGCGAGTCTTCAGTCGCTGATAATTCGGGCTTGGCGCATCAGTCTGGCTAAGTACGAACCGTTGCGTTTCATTCCCTGGCCCTGAAACCACTTTCACTGGGCTGGTCAAGCGGCGATATTCGCCTCTGATCCAGGTACTTGTTTTTTATATTTAGTCGCTCCCGATGGCGCGGTAAATGGTTGGGAAAGCTGCCCGAGCCCTGAGGACGGTCAGGGGCCAGGGCTTGGGCAGCGAACCGCTTTGGTTTCAGCCGCGCCAGGTTGGCAGGCCGCCGCTCACCAGGGTGCCCCGGTTACGCCAGAGGGCTTCTGGCGTAACCGCAATGCCCTCTGTTGCGGCCAGTTGCACAGCAGCGTGGGTGGATGAGCTGGTCCTTAAAGCCGCAGCAAAGGCCGGGTCTTGATGCACCAGCGCTTTGAGCTGATCCAGGGCATCTTGGCTGGAAGCTGTTGCTTGGCTAGCAGCTGCTGCAGTGGCTGTCGCTGCCTGCCTGGATGGGGCCAGGTCCGGCGGGCTGGCCATGGCAGGGGTTGGCTTGGCCATGGCTTGGTTGGTTAGGTCGCAGGTGGCCATCGCAACTCCGTCTCATACTGAGACAAGTCTAGGAATGCCGCCTGGCTCCGGTGATGGGCTGTGGGGACAGCCAGCTCTTGCCCGGGGAGGCCCAGGTTCTGATCCAGAGGCCTTGCCACTGGCGCTGGTAACGGGCTCTGCTAACGGGCTTTGGGGTCTTGTCTTACTCAGCCAAAGTTGTCCTCGAGAGCCAGACGCTGCAGCACAAATTGCCTATCTACTGCAGACAGCTCACCATCAGCTCCCCATTTCAAGCAGGTGAGTCCCATGCAGCTGTTGATGCTTAATTTTGAGTCGCCAATGGGCGATGTGGTCTGGTCGCCAGCATCCAGGCCTCTGTTCCCAGCGGAGATGTATTCAAAGGCCAGGGACGACGTGGCGGTGTCACCCATGGTGCACCTCCTCATTCACGATGGTTCCATTTTTGCTGGCATCCGCCCGGTTCGCTATCCCCCAACTGGGGGTATTTGCTGCAGCGCATTGGCAGTACGGGGTCCGCGCCCTGCTGGTTCCTAGGGCCATTGCCAGGGCCAGCAGGCAAAGCCTGTCCTTTCTCAGGCGAGGCTTGTCCGTTCTGATCGGCCCAGCTGGCCGCCCTTCATCCCCCCTGGACCGATCTCGGCTGGCTGGGGCTGGCTTGGTTCGGATCGGTTTGCTCCCGCTCACAAAAGTGTTTTTAGTCCACAACTCGTTTGCTGCACCACTTGGGGCGCCGCTGCCGGAGCTGACATCTAAAAGCAAGGCTGGATGGGCTATCCGGCTGAAAATTGGCCCAAGCGCCTTGATCCCGGCGGCGTCAGGATGATCTTGATCCGCCCACAGTTGTGGACGCGGCTGCCGTCTCTGGGGACGATGGCTTCATCTTTCGCAATAGGTCCATGGCCGCATCCGGTGCCCCTGCAGAAGGACTGGCCCAGTTGAGCCTGCGTCGGCTGCGCCAGTTGGCTAATCGCCTCGGTATCGGGCCTTACAGCGGCATGCTCAAGACCCAGTTGATCTTGAGTATCCAATCCCGCATCCCCAATGCCGATAATCCGGCAGTGATCAATGACCCTGGCTGCGGTGCAGCTGAGCAGGAGCTAAACGCCGCCTGGCCCGATCTCCAGAGCCTGGAGGCCCAGTTGCCCAAGGCCTTCCGCCCCGCCGGAGCCACCCGGGTGGTGTTCTTGCCCCGCGATCCCCAGTGGGCTTATGTGTTCTGGGAGATCGGCGAACTAGATCTCCAGGCGGCCCTGCTCGCCGGCGCCACTGAGCTTGCCCTGAGGCTGGCCGATGTGACCGGCTGCCTACCCGGTTCAGCCCATCCCCACGCCTTGCAGGAAGTGGTGGTGGATGGCGCCGCCAGAGAATGGTTTTTACCGGTGCCCTTGAGCGGCCGCGAATACCGCGTGGAGTTGGGATTCCGCAAGGCCACAGGCGGCTGGATCTCGCTGGCCTTTTCCTCGATCGCGCGGATGCCAGAGCTGGAGCCCTGCAGCTGGATAGACGATCAATTTGTCGCTTTCAGCCTTGAGCCAGTCTCCTCCGCCTCGATTGCCCCAGCCAGCCCCTCCTCAATGGTGGCTGGTATGCACGAGCGTCTCTATCAGCAGTCCAATGTTGTCGGTGGAGCAAGGGTGCTGGCCCGCGGCTCTGAGGCTTTTCATGAATTACAAGCCAGTGCCCCAGCGGCAGCCGGAGCTCAGCTCTCCGGGGTTGGACCCTGGGCCAGTGGTCTCAATCAATCAGGTGCTGGCCTGGCTGCCCGCCAGCGCAGTTTCTGGCTGATTGCCGATGCCGAATTGATCGTCTACGGAGCCACCGATCCAGCCGCCAGCTTGAGCATTGGTGATCGGGTCGTGCCCCTTGAGGCCGATGGCAGTTTCCGCCTGCAGGTGCCCTTCCAGGACGGCCAACAGGTCTATCCAATCCATGCCTTAGCAGCAGATGGCGAACAGAGCCGATCCATCTCCATGGTCTTCAGTCGCACCACCCCTGAAGCGCGAGTCAACAGGCGCGAGGCTGCGGTGGCCGAGTGGTTCTGAACCAGTTCCAATCCCTAACCCCCAACGAGAGGCCATGCCCACCAGCAGCCGTATCGAAATTCTGCCGATCGAACCGATTCTCAGGGGACACACCCTGCTGTCAGCTGCCCCCCAGGGCGATCAGACGCTAATTGCTGAGGTTGGTACCCATTGCAGAGAGGAGCTGGTCTGCCATCGACACCAGACCAGCCAGCTGAGGGTTCTGCGGGGAGCGGTGGATCTGGTGATCCTGCAGAATCGACGCTTTCGCTGCATATCGCTGCGGGAGGATGAGGCGGCTTGGGTGGTGATCCCCCCGCGGGTGCCCCATGCCTCGATCAACCGGGGTTGTCTACCGGCGGTGCTTGTCAATGCGGTGCTGCTGCATGGCGATCGCGGCGATCGCGGTAGCCAGCACCTGGATGGCCACACCCGCAGAATTCCGCCGGCTTTGCTGCCTCAGTGGCAGGCACTGGTGGGCTGATGTCAGGCCCAAATCAGGCGGTACCCATTCGCAGGACAGTTAAGAGCTGCCGCCAACAGCGCATCAGTTAATCCCGTAAGGTGGGCTTGATTTCCGCTGAGATCGCCGCCTGAGCTTGGCTGTTGCAGCGGTTTCTGCCGACCTGAGGCGCCATCAGCTGCAAGATTCACTGCAGGAGGCAAATGGCTCACCGCTAGGCCATTGCCCACAGCTGGGCCAAGCTGTTGCGGCGGCAGGCTTTGATGCAGCCAAAGGCTTGAGTGCGACGATGGCCGCCGCCAGCCAGTATCCGGCAACAGGGCCTTGAAGATTCACAGCATTCACATGGTTCTGAGCGGGGAATCTCAGGGGTGACCGTCTCGCCCCCCCGCCCCCCGAATTCTCACCAAGTCACCTGGCGCCAAAAACCTTCGGGCCTGGGGAGAGATGGATTGGGGCTGAATCAAGTTTTCAGCAGGATCACCCTTGCCCCCATCCAGTGGGGACAGGGGTGAGGAACAGGCCAGGCAGACTGCTGGGGCTCACGTTTGTTAACAGCAGGAGATGTCTGGCGATTCACTGTTGCTGGATGCTCAGTCCTTGTGTAAGCTTGTGCAGTTCTGATGGGGAACACACATGCTGACTGGACCTGAACTCCTGACCAAGGTCAAGGAGATGGGAGAAGCCTCCAAATCCGATCTGGTGCGTAGCTGCGGCTACGTGAGCACCAAGAAGGATGGTGGCGAGCGCCTGAATTTCACAGCTTTCTATGAGGCCTTGCTGGAGGCCAAAGGTGTCAGCCTTGGCGATGGCGGTGTGCCTGGCAAACCTGGTCGCAAGCTGGGTTATATGGCTAAGGTGCAGTTCAATGGCAACCTGCTTGTCGGCAAGGCCTATACGGCCATGCTAGAGCTCAAGCCGGGTGACGAGTTCGAAATCAAGCTTGGCCGCAAGCACATTCGGCTGGTACCTGTGGGTGCGGGCGTGGACGGAGAAGAGGATTGATCGCCAGCCGCGCGGCTGACTGATTAACCCCAGCCTGGGGCTGGACTTGGTGCCCATTTGGCCTGCGGGCCAAGTGGGTTTAATCAGTTTATTTTGCGTGAATTTATGCGGCGCTAGGGGCGCCAATGGCGATGATTTGCGTTACCTGGAGTCTTGATTGGTGAATGGAGCTCCGGCTTCAGTCAATGGATCTCCAGATAATGAAATTCTCCCTAATTAATGTATTCCTACTGGAGTGCCGACTGGCAGGGTTGGGGCGTAAGCAAGCTTAACTGGCTTTTACACTAAGCTTTTACGCTGAACAAATTTTTATTTAGAGCAGCTCGTAAAAACGAGCGCTTGGCTCCTGCTTGTCAGGGAAGCCTTGGGAAACCCGAATCACCGCCAATCAAGCTCAGAAGCCGCAGAGCATTAAATGGCATGATCACTGAAATCTGGGTTTCTCAGCATCTCCACAGCAATAGGCAGGTTCAGCAAAGGGTAATCTTATCATAAGACCGGCTAAATTTGGTGTTTTTGTGCTGCCCTTTGCCGGTTTTCAGCTTTATTCGTCTGCTGTTACGGGAGTTAGATAGCGCATAAACCAATCCCTGGCAAGGCTTGCGGCTTCGGCCAGGGCGCTGGGCTCCACAAATTCTGCCCCTGCCCCGTGGATCACCTGGGTGGCGTGGGGCGCCAGCAGGTGGCTTGCTGCCCAGGCATTCAATTCGCAGAGGTCCACATCCAAGTCGCCCACTACCATCAGCACCGGACTAACCGTTGAGGCCAGGGAATCAAAGGCCAGATCCACCCTCCCTCCCTGGGAAACCACGGCCCTGACATGTTGAGGTCTTGCCGCAGCAGCCTCCATGGCCGCGATAGCCCCTTCTTTGGTGCCCAGCAAGCCAATGGGAATCTCGCGCAAAAAGGGCTGATCGGCAAGCCAATCCAGCATGCCGATCAGATGGTAGCTGGTGCTTTTACCTTCATACCAGTTGTGGTTGGGACTAGACGAGCGATTGCAGGGTTCCAGTATGCGGTTCAGCAGCAGAGTGCCCATGCCCACCTCCGCTAACAGTTTGGAGAGCAGTAGATCTTGGACGCTACCGGTGGTTGCCTCTGTGCCAGGTACCACAATAACTAATCCTGCAGCCTCTGCTGGCAGTGACAGGGTGCAGTCCATTAACTCTGATTGCTTCTGTGATTTTTTTTGTGGTTGCTTTTGCGATTGACGCTGTGATTGCCGCTGTGATTGCTGTTGTGATTGCCCCTGGGGTTGCTTCTCGGGTTGCTCCTTAGGTCGCTCCTCGGACTGCTTCACACATTTTAGGGCATCTATTCTGGGTCTATTCAGATGGCATGGGATCCAGCGGGGGCTATCAGCAGTTTTGCGTGCAATCGACATCGCTGTTGATCGGCTGGGGCCCCATCGCAGGAGAATGTCGAGATGGCCAGGGGAGAACATCGAGATGGCCAGGGGAGAATGTCGAGATGGCCAGGGGAGAACGTCGAGATGACCGGGCTTCTGACTGGGTCTGAATTGCTGAAAAGTGTGTATTTTAAATGTCGGCATTTCGGCGGTGATTTAGTGGTTCCTTTGTCTTGTTGTCAGTGGTGGTAAGCGGTTTGGCTGGGTTCGGGCCTTTTGGCGCGATGGCCTGCAAGGCTGGGTATATCCGCTCAGCTGTCGATGGTTCCCCTTGCCACTTGGTTTCAACGCTGGAACTTCATTGAACGGGCCAGGTTGGAGCGCCAGCTCTGGGAGTGCTTCGAGCGGGGTGAGGATCTGGAATCACTGTTGTCAGGCTGCCGCAGCGCGGTGGCAGCAGGGGAGGCTGATCGGGCTTTTCAGCTGGAAATCTGGGAGATCACCCTGCGCCGAATTCGTCGCATCGAGGCAATGATGGCCGATCGCCAGCCTCCCGAGGCTTGAAGATCTAGCTGACGACTGAATGACTGCATGGCCCTGGCTAATTACTTCTGGCCAATGCCAGCCGCTGCCCAATGCCAGCCGCTGCCCAATGGCAGTCGCTGGCCTGGAGATCGCTGATCGGAGCTTGCTTCGGCCCCTTTATTTGGGCTGCTGTTATTCAGTGACGCAGCCACTCGGTGGTGCCACCGGGCTGATCAATGAGCTCAATGCCCTGGCTTTTCAGTTCGGCCCGGATCCGATCGGCGCTGCTGAAATCTTTGACTTGCTTGGCGGCCAGCCTCTGGCCCACCAGGGCTTGGATCTGGGCATCGCTGGGCCCGCTGCTGGCGGCAGTTGTGGTTGCTTCTCCCCCAGGGGCGGCAGGCGTAGCGGTCTCAGCTTTGAGCCCGAGCACGTCGGCCAGCTCCAGTAGCAGGCGGGCTTGGTCGGCTTGCTCCAGCTGGGCTGCCTGGCTGGCGGCTCCTTGATCTCCCCGCTCAATCCGGTTGGCCAGGGCCCGCAGTGGCCTGGCCAGCTCAAACAGCACTGCCAGGGCCGCAGAGGTGTTCAGGTCGTCGTCTAGGGCTGCCGCGAAGCGGCTGCGGGCGCTGCTCAGCTGGGGGCTGAGGCCAGCGGCGTCAGCGGGGTGGTTAGCCACCAAGTGATTGGCTAGCACCAGGGCTGCGTTCAAGCCCCGCCAGCCGCTGGCAGCGGCCTCCAGCGCTGGGACGGTGAAGTCCAGCGGTTTTCGGTAGTGGGCCTGCAGCACAAATAGCCGCAGGGTCATCGGCGATGTGCCGCTTTCCAGCAATGCGCGAATCGTGGTGAAGTTCCCTAGGGACTTGCTCATTTTTTCGCCGCCCACATTGACCATGCCGTTATGCAGCCAGGTGCGGGCCAGGGGCTTGCCGGAAGCGGCCTCTGACTGGGCGATTTCGTTTTCGTGATGGGGAAAGATAAGGTCGGCGCCACCCAGGTGAATATCGATTGTTTCGCCCAACTCTTCTCGCACCATTGCCGAACATTCGATATGCCATCCGGGACGACCGGGCCCCCAGGGGGAGGGGAAACTGGGTTCAGCGGGTTTGGCCCCCTTCCACAGGGCGAAATCGAAGGGGTGACGTTTGCGCGCTTCCTCTGCATCGGCCACCCGGCCAGAGGCATTGTCCTGCTGGGCGGCGAGATCTCTACCTGATAACTTGCCGTAGTTAGCATGCTTGGTGACGGCAAAGTAAACGTCGCCGTCGGCGGAATAGGCAGCTCCCTTGGCCTCTAATTCCTGGATCAGGCGGCGAATGGCATCCAGGCTCCTGGTGGCCCGGGGCATGCGGTCAGGGGGCATGATGTTCAGCCGTGCCATGTCCGCCACGAAGGCCTCAATATTGCGCTCGCTGACGGCTTCCATGCTGCTGCCTTCCCGGGCGGCACGCCCTAATATCTTGTCGTCAATATCTGTGTAGTTCTGTACGAATTTCACTTTGTAACCACTCCAGATCAGATGGCGGCGCAGCACATCCCAGGCGATATAGCTGCGTGCGTGGCCCAGATGGCAGAGGTCATAGACCGTAACCCCACAGCAGTAGATGCTCACCCTGCCTGGTTCCAGAGGTTCAAACAGCTCAGTGCGCCGGGTCAAGGTGTTGGTCAGCCTCAGGGTCACGGGTGGGGTGAGCTGTGAAGATGTTTGATTAAACCGTAGGCGAGGGCCCTCTCCCATGCCCAGCCCTAGGGTCTTTGCCCTCGACCGCAGGCTGACGGGCTGATCTGAACCAAGAGCTGCTGCTCCTGCTGAGCGCCTTTCGGCGGCCTGACTTGACAGGCAGGCTTTTACAAGCGATAGCGCGACAGCGGCCTAAATTGCGGCCCCGATGGGCGGAGGATTTATCACCGCCTGTTCTATTTGGCTTCCATCCAGTTGCGGCCGCTGCCAATGTCAGCCACCAGTGGCACCGATAGGCTGATCGCCTGCTCCATGCAGTCGCGGGTGAGGCTGCACACCGCCTCCAGGGCCTCGGGAGCCGCCTCGAGCACCAGTTCATCATGCACCTGCAGTAGTAGATGCGCCTGCATACCCGACTGCTCCAATTGCCGGTGCAGTTGCACCATCGCCAGCTTGATGATGTCTGCTGAAGAACCTTGAATTGGTGCGTTGGCGGCCGCCCGCAGCTGCTGGGCCTCCAGGCCGCCGCGGCGGGCCACCTCCAGGTCTATGTCCATGGGCTCGCGGCCCAGTAGGCGGCCCAGGCCGCTGGGATCGAAGTTGAACGGCCGGCGGCGTCCCAGAATCGTTTCCACATAGCCGCGGCTTAGGGCCAGCCTCTCCTGGAGTTCAAGGTAGGTAAATACCTGGGGATAGCGCTGGCGGTAGCGGCTGAGAAATTCCTTGGCCTGACCTTGGCTGACACCGGTTTCCCTGGCAAACCGCTGGGCTCCCATGCCATAGATCACCCCGAAATTGATCGTTTTGCCTAGGCGGCGCTCGTCGGCATTCACCTGCTCTTTTTCCAGCAGCAGCCGAGCGGTGAGGGCGTGAACGTCTTCCTTGTTTTTAAAGGCTTCTATTAATACCTCTTCCCCCGAGAGATGGGCAAGAATTCTTAATTCGATTTGCGAGTAGTCTGCGCTGAGCAGCTGCCAGCCCTCCTGGGGTAGAAACGCCTGGCGGATCTGGCGCGAGAAGGCATTGCGAATCGGAATGTTTTGCAGGTTGGGGTTGCTGCTGCTCAGCCGCCCCGTGGCGGTGACCGCCTGGTTGAAATCGGTGTGCACCCGGCCCGTTTCCGGCTCCACCAGGGCTGGCAGGGCATCCACGTAGGTGCTCTTGAGCTTGCTGAGGGTGCGATGTTCCAGCACCAAGGGCACCACCGGATGGGCGTCCTCCAGCTTCTCCAGCACGGTTGCGTCGGTGCTCCAGCCGGTTTTGGTCTTGCGCGACTTCTTGCGGTCCAGGCCGAGCTGGTCGAACAGCAGCTCGCCCAGCTGTTTGGGGGAAGCGAGGTTGAACTCCACTCCCCCGGCCGCCTCCCGGGCCTGCAGCTCCAGTGACGCCAGGCTGACGGCCAGTTCCTGGCTAAGCTTGGCCAGCACAGCGGTGTCGATGCGGATGCCGGTGGCTTCCATGGCCGCCAGCACCGGCTCCAGCGGCAGCTCCACCTCCTGCAGCAACTGGGGCAGGGCCGGGCCCAGCTCCGCCAGTTGCCGGCGCAACAGGCCGGTGAGCCGCCAGGTTAGGTGTACATCCATGCCGCAATAGTTGGCGGCCTCTTTCACCGGTACAGCGGAAAAGTTGGCTCCCTTGGGCACTAGGTCTGTGAAGCTGATCGGGGTGAAGCCGAAGTTGCGCTGGGCCAGCATCTCCAGGGAGTGTTTGGCGTTGGCATCGCGCAGGTAGTCGGCCAGCAGGGTGTCCATCACCACGCCCGCCAAACTGAGGCCGTGGCGCAGCAGCACCAGCCGGTCGTATTTGGCGTTTTGCAGTGTTTTCGGGTGCCCCTCGCTGGCCAGCCAGGGCGCTAGGGCGCCCAACACCAGATCCAGGGGCAGCTGCGCCGCTGGCGGCTCGCCGCTGGGCTCGCTGGGCTGCTGGGGGCTGCTCTGGTGGGCGATGGGGATGTAGGCCAGATCGCCCAGTCCGTCGCCCCAGCAAAGCCCGATGCCCACCAGTTCGGCCTCAAAGGGGTTGAGCGCCGTGGTTTCGGTATCCAGGGCGATCGGTGCCGCCGGATCGGTGGCCGCCTCCAGGCGCTGCACCAGGGCGGCCAGGGCTGGGGCCGTGGTGATTAGCTCCGGTGTCAGGGCCGGTGGCTCCGGCTTTCCCTCTGGCCTGGCCGTCGCCGCTGAAGCCATCGCCGCTGAAGCCGTCGCCGCTGAAGCCGCTGCCGGCTCTATTGCCGACTCCCCTGGCTGCTGCGCTGCCGTCGCTGCGGAGTCGCTGCTAGCGCCTCTGCTCTGGTTGCTGCCGGCGCTATTACCGGCATCCCTGCCGCTGGCGCCAGTGGCGTCCGCAGACAAGAGCTGGGCAAAGTTTTGAGCTTGGCGCCCCAGGCTGTGCAGCTCCAGGCGCTCCAGGCTGGCGGCCAGGGCCTCCACGTTCACGCTCCCCAGCCCCAGCCGCGGCTCGGCGGGTAGGGGGATGTCCACCAGGATCTCCGCCAGCATCCGCGAGCGATAGGCGTTTTCCCGATCGGCCTGCAGTTTCGCCTTGAGGCTCCCCTTGATCGCGCCCTGGCCATCCTTGGGGCCAGTGAGCTTATCCAGGGTGGCGTAGACGCCATCGAGATGGCCGTTTTCCTTGAGCAGGGTGATCGCCGTTTTCGGGCCCACCCCCTTCACTCCAGGGATGTTGTCGGAGCTGTCGCCGGTGAGGGCCTTGAGATCCACCACCTCCTCCGGCGGCACCCCGAGGCGGGCGATCACCGCTTCGCGGTTGATCTGGATCGGACCGCTGCCCTTGGCATAGGGGCCACCGCCCATGTACAGCACGGCGATGTCGCGCTCGTCGTCCACCAGCTGGAACAGATCCCTATCCCCCGACAGGATCCGCACCCTCCAGCCGGCGTTGGCGGCCCGGTTGGCCAGGGTGCCGAGCACGTCGTCGGCCTCATAGCCAGGCGCCATGCAGAGGGGGATGTCCAGGTCTTGCCGCAGGATCTGCTGCAGGTTGTCCAGATCGGCGAAGAACTGCTCGGGCGCCTCGTCGCGGTGGGCCTTGTAGCTGGCGTCGGCCTGGTGGCGGAAAGTGGGTTCGGCGGTGTCGAAGGCGATCACCACCCCCTGGGGTGCGAGCCCCTTGCCGTTCTCCAGCAGCGCCTTGAGAAAGCCGTAGGTCACCGAGGTGGGGATGCCCGCCTTGGTGCTCAGGCCGCCTTCACCGCCCTTGGCAAAGGCGTAGAAGCTGCGGAAGGCGAGCGAGTGGCCATCCACCAGGAGCAGCAGGGGCTTGGCAGCCTCTGAAAGGGCAGCGCCGCCCGGATCCCCTGTGGTCATGGCCCCACCAAATTGATCCAGCAGCCTGGCAGAGGCCCGGGGCAGCCCTAGGAGCCTGTTGCGCGAAGCTGGCAACAATAAGCTGGCAACAATATTTATCTCCCACCAGGGGCCACTGGCATGGTTCGCACCCCACGCCGCTATGCCGTTCACCTGTATCTGAGTGGTGGCCAGAGCGAATTGGTCCACTTCCCCAGCCTGGAGGCCTTTCAGCAGTGGTATGGATCAGTGCTCACCGCCTCTCCGCCGGACAGCTTCGTGACCGTGCCCCTCACCGAGCTCGATGGGGAGTACCTGGTGCTGCGGCCCTCCAGTGTCTTGGGCCTGCGGGTGGAACCCGAATACGGGGGCCACGATGATTGAGGTCCATTCACTCGGCGGTTGCGCACTGACTTGCGGTGACGCATTCACTTAGCGGTTGCGCATTGGCCTAACGCCAGCCGCCGCCAGCCGGCCTAGTGGCAGCGCTGCAGTCTGGGGAGATCCTGGCGGCGGCGATGCAGCAGCAGCCAGGTGCTGAGCAGGTCTGGACCCTGGAGGCTGCCGAGCAAGGCGGCGCGCAGGCTCTTCATGATCACCCCTTTCTTCACTCCGGCGGCCTTGGCGGCGGCGCTGAGCAATTCCTGGGCCTCGGCTGCCGTTAGCTCCCCTTCTGGCAGCAGCTGTTCGAGGGCTTTGAGGGCCTCGCGGGCCCCCGGCGCAGTCAGCTGCTCCTGGGCGGCAGGATCTAGATCCGGGCAGCTGTAGAAGGGTTTGGCCTGGGAGACGCCATCGGCCAGCAGGGTGAGCGAGGCCCCCAGCAGTTCGCAGAGATCGCGCTCCCAGGCGGGATCTTCCCCGGCTCCGTAGCCCGCCGCCTGCCACAGGGGCAGCAGCTGGTCCCGCAGGGCCTCGGGGCCCAGTTCGTGCAACACCTGGCCATTTAGCCAGTTGAGCTTGTCCCAGTCGAAGCGGGCCCCGGCCCGATTCACCCGCTCAAAACCAAAGACGCTGGCGGCCTGGTCGAGGCTGAACCGCTCCCCCATCCCCTCTGGCGGAGACCAGCCCAGCAGGGTCATGTAGTTGGCCAGGGCGGAGGCCGAGTAGCCCATGTCGCGGAAGTCGCTGATCGAGGTGACCCCGTCGCGTTTGGAGAGCTTGCGCCCCTCCCGGTTCAAGATCAGGGGCGTGTGGGCGAATTGGGGCTGGGGCAGGCCCAGGGCTTCGTAGAGCAGCAGCTGCTTGGCGGTGTTGGCGATGTGGTCTTCGCCGCGAATCACGTGGCTGATCTCCATGGCGGCGTCGTCCACCACCACCACCAGGTTGTAGAGGGGGTCGCCAATCTGGTCGTGGCGGGCCCGGCGGGCGATCACCATGTCGCCGCCTAGGTCGGCACCGCTCCAGCGCATCTCGCCCCGCACCAGGTCCTGCCAGCTGATCGTGCGAGCGTCGTCGATGCGGAAGCGGATCACCGCCTCGCGACCCTCGGCGATGAACCGCTGTTGCTGTTCATCGCTGAGCTGGCGATGGCGGTTGTCGTAGCGAGGGGCCTGCTTGGCCGCGGCCTGCAGCTCGCGCATGCTGGTTAGCTCAGCTTCCGTGGCGTAGCAGCGGTAGGCGTGACCGCTGTCCAGCAGCTGCTGGATCGCCAGCCGATGCAGCTCGATCCGCTCGCTCTGGATCACCGGTGCGCCATCCCAGGCCAGTCCCAGCCAGCTGAGGCCATCGAGAATGTTGTCTGTGAATTGTTGTTGGCTGCGCTCCCGATCGGTGTCTTCTATGCGCAGCAGGAACTGGCCACCGTTGTGACGGGCGAACAGCCAGTTGAAAACCGCCGTGCGGGCCGTGCCGATGTGCAGGCTGCCGGTGGGGCTGGGGGCCAGGCGGACGCGAATCGGTCGTGGGGCTGAGGAAATCGCAGCTAACTCGGGAACTGCAGTTACCTCGGACACTGCAGGCACCTCAAACGTTCCTAAATTAAAAAACGGGACTGACGGGGCTCGAACCCGCAACTTCCGCCGTGACAGGGCGGTGCTCTAACCGATTGAACTACAGTCCCAAAAAGCCAGTGAGGCTATCTAGCCAATTAGGCTATTATCGGTGAATTAATCATCCGATGCTCGTCAATTAACCACCTGATGCTGGTGAATTAATTGTCCGAAGTGAAACTTCATTTGAAGTTTCGTTTTTTTAAGGCTCGCAGGTAAGTTGTTGCCAACCACACCGACGACCTCAAAAGTATCCACGATGGCGGGCCCGATCGTCAACTCTTGAACCCCTGGGCGAGGTGTCTTGGTTGTGATCGAGCTCGCCAGCGGATCAAGGCCGAAAACCGGCCGGTTCGATCAGGCGTACCTGATTGCCCCGGGCTGTGAATTCACGACCTTGGTCGCTTTGCACGACAACGCGACCGCCTGATTTGACGCGGATAACCCGTGCACGAACCCAACCTAGAGCAGCGGATTCGAGCACCTTGACCACGTCACCAGGTTGCAGATCCAACTCCATCTTCGGAACCAGGAAACAACAAGGGGGGACATCGAACGCGCCGTGGAGGACTTGAACCCCCGGCATCAGGTTTTGGAGACCTGCGTTCTACCAACTGAACTAACGGCGCAGGGCCGATGTCCCCATAAAAACTAGAAGCTTGCGCCTCAGCGATCGAAGCGTTGCTTCACCCGTGTGGCTTTACCCACGCGGTCACGCAGATAGAAGAGCTTCGCCCTGCGCACTTTACCGCGTCGCTCAACCTTCACAGAAGCCACCTGGGGGCTGTGAAGCATGAACACCCGCTCCACGCCAACACCTTGGAAGATGCGGCGCACGGTGATGGTCTCGTTGAGACCGCCGTGGCGCTTGGCGATCACCACCCCTTCGTAGGGCTGTACGCGCTCCTTGCTGCCCTCGCGGATCAGCACGCCCACTTTGACAGTGTCGCCCACATAGATCTGGGGCAGGTCGCTCTTCAGCTGCTCCGCCTCGAAGGCGAGGATCAGCTCGCGGCCCTTGAGCTTGCCTTTGCTGGCAGAAGCGCCGCTTGCAGGCTCGGGAGAGCTGGTGGTTTCAGCGGCGCTGGCGCTGCCTGTGTTTTCGTCTGTGCTGTCCGCTGCCATCACCTGGGTTCTCGCGTGTCCGGCCAAACCACCAGTGTACCGGCTCAACCACCCCCCTCCCTGCCACCCCTTCCCCATTGGCGCCGCAGTCGATCCAGGGCCATCCCAGCGCCGCTGGCCAGCATCCAGAGCAGACCGGCGCCATTGAGGGCCACGTAGAGGGTTTCGCCATGGGCTCCGAACCAGGGGCGCAGCCACTCGCCCTCGTGCAGCGCCATCAGCCAATGGGCCTGGTCCCGATCCAGGCCGCCCCAATCGCGCAACAGTCGGTAACCGGTGCCGCTGAGCACGGTGATCGCCAGGGGCAGCGCCACCAGGGGGGCCAGGCCGCCATGGGCGCGGCGCAGCGAGACCAACAGGGAGTTGGGAATCGCCATGGCACCACGAGATCCTCTAAGAATGTATTGATTACTTGAAGCCCGGCGGCCGGTGCGTTTTCTATGAATCTGTTCGCCGACCTGCTGGCCAACACCAAAGGCGCCCGCCCTGGCAAAGACGAGCGCCAGACCGGCAAGGGGGGCCTAACGGCCAGCAAAAGCGCCGTTCTGGAGATCGGTCCCCGGATTCAGAAGGGGCGTCGCGGCGTGGAGATCAAGTCGGCCCGCGAGCTGGAGATCATGCGCCGCGCCAGTCGCATTGTGGCCACTGTGCTGCGGGAGATCGAGCAGCTGGCGGCGCCGGGGATGAGCACCGGCGATCTGGATCGCTACGCCGAGCGCCGCATCCGGGAGCTCGGGGCGGTGCCCAGTTTCAAGGGCTACCACGGCTTCCCGGCCAGTATTTGCGCTTCGATCAATAACGAAGTGGTGCATGGCATCCCCAGTGACAAGCGGGTGATCCAGGCCGGCGATCTGCTCAAGGTGGATACCGGCGCCTATTTCGACGGCTATCACGGCGACAGCTGCATCACCATCTGCGTCGGTGAGCAAACCCCGGATTCGGCTCGCCAGCTGGCCAAAGTGGCCCAGGAATCGCTGCTCCAGGGTCTGCGCCAGATCAAGGCCGGCAACAGCCTGCTCGATATCGCCGGCGCCGTTCAAGACCACGTGGAGGCCCATGGCTTCGCGGTGGTGGAGGACTACACGGGCCACGGCGTTGGCCGCAACCTGCACGAGGAGCCCTCGGTGTTCAATTTCCGCACCCGCGACCTGCCCAACATCAAGCTGCGGGCCGGTATGACCCTGGCGGTGGAGCCAATTCTTAATTCCGGTAGCAAGGCCTGTCGCACCCTTGCCGATCGCTGGACCGTGGTCACCGTCGATGGCGGCTTCTCCGCCCAGTGGGAGCACACGATCGCCGTCACCAGCGACGGCTGCGAGATCCTCACCGATCGCGATTTCTAAACCAGCTACTTCTAAACCAGCTACTTCTAAACAGATCGCGACTTATAAACAGGCCGCAATTTCTAAAACCGGCCGCAACTTTTAAAGCGGCCGCTGTATCTAAATAGACGATTAGACAAGCTATTGGCCCGTATCGACTGGCGGGCCGCATGGGCAATTGGGGCGTATCAGCTGGTGGATGGTATCGGCTGTTCGAATGTATAAACTGGTGGGCGATATCAGTTGTCGGGCTGAATCAGCTGTCTGCTCTGGTGAGTAGTCGGGCGTACAGCCAGCGGCCAAGCAGGGTCAGGGGCATCAGTGCATAGACCAGGGGATTAGGGCTGACCAGGATCAGTTTCAGGCCCAGGGACGCTTGCCACAGAATTTGACCTGCCACGAAGTCGGCGTCCATCAGGCCCACCGGGTTGAGTGCCGAGCGAAATGGTCCCAGTACCAGCCGGCGGATGCACAGCTGCTTGCCTAAATCCAGGGCTCGCAGGCTCAGTAGCTGGCCCAGCAGCCTTTTGCTGATCTCATAGAGCGGGCTGAAGGCCGGCTCGATTTCGGCCTCCGAGGTGTTCACCCACAGCTCCGGTCGCCGCCGCTGGGCTGGCCGCCCGCCACTCTGCTCCGCGAACATTTTCTGCTCCGCGAACAGTTCCAGCAGCCGCCAGCTGCTGAGGGCATTTACCTCCAGGGACAACTCGGTGGCCCCACGACTGCGCTGGCCATGCAGATTGATGCCGTGGTTCAGCACCAGCAGGTCGATTTCGGCCAGCAGCTCGGCCAGCTCGGCTTCCGCGCCCGACCGCCAGCGCACCTGGCGCAGGGGGATTGGCTCGCCGTTGGCGTCGGCAAGCACCAGGGGTTGATCGCCGCTGCTGAGGGCGATCAGCTGGGCTCCGCGGCGATGCCACTGGCGCAGCAGGGCCTGGCCCAGGGCGCCGCTGGCCCCGGTGATCGCCACGGTGAGCGGTGGGTTCAGCGGTGGGTTGAGGGTTGAGCTGTCGAGTTCAGGCATTAATGGTTGGCGTGGCCCACAGCCAGGGGGCAATCTTGGGTGATGGTTCGGGCAGGTTCTGGATGATGGACGCTGGCAACCCTGTGATTGCCCTGGTTCCCCTGTTCGCGCCCTACTGCGGTGGTGTAGAGCGGCAGCAAGACCTGGCCACCGCCCTGACCCTCCACGGCCAGGGCGGTCTGCGCGGCCTCCGCCCTTTGGAAGATGGCTCCAGCCATGTGTTCGAGCTGATCTGGAGCGGCGAGCGCGCCCCCCAGGATCCGGCCAGCTGTCAGCTCAGTTTCCCGACCATGCCGGCGATTCGATACAGCTTCCAGGTGCCCTGCCACCAGCTGATTCGCTGGCTGATGGATGGCCGCAGCGAGGCCTTGCCGGAGGAGTTTTGGCCCTGGCTGCTGGAGGAACGATGCCTAGATTGGTCGGCCAACGGCAACCCCGATCAGGTGGATTGATGGCCCCCATCCTGTTAGTTGGTTCCTGTGTTCCCTTTGGCGGCAAGTCAGCGGTGGTGCTGGGACTGGGGCGTCAGCTGCTCAGGCGTGGGGTGAAGCTGCTTTTTGGCAAACCCCTGGCCGCCGATCTCGATGCCGGCGTCCCCCCCGCTGCCGGCGACTCCCCCGCTGCATTGCCCCTGGATGCCGATGTGAGCTTTGTCGGGGCCACCCTGGGCCTCCCCGCCAGCCAGTTGCTCCCCTCTGTGGATGTGCTCGATCGGGCCTCGGCGGAGCGGCGGCTGCTGGCCGGAAATCTGCAGCCCGGCGGCGGCTTTGACGCCCTGCGCCAGCAACTGCAAGCGGACGAAGACAGTGTGGCTCTGCTGGAGGCCGGAGGCAGCCTCCAGGAGGGACTCCTCTATGGCCTCAGCTTGCCCCAACTGGCCCAGGGCTTGCAGGCGCCGGTGCTGCTGGTGCATCCCTGGCGCGACAGCCGCAGCCTCGACCCGCTGCTGGCCGCCCGCGATCAGTTGGGGGAGCTGCTGCTGGGCGTGGTGCTAAACGCGGTGGAGCCCGATGCCGTGCCGGCCCTGCGCGAGCGGGTGGCGCCAGCCCTGGAGCGGCTTGGTTTGCCCGTGTTGGGGGTGATGCCCCGCAGCCCCCTGCTGCGCAGCGTCACCGTGGCGGAGCTGGCTCGCCGCCTCGATGCCCGGGTGCTCTGTTGCCGCGATCGGCTCGATCTGCTGGTGGAAACGCTCTCGATCGGGGCGATGAATGTCAACGCCGCCATGGAGTTCTTCCGCCGCCGCCGCAACATGGCCGTGGTCACCGGCGCCGATCGCACCGACATCCAGCTGGCGGCCCTGGAGGCCTCCACCCAGTGCTTGATCCTCACCGGTGCGGGAGAACCGCTGCCCCAACTGTTGAATCGCGCTGAGGAGCTCGATGTACCCCTGTTGAAGGTGGATCACGACACCCTCACCACCGTGGAGTTGATCGAACACGCCTTCGGCAATGTGGGTATCCACGAATCGGTGAAGGCCACCTATGCGCTGCGACTGGTGGAGGAATCCTGTGATTTCAGCCCCCTGTTCGCCCGCATGGGCCTACCTGGCTGACCGGAGCCCCGGTGTTCCCGGCAACACTGCTAGCTTCGCGAGGCAGGCGGTGGGCTACTGGTGACGCGGTCCCTGGATTTTTTGAATATCGATCGCATCGATACCCTCGCCCAGGAGCTGGCGATGCTCCAGGACCGCAGCCAGCGTCGCATCGCCATCCTTGGCAGCCGTCATGTGCCGGTGGTGTCGCTGCACCTGGTGGAACTGGTGGCCCGCTCCCTGGCCCAGGAGGGGCATCGCCTGATCACCTCCGGCTCCCAGGGGGTGAATTCAGCTGTGATTCGCAGTGTGTTGGAGGTGGCCCCTGGCCAGCTCACCGTGCTGCTACCCCAGAGCCTCGATCGTCAGCCCGGCGAATCCCGCGAGCAGCTGGAGCAGGTGTTGCACCTGGTGGAGAAGCCAGAGCACGATGAAATGCCCCTGCCGATGGCCAGCAGCCTCTGCAACCAGGACATCATCAACCGCTGCGATCAATTGATCTGCTACGCCTTCCATGACAGCGAAACGCTGCTGGCCAGCTGCCGCATCGCCGAGGACATGGGCAAGGTGGTGAGCCTGATGTTCTTCGACTGAGGGGTGAGCTAGCTGCGTGGTCAGCTGACTGCGGGGGCCTCTAGCTGAAGGGGGCCGTTAGCTGCTGGAGCAGCTGTCCCCTTTGGATAACAGGTCTCCATGGGGTAACACCTGCAGTCGGGTGCCCTCGCGGCCCATCACGATTACGGCGCTGCCGCTGGTCAGGGGCCGGCCTGGCTCCAGGTTGCGAGCTGCCCAGCTCTGGCCCTGCCAGCGCACCCGGCCCTCGCCGCGCTGGTCGAAGGCCGTGATCACCTCCGCCAGCTCCGCGCCGGCCGCCGGTGGAATCGCCCGCTCCCCCCTGGCCATCGACCAGCGCCGCACCAGGCTGTAGGCAACCCCCACCAGCGCGGCGAACACCAGCAGCTGCCCCCCTACCGGCAGCAGCGGTGCGCTGCCGCTGAGCAGAGCCAGCAGCAGGGCCGCCAGTCCGCCCACCAGCAGCAGGCCGTCGCTGTCCACACCGATCAGCACCGCTGTCAGCAGCAGGCCCGCCAGCCCAAGCCAGAGGAGGGGTGGCATCTAAGTGGGGCCCAGGCGCTGGAACCGCCCCATCCTGCCCCGAGTTTGGCCAATGGGAATCAAGCCCGTGGCGGCGGGCATGCGGCGGGCAGGTGTCGGTGGGCATTGACCGCCCTGCCTAGGGTTCGGCCAGTGGTGATCCAGGGATGGAAGCGCTTTTTGTGCCGGTGTTGGTGGTGCTGGCGGCGCTCGGTATCAGGGGCGTGAAGGTGACCAGCAGCAGCCGCTCGATGCTGGTGGAGCGGCTTGGCAAGTACAACCGCCAGCTCTCCCCCGGCCTCTCCCTGGTGATTCCGGGGCTGGAGCGGGTGGTGAGCCACGAATCGCTCAAGGAGCGGGTGCTCGACATTCCGCCCCAGCAATGCATCACCCGCGACAACGTCTCGATCGAGGTGGATGCGGTGGTGTATTGGCAGTTGCTGGAGCATGCCCGCGCCTACTACGCCGTCGACAACCTGCAGGCGGCGATGGTGAACCTGGTGCTCACCCAGATCCGCGCCGAGATGGGCAGGCTCGATCTCGATCAAACCTTCACCACCCGCTCCGAGGTGAATGAGGCGCTGCTGCAGGAACTGGACCAGGCCACCGACCCCTGGGGCGTGAAGGTGACCCGGGTGGAGCTGCGGGATATCAAGCCCACCAAGGGGGTGCAGCAGGCGATGGAGCAGCAGATGACTGCCGAGCGGGAGAAGCGGGCGGCGGTGCTCCGCTCCGAGGGGGAGAGGGAATCCCAGGTAAATGCCGCCCGGGGCCGGGCCGAGGCCCTGGTGCTCGATGCCAAGGCCAAGCAGGAGGCCCTGCTGCTGGAGGCCGACGCCCAGGCCAAGCAGCAGTTGCTGCTGGCCCAGGCCCGGGCCGCAGCGGCAAAGGAGCTGGCGACGGTGATCGAAGCCCACCCGGCAGCCGCCGAGAGCCTCAGGCTGCTGCTGGCCAAGGACTGGATGGCCATGGGCGAGAAGTTGGTGAATGCCCCCGCCGGCAGCGTGCTGATGGTGGATCCCCAGAGCCCGGCCAGCCTGCTGGCGGCGCTGAAGGGCTTGCAGGAGAACGGCTGAGCCCAACTAGTCTGCTTTTGGTGGACGCGATTGATGGACTATCAACCCTCAAGCCACCTGCTCGAAGTACTGCAAAAAATTGAGTACGACGAGGCGTTGTCCGATCAGGATCCCAGATATGTGGATTCGCATGAGGCGCGGGGCAGCGAAAAAACCTTCACTCGCCTGGCGCGCAAGTTTGGCTGGGATCCCGCCAGCGCCGAGCGGCTGCTGTTTCTGATCGATGGCACCGACAAGATGCGCGGCGAAGATACCCAGCAATTCTTCGTGCAGGATGCGGAGCAGTTGCTGGCCATCGCAACCCTGGTGATCTATACGGCGCCGCTGCATTTGAAGTACGACGGGCGTCTCGGCGGCAAGCTCGATGCCGATATTGTCTTGCCGATGATGAAGCTGTACGAGCGAGATGGCCGCCCCTTTGAAGCCGGATGGAAAACGATGCGCCAGCTGCTGCTGTTGCGAGCCGACCGTTGTTTGTTTGCGAGCGATGCTGAGGTGGATCGCTTGGTGGAGTTCAGCGGCGGCCATCCACGGGAGCTGTTGCGTCTGCTGAAACTCTGCTGTGAGCTGGCCGAGGATCGGATTGATGCCAGCGTGGTGCAAACGGCGATTGAAAAACTGGCGGCCGACTATCGCTATTTCCTCAAGCTGGCGGATTACGTCTTGCTCAAGACGATCGACAGCAACCCTGCCGATGGTGGCAACGACGAACAAGCGCAGCAGTTGTTGCATCGCTTGGCCTTGCTGCAATACAACGACGGCACCTGGCGCCGCAGCCATCCGGTGGTGCGCACCCTGGAGGGCTACGGGGCGGCAGGCGGCTGAGCCGGAACCCCTTCCACCCACCATGGTGCGTTCTGCCTTCGCGATCGAGCAAGCAAGGCTGGCTGAAGCCCGCCAGCTCCCCGGACCGTGCCACGACGACTTTCTTCGTCTCAGCCGCACCCTGATCCATGGGCCCCCGTTTCAGTGGCTGCTGGTGGAGGTGACGTGGGCCCCGGAAACTGATCC
>DGYA01000045.1:699-908 GCA_002396505.1 Cyanobacteria bacterium UBA5018 | reverse complement strand
GAAAGCCACAGAGGCCAAGCGGCTCTAGCCGCAAGGCTTCTGCGAAGCAGTAGGAACTCGTGCAGGAGAACAGCCGACTCAAACGATTGCTGGCCGATGCCGAGTTGGACAAAGCAATGCTCAAGGAGCTTGCCGAGGGAAACTTCTGAGCCCGGAACGCCGTCGCAGGGCCGTCACGGTCCTTTGCGAGCGATTCCGGGTGTCCGAGC
>DGYA01000045.1:0-419 GCA_002396505.1 Cyanobacteria bacterium UBA5018 | reverse complement strand
CCTACGTCTGCGCGAGATTGCCAGGCCCCATGTTCGATGGGGCCGCCGCAAGGCGTACCAGCTGCTGCGGCGCGAGGGCTGGGAGGTAAATCACAAGCGGGTGCAACGGCTTTGGCGTGAAGAAAGCCTACAACGGCCTACGACTCGCAAACGAAAGCTTGCGCAAGCCGCCGGCGGCTCCAGGGAGCTGTTACGGGCCGAGTACCCACACCACGTCTGGGCAATCGACTTTCAGTTTGACGAGACCATGAACGGAAGAAAGCTCAAGTTTCTCAACGTCATTGATGAATATAGTCGCATGGCCCTGCCAATTCGTGTCGGCAGAAGATGCAAAGCAGTCGATGTAATCGACACTTTGGAGGAACTGCTGAGCAAGTTTCCAGCCCCAACCCATATCCGCATGGATAATGGGCCGGAGT
>DGYA01000128.1 GCA_002396505.1 Cyanobacteria bacterium UBA5018 | reverse complement strand
TGACACCTTTCCTGAAAGTCACCGGTCTGCGGCCACCCGGGTCAAGTTAAGGGTCCGAATGAGACGCCACTCACGTTCGTAGGACCAGTCGGTTGATTTTGTGGAGAGTACCCTGACGATAGATTCAGGCCATGGAAGACCAGATATCTTCTGCTGCGTGTACTCAACCTTTCGGATGTCCGAGTACTTATCACCACCATCAGATCGAGAGAGAAGAGAATTGTGTGTTATATCAAGCTCGACTGCTGCGCCCCGATGCTCATCTGCATAGTGTGCCCACATCAGTAGTTGCAGAGGATCTTCCGACAGCGACACAATACCTAGGCTGTTTCGTCGCTCTCTGTAGTGGAGTAGTGCATCAATCACTAGCTGATCTTCCGCCATGGCGACTGCCTGATCCAATCTTTCCAGGCTGATGCCTGGCTCGTGATTGCCGCGAGACTTTCGGTAATCAGCGAGCAGCGCCTTGCGATCAAATGTCAGGTGGCACTCGAATGGGTCGTTGAGTGCGCTTGGCTGTGTGAACCGAATGGACGGCTGTTTCAGCATTGCCATCAGCCGGCTCGCAGACATGTACTTGAACAGGCGAGGAATTGAGGTTACTGGCATCGGATAGTCAGTGGAGTGTCTTGTGACGCCCAACGCTTTATTAGGTGGTTCCGTTAACCAGGGCATGTGAGCCAGTCCTTTCCGTTAACCACTGCGAACTGGCCTCGGCAGGTCTTTGATAGCCCTGATCCCGCATACGGTCTCGCGACAGACCAGCTCAAGATAACCGTGGTTCACGGGTCCGATAACCACATGTTCCGTGCGCTACACAATGTCCACTGGGCTGCGGAGGTCAATAGGGCCCCGCTCCTGTAGGTGGCTCCGCCACCAACCGCCTATAAAACTCCGCCAAGCGCTCCTGCAAATCCGGCGGCGCCCCGGGTAGCTCCAGGGGCCCCAATCGTTGCAGCGCCCGCTCGGGCGGATCTGGGGGCAGGGGATCAGGGGGCTGGAGGCGCGGATCGGGCCTTGATCGCAATCCCGCTGGCCACCAGGGCGGCAACGATTCAGCTTCTGAACCAAGCCCATCACCGCCAGCTTTGGCGCCCCCAGCTCTGCCGCTGCCCCCCTGCCCCGAGGCCCCCTGCTGCAGCGCCTGCAGCAGCGTCTGGCGATCGCGGCCGTGCCAAGCCAGCAGCAGCCAGGGATCGTCATCAAGTTGGTGGGCAAACACATAGAGCACTGCGGCGATGTGTTTGCAGGGTTCGGCAATATCCGGGCAGCCGCAACGCACCTGCAGGTCTTCCCAGCGGCGCGGGAACAGGGCCACACCGGCTTCTGAGAAGGCTGCCTCCAGGTTGGTGGGCAGCTCGCCGGCCAGCAATTGGGCGGCCCAGCCCAGCCGGGTGGAGAAGAGCTGCTCCAGCTCGCGCCATTGGGCTTTGCTGGCCGCCTGGCTGCGCAGGCTCACCTTGTAGGGCCTGGCCCGCGAACCCTGCACCCGGGCCTCCAACCGGCCCGCCTTCACGATCAAATCCGTCACCCGGCCGCCGCGGGCATAGCGCCGGCCCCGCTCCATCCGCGGTCCCAGCCCATAGCCCTCCAGCACCGCGGTGAACCGTTGCGACCACCACTGGCTGGCCAGGGGTTCTTGGCCTTTACGGGGTTGCCGCTGGCCCTTCCGGGCCGATCCACCTGCAGCTGTCATCGCCTCCCCTCCGACGGCCGCAGGCGGATCAACTCGCGCAATTCGTCTGTTGAGAGGCGGCTGAGGGCCTGCTCGCCGCTGGCCACCACCCGCTCCGCCAGCTCCCGTTTGCCCTGGATCAAGGCATCGATGCCCTCCTCCACAGTGCCGCCGCACACCAACTTGTGCACATGCACGCAACGCAGCTGGCCGAGGCGATGGGCCCGGTCGGTGGCCTGATCCTCCACCGCGGGATTCCACCAGCGGTCGTAGTGGATCACATGCGACGCGGCGGTGAGATTCAAGCCCGTGCCGCCGGCCTTGAGCGACAGCAAAAATACCGGCGGCCCATCGACCTCGCCGAAACGGGCCACCAGCTGGTCGCGCTGGCTGCGGCCCAGGCCCCCATGCAGCCAGAGGGGATCGCGGCCGCAGCGACGGGCCAGGTGGGCCGCCAACCTTTCGCCCCAGCTCGTGTACTGCGTAAACAGCAGCAGCTTTTCGCCGGCTTCGAGGATTGCGTCGATCAGCTCCTCACAGCGGGCCAACTTGCCGGAGCGGCCGGCCAGGTCGCTGCCGTCAGCGAGGTAGTGGGCGGGATGGTTGCACACCTGCTTGAGTCGCGTAAGACCCGCCAGCACCAAGCCCTGGCGTTCGATGCCCTCGCTGGCTTCCGCCTGCTCCAAAAGCTCATCGGCCACCGCCTGGTAGAGGGTGGCCTGCTCCTCGCTGAGTTGGCAGAGCTCGGTCTGCTCGATCTTGCCCGGCAGGTCGGGCAGGATCGAGCGGTCGCTCTTGAGGCGCCGCAGCAGAAAAGGGGCCGTAAGGCCCCGCAGCCGCTCGGCCGCCGCTGCGTCTTGGTCGCGCTCGATCGGCAGGGAGAAGCGCTGGCGGAACTGGGCCAGGCTGCCCAGCAGGCCTGGATTGAGCAAATTCAACAGGGCCCAAAGTTCATGAAGGCGGTTTTCCACCGGCGTGCCGGTGAGAGCAACCCGGCGCTCGCCGCCCAAGCCGGCGGCGGCCCGAGCCATGGCGGTGTAGGGATTTTTCAGTTGCTGAGCCTCGTCAAACACCAACCGGCCCCAGCCCAGGCCCGCCAAGGCGGCGGCGTCGCGGCTGAGCACGCCATAGCTGGTGAGCAGCACACCGCCGGGGCCGAGATCCTGCACCGCCCGCCGCAGCGTCGCCGCCGTGCGCGGCCGCTGCGGACCGTGGTGCAACCCCACCACCAAGTTGGGCGCGAATCGCTCCAGCTCGCGCCGCCAGTTGCCCAGCAGCGTCACCGGCGCCACCACCAGGGTGGGCGCCTGCAGCGGATCGGCCAGCAGGGAGGCGATCAGCTGGGCGGTCTTGCCCAAGCCCATGTCATCCGCCAGGCAAGCCCCAAGCCCCAGTTGGCCCAGAAACACCAGCCAGCCCAGGCCCCGTTGCTGGTAGGGCCGCAGCTCACCCCTGAACTCCTCCGGGGTGGGCAGAGCCTCGGCGCGCTGGTGCAGATCGCCCGCCAACAGGCTGCCCAGCGGCCCGGAAGCCTCCACCCCCGCCAGCTCCAGCTCCGGCGGCAGCTCCAGTTTGCCAAGGCCCAGGGCACTGCGCAGCAGGTCTGTGCCGCTGGCCTCCGAGCGCTGGCCGGCCAGGCGCAGCAGGCCGGCCACCGCCGCCGCATCCACCAGGGTCCACTGGCCCCGCAACCGCACCAGCGGCCGCTTCAAGGCGGCCGCTCGCTCCAGGCTGGCCAGCTCGGCTGCGCTCAGGGGCCGATCCCCCAGCACCGCCTGCCCCTCCAACTGAAACAGCC
>DGYA01000095.1 GCA_002396505.1 Cyanobacteria bacterium UBA5018 | reverse complement strand
TCAGGGCGTCCCAGTCGCCGCCGCCCCGGCGCCAGCCCCACCAGCTGCCGAAGGCATCCAAGGCCAACCGGCCACTGCCACTGCTGGCGCCGCTGAGCACGGCGGTGCCCCCCAGCAGCGCCGCCACCCGCTGGCTGAGGGCCTCAGCGCCGGCCCCATGGCCCCCCAGCAGGGGGATCGCGAAGCGCCCCAGCGGATCCACCACCACCACGGCCGGATCGCGCCGCTTGTCCTGTAACAGGGGGGCAATCAGCCGGGTCACCAGCCCGGTGGCCCCCACCACCACGAAGCCGGCGCTGTGGAGCCAGGCGCTGGCCAGGGTTTCGCTGGCCGAGGGGCTGGCGCCGCCGCTCACCAGTTGGTCCACCACGCCGCCCTGCAGCAGTTGGCTCAACAGGCCGTTGGCAGCGGCACTAAATCCCAGGCCCCAGATCGGGCCCGCTGGCTGGTTAGCCGAATGGTTAGCCCACTGATGGGAGGGCTGGTTAGGGGAACTGTTCACCGCGCAAGTCTGCGGCGCAGGGCCCCAAGGGGTCCACCACCGGCGGCCGAGTCGCTGGCCGCCTGGTCCGCATCCCCCTGCTTTTGCTCTGGGGCAGCGGCCCAATCCCGGCCGATCAAACGATCGATCAGGCGATCCGCCAGGGCTGGTTTCGTTAGTGCTGGCTCAGAAAGTTCTGGTGTGGAAAATTCTGGTTCAGCAAGAGCTGGATCGATTTGTAGTTGCGCGGCTTGGCCAGAAACTGGCTCTGGAGGCGCTGACTCTGGTTGGGGTTGCAGCGGCTCGGACCACTGGGGCTGCGGCTGGGATTGCTGCGGCTCGGACCGCTGGGTCTTGGATTGGTCAATGGCAGGCCTGGCAACCGCAGTGGCGATTGGTGCGGCATCTACTTCAGCCTGGTTGGCTACATCTGCATCGCTACTCGCATCGGCATCGGCTTCCGCGTCTACATCCATATTTATATACTTACTAGCGTCGATATCTGCATTGGCGGCTGTATCGCCGCTTGTGTCGACTGGATGATTGTCTGCCCTGTTGACATCGGCTGCTTCATGGGGGCTGGCCTGGCTGGGTTCGGGCCGGCTGGCTGGTGGAGCGCTTTTTCCAAGCGGGATGGCGTTTGCCGTGATCGACTCCGCCTGATCTGTATTGGGGCTGGTATTGGTATTGGTATTGGTATTGGTATTGGTATTGGCATCAAAAATTTCCGCTATATCTTCCTCGTCCCCCAGCGAGTCTGCGAGAGTTGCTTCGGCATCAGCTGTTGCACCATCTACTTTTGCAACCTCTACTTTTGCGGCTTCTGCTGTTGCGGCATCTACTTTTGCGGCCCCTGCGTTTGCAGTGTCTACTTTTGCGGCCGCTGGCAGCCCAGCCTTGGCTGCATCGGCCGGGAGGTCATTTTGATCGGTCGATGCGCCTGGCTTCGCCAAGGGCTTGCCGGCCCCAGCAGCGCCATTTTTTGGTGCTGCTGGGCGATTTGCTGGCGCCAAAGCTTCTGAAGGGATCTGACCCAGGTACACCGCCAGCTCCTGGCTGCTGAGCCGCGCCCCCAACCAGCGGGGAGGCGGACCGCCGGCCAGGGTTACCTGGCGCACAAGACTGTTATATGGGGGGTTGAGGGGTTCGCCCCGGCCATCAACTAGTTCCAATTGCAGGGCGTTGCTGCCCTGGTGCCAGCCCCGCAGCCACAGGGGGGCGTTTTGATCCACCAGAAAGCTGTCGCCATTAATGCTCACCCGCAGCCGCCAGCTGTCATCGCCCTGCCGTAGATGTTGCAGGGGTGCGTCGTAGAGCAGCCAATCCAGCAGCAACGGTTCACTGCCACCCAATTCAGCTGGACTAACAGGAATCAATTCGGGGCTGCCTGGCGCCGGTAGGGATAGGCGATTAGCGGCCACCGCGTGCAACCGCAGCCTGGCCGTGGCGCCCGGATCCTTCACCGCTTCGCCCCAGGGCAGGGCGGCGTAGGCGGTGATCCGGTGGCTGCCCGGCGCTAGGGGCGGCAGGCTGATCAGCAACTGATCGCCTTGGCCACTGGGCCGGTGATCGCTGATGCGCAGCGGCGGTTGGTCGTCAATTTGCACCGCCAGATGGGGGCCGATGCCCAGGGGTCCGGCATCCACCAGCGGCCAGTCGCGCAGCCTTAAGCGCAACTGCCAGTCACCGCCAGTCAAAAGGCTGTCGGCAGTTGGCGCCTCGATCTGCAGCTGGGGCGAGCGCTCGGCCAGGGCCGCCGCCAATTGCTGCACGGCCGGCGGCGGCGACACCTCCTGGAGGCGGCCGGCCGGGGCGGTGGTGGCCAACAGATCGGAATTGGCGGTCGGCTCGCTGGCGCGGCAACCGCCGATCACCAGTAAGCAAACCCCGAGCAGCGCGCTAATCAACCAGGGGATCAAGGCTGGGGAGCGGCCAGGGCGCCGGCCCCCCAGTGGCACAGTTTTGCTGCAGGCCTCAATGGCCGCTTCAACGGGGGCCTCAATGAGGGCCTCAGTGGAGGCCTGAATGGCGTTCTCGATGGCGGCCTCAGTGGAGGCCTGAATGGCGGTCTCGATGCTCACTCCTTGCCCGGGGCCGGGGGTGCTGGCTTCATTCTGCTAGCAGGCCCAGATAGCCATGGCCTGTTTATTTCATCTGGTAATTGCCGATATTTGCTGTTAATCAGCCTTCATAAAGATGCCTGCTCAATCTGTCTGTGTCCGCCAAGCAAACCCCAGTGGTGGTCTGGCATGCGCCGGGGTTGAACCTTTGTAACTCCAGCCCCAAAGGGCTTGAACATGGCCCTTATACTTCGGCCAGCGGTCCCCTACCTGGGGCCCCAAAGCCCCAGTTGTGGCAAGCGGTTTCGCGGTTTCGCGGCGCCCCTTCCCGCTGGTGACCATGGCCGTGGTGCCGGTTTCGACCGTCTCCCTCCATGGGGCCCACACAACCAGGGGTGGACCTCCACCTCGACTCCGTCCCTCGAGGAACCTCTCGATGACCATCAGCCCACCAGAGCGTGGGGAGAAGGCAAAGGTTGTAGTTGACCGGAACCCCGTTCCGGTTTCCTTCGAGCTGTTCGGCAAGCCCGGACACTTCGATCGCAGCCTCGCCAAAGGTCCCAAAACCACCACTTGGGTTTGGAACCTCCACGCCAACGCTCACGATTTCGACAGTCACACGAGCGACCTTGAAGAGGTCTCTCGCAAGATCTTCTCTGCTCACTTCGGCCACCTGGCCGTCATTTTCATCTGGCTGAGCGGTGCCTTCTTCCATGGCGCCCGCTTCTCCAACTACTCCGGCTGGTTAGCCGATCCCCTGCACGTCAAGCCTTCGGCTCAGGTGGTTTGGCCAATCTTTGGCCAGGAGATCCTCAATGGCGATGTGGGTGGCGGATTCCACGGAATTCAGATCACCTCTGGTCTCTTCCACGTCTGGAGAGCCTGGGGTTTCACCAATGAAACCCAGCTGCTAGCCACCGCCATCGGTGCGCTGGTCATGGCCGGCCTGATGCTCAATGCCGGCGTTTTCCACTACCACAAAGCTGCTCCGAAGCTGGAGTGGTTCCAGAACGTTGAGTCGATGCTCAACCACCACCTGGCGGGTCTGCTGGGTCTGGGTTCCCTCTCCTGGACAGGACACCTTCTGCATGTGTCCCTGCCCACCAACCAGCTTCTCGATGCCATCGACGCCGGCAAGCCCCTGGCGCTGAACGGCAAGGCTATTGCTTCTGTGGCCGATATCCCGCTGCCCCACGAGTTCTTCAACCAAGACCTCCTGGCCCAGCTGTTCCCAGGTTTCGGAGCGGGCACCGGTGCCTTCTTCTCCGGCAACTGGGCTGCCTACGGCGATTTCCTCACTTTTAAAGGTGGGCTGAATCCCGTTACCGGCAGCCTATGGATGACAGACATCGCCCATCACCACCTGGCGATTGCGGTGCTGTTCATCGTGGCCGGTCACATGTACCGCACCAACTGGGGCATTGGCCACAGCATCAAGGAGATCCTGGAAGGCCAGAAGGGCGATCCCCTGCTCTTCCCCGCACCCAAGGGTCACGACGGCCTGTTTGAGTTCATGACCACCAGCTGGCATGCCCAGCTCGCCGTGAACCTGGCTCTGCTCGGCTCCTTGACCATCATCGTGGCGCATCACATGTATGCGATGCCCCCCTATCCCTATATCGGGATTGATTACCCCACCCAGCTGTCCATTTTCACCCACCACGTGTGGATTGGCGGCTTCTTGATTGTCGGTGCCGGTGCCCACGCCGCCATCGCCATGATTCGCGATTACGACCCCGCCAAGCACATCGACAACGTGCTGGATCGGGTGCTCAAGGCTCGCGACGCTCTGATCAGCCACCTCAATTGGGTGTGCATTTGGCTGGGCTTCCACAGCTTCGGCCTCTATATCCACAACGACACCATGCGTGCCCTGGGTCGCCCCCAGGACATGTTCAGTGACTCGGCCATTGCGCTGAAGCCGATCTTCGCCCAATGGATCCAAGGCCTGCATGCCGCCGCCGCTGGCAATACCGCTCCCAATGCCCTCGCCGGCGTTAGCGAAGTGTTCAATGGCGCCGTCGTAGCCGTTGGTGGCAAGGTGGCCGCTGGTCCGATCCCCCTGGGAACGGCCGACTTCATGGTTCACCACATCCACGCCTTCACGATCCACGTCACCGTGCTGATCCTGCTGAAGGGCGTGCTCTATGCGCGTAGCTCCCGCCTCGTTCCAGACAAGGCGAACCTGGGCTTCCGCTTCCCCTGCGACGGCCCCGGCCGTGGCGGTACCTGCCAGGTTTCAGCTTGGGACCACGTGTTCCTGGGTCTGTTCTGGATGTACAACTCCCTGTCGATTGTTATCTTCCACTTCTCCTGGAAGATGCAGAGCGACGTGTGGGGAACCGTCAATGCTGACGGCTCCGTTTCCCACATCACCAATGGCAATTTCGCCCAGAGCGCCATCACCATCAATGGTTGGCTGCGTGACTTCCTGTGGGCGCAAGCCGCACAGGTGATCAACAGCTACGGCTCGAGCTCCAGTGCCTATGGCCTGATGTTCCTGGGTGCCCACTTCGTATGGGCTTTCAGCCTGATGTTCCTGTTCAGCGGCCGCGGCTACTGGCAAGAACTGATCGAGTCCATTGTCTGGGCTCACAACAAGCTGAAGGTGGCGCCGGCTATCCAACCCCGTGCGCTTTCCATCACCCAGGGCCGTGCCGTCGGTGTCGCCCATTACCTTTTGGGCGGTATCGCGACCACTTGGTCCTTCTTCTTGGCCCGCATTATTGCGGTCGGCTGACCTTACCTGACCTTTCCCAATGGCAACGAAATTTCCTTCGTTCAGCCAGGGTCTGGCACAGGACCCGACAACCCGCCGAATCTGGTACGGCATTGCTACGGCTCACGACTTCGAGAGCCACGACGGCATGACCGAGGAGCGGCTTTACCAAAAGCTGTTCTCCACCCACTTCGGACACCTGGCCATCATTGGCCTCTGGGTTTCGGGCAACCTGTTCCATATCGCCTGGCAGGGCAACTTTGAGCAGTGGGTCGCCGATCCTCTGCACATCCGTCCCATCGCTCACGCGATCTGGGATCCCCACTTCGGTCAGGGCGCTATTGCCGCCTTCACCCAAGCGGGCGCTTCCTCACCTGTGAACATCGCCTATTCCGGTCTGTACCACTGGTGGTACACGATTGGTATGCGCACCAACGCCGAGCTGTATCAGGGTTCCATCTTCATGATGATCCTGTCGGCTTGGGCCCTGTTCGCCGGCTGGCTACATCTGCAGCCCAAGTTCCGGCCTTCCCTGGCCTGGTTCAAAAACGCTGAATCCCGTCTGAACCACCACCTGGCAGTTCTGTTCGGCTTCAGCTCAATTGCCTGGACCGGTCACCTGGTCCACGTCGCCATCCCCGAGTCGCGCGGTCAGCACGTCGGTTGGGACAACTTCCTCTCCGTACTGCCCCACCCCGCAGGTCTGGCGCCTTTCTTCACCGGCAATTGGGGCGTTTACGCCCAGAACCCTGATACCGCCTATCAGGTGTTCAACAGCACCGAGGGCTCTGGCACCGCGATCCTCACCTTCCTGGGTGGCTTCCATCCCCAGACCGAGGCGCTCTGGCTCACCGACATCGCCCACCACCACCTGGCGATCGGTTGCATCTTCGTGATCGCTGGCCACATGTACCGGACCAACTTCGGTATTGGCCACTCGATCCGCGAGATCCTGGATGCCCACAATCCCCCCAAGGGAACCCCTGGTGACCTGGGCGCAGGCCACAAGGGCCTCTACGACACCATCAACAATTCGCTGCACTTCCAACTCGGTCTGGCCCTGGCCAGCCTGGGAGTTGTGACCAGCTTGGTGGCCCAGCACATGTATGCGTTGCCCTCCTATGCGTTTATCGCTAAGGACTACACAACGCAGGCTGCGCTTTACACCCACCACCAGTACATCGCCATCTTCCTGATGTGCGGTGCCTTCGCCCACGGTGCGATCTTCTTCATTCGTGATTACGACCCCGAGGCCAACAAGAACAACGTTCTTGGCCGGATGCTCGAGCACAAAGAAGCGATCATCAGCCACCTGAGCTGGGTGTCCCTGTTCCTCGGTTTCCACACCCTGGGCCTATACGTCCACAACGACGTCGTAGTTGCCTTCGGTACCCCCGAGAAGCAGATCCTGGTGGAGCCCGTTTTTGCCCAATTCGTCCAAGCCGCTTCCGGCAAGGCGATGTACGGCATGGATGTACTGCTCTCCAACGCCGGTAGCGCCGCCAGCACCACCGGTGCCGCCTACCTGCCCGGCTGGATGGATGCCATCAACGGCAGCAGCGACCTGTTCCTGCCCATCGGCCCTGGCGACTTCCTAGTGCACCACGCCATCGCGCTTGGTCTGCACACCACCACTTTGATCCTGGTCAAGGGCGCTCTGGATGCCCGGGGTTCCAAGCTGATGCCCGATAAAAAGGACTTCGGCTACTCCTTCCCCTGCGACGGCCCCGGCCGTGGCGGCACCTGTGACATCTCGGCCTGGGATGCCTTCTACCTGTCTGTTTTCTGGGCGCTCAACACCGTCGGTTGGGTCACCTTCTACTGGCACTGGAAGCACCTCGCCATCTGGCAGGGCAACGTGGCTCAGTTCAACGAATCCAGCACCTATCTGATGGGCTGGTTCCGCGATTACCTGTGGCTGAACAGCTCCCAGCTGATCAATGGCTACAACCCCTTCGGCTCCAACAACCTTGCCGTCTGGTCTTGGATGTTCCTGTTTGGCCACCTGGTGTGGGCAACCGGCTTCATGTTCCTGATCTCCTGGCGTGGTTACTGGCAGGAGCTGATCGAAACCATCGTTTGGGCTCACCAGCGCACCCCGCTCGCCAACTTGGTGGGCTGGCGTGACAAGCCTGTGGCTCTCTCGATTGTGCAAGCACGCGTAGTTGGTTTGGCCCATTTCACAATTGGCTACATCCTTACCTACGCCGCTTTCCTGATCGCTTCCACCTCCGGCAAGTTCGGCTGATCCTCAGCTCCTTGCCCTCACCTTGAGGGACCCCTAACCCCCGGCAGAGCCGGGGGTTTTTTAATTGTCTGTTCAGTCATAACAATAATGGGTGGGATAATGGATTGGATCACGATCACCCCAAATTACTGCTAACCTGGCAGAACAGAACCGCAATCATGCCAATGAACTCTATTTTTCCGAGGCTGCATCGCTGCGGGAGCTCGCTTGCAAATTGCGAGCGAGCAGCGAGCTGATCAGCTGCAAGCGAGACTTTACCTGATATTTCTTTCGGATACTTTTTCCGTAGTCCTTGACGGTATGGATGGAGATGCTTAATTGCTCTGAAATATCTTGATCGGAGCAGCCCTTGAGCATGAGCACCAGGACTTCCTTCTCTCTTAACGTCAGCGCGTTAGGTGATTCAACAAGAGAATCAGGATTTTGCATGCGGGATCTTGCGCGACTGGAGATGTAATAATTGCTGTTGACAGCAGCTAGCAAAGACTGCATCACTTCCAACTCTGGGGACAAAAAGTCCTCTTCGCATACCACCGCCATGGCTCCGCTTTCCAGGGCGAGAGCGACATCCGCGCCATCGCCTGTGAGCACCATGAGCACCTTTAAATCGCCGACGGCCTTCACTGCTCTTCTGCAGAGGGAAAAACCATTCCCTTCGGCTAGTTGATCGCTACAGATCAATAGCCCAGGATTGCTCTGCTTAATGCGATGGAATGCCTCATCCTCCGTGGTGACAATTCCTTTGATGTTAGATGGTCTTTTGATCAAGCGAAAGATGGCCAATAGCCCCAGGTGACTTTTCATGGCAATTACATAGCTTAAGCGCATGCCGCTAGAAACAACCCAGCTAGCCATCATGCGGTGATTCGGGGTGAACTGATCCAGGCGATCGGTGAAGTCCAGGTTGGCGTCTAAGGAACAATGGCTAAGGAATAACCTGAATATCCGAAGGTTCATGAAGTCGAGATATACAGCCGGAGTCCCTGCAAAGACCACTGATGCTGAATCAAGAAGTCAAATATTTCACAAAACACAGGGATGCTAACTTGTTAGGGCCAAAAGCATTGCCGATTATCAACTTTCGCTGCCAAGCAGAGGATTGGACATGTTTCATTGTATGTTCAAAGTTTTTATTATATACATATAGCGTTGCATCGTCAACCCATGCCAAGCGTCGCCGGCGGAAAGTCGGCCACTGGGACGATTGCTGTGCCTTGCGGGCGGCCTGGGCGACTGAGAGCCAGTCGATCTCCTGTCTTCAGGCAAGTGCCATGCTCGCGGCCTGGAAGAAACAGGACGATCTTGTGTTCCTCAACGAGGTCTCCAGCGTGCCGCTGCAGCAGACGCTGTAGCAGACGCTGCGGCACGCTGGAGACGGCGTTTTACAACTGCATCTTCAAGCGGGTCAAGTACCCAACATTCAAAAAAAAGCGCAACGGCGGCTTCGCTGAGTTCAGCAGCTCGGCCTTCCGTTGTCGCTATGGAAAGTGGTTCCGAGGCCTGCAAGCCTCCCACCATGACGGTGTCGCTCTCGCCAGCCGGGCGATCACACCATCCAGCAGCTCCCCCCAGCCGAGAGCCGCGTTGGGGTGGACAACTTCCTGACGCAGGGGCTGCGGCCTGTATCACGATCGCGACATCGATACCGGCAAGAATCTTCTGGCCGCCCGACTGGCGCCAAAGTCAGCCCTGGGGAAGCTGCCACGGCAATGGCTTGGTGCGCCGGGCGCTAACGAAAAGGGCGATGGCCCTGAGCTGCCCCAGCAGCACCTGCGGCCGGCTGGTGCTGCTGGGTGTCAGGCGACAGGGAAAACTG
>DGYA01000084.1 GCA_002396505.1 Cyanobacteria bacterium UBA5018 | reverse complement strand
TGGCCCAGCAGCTGCTGCGGGGCCGCTGGTGGCTGGCCGCCCAGGGGCTGCTGGCCGCCTGGCTGGCCTGGCTGGTGGCCGGCGGCTGGATCGGCCAGAACTGGCTCACAATTGTGAGCACGGTGAACAACGCCCGCCGCTGGGGGGTGCTCTACCAGGAGGGGCTGGAGCCCAACAGCCTGGCCGGCTGGCTCTATTACCCCAAGCTGCTGCCCGCCATGGCCGGCGCCAGCCTGGTGGGGCTGGTGCTGGCCGGCTGGCTGCTGGATCGCTGGCTGCAGGGCGGTTTACCGCGAAACAGCTGGCTGAGGCGCCAGGGAGACCGGCCGCCGGCCAACGCTGAGGGACGCTGGCGCCTGGCCTGGTGGCTGAGCTTCCCCCTGGGGGGCCTGCTGCTGGCCAGCCTGATGAGCACCAAAGACTTCCGCTTCGTGCTGCCGCTGCTGCCCCAGCTGCTGCTGCTGCTGGCCTGGCTGGTGAGCGCCGTTGGCGCCAGCAGCGGTGCCAACAGCGGATCCAGTAGTAGAGCCAGCAGCGGTTCGGGCCCCTGGCGGCGCTACTGGCGGGGGGCGATCGTGCTGGTGGGCATCAGCGGCCTGTTGGCCTGTCAGTTCGGCATCGGTGCCAACCTCACCGCCTTTGCGAGCCATGCCCCCCAAGGGAAACAGCTATCTCCCCAAGGGGAACAGCCATCTCCCCAAGGGGAACAGCCATGGCCGCTGGAGCAGATCGTGGCCACGATCCGCCGCCAGAGCCCCCAACAGCTCTCCACCCTGGCGGTGCTGCCGGACAGCGAATTTCTCAACGCCTTCAACCTGGAGGCGGAGGGCCGCCGCCAAGGGTTCCGGGTGGCCGCCCGCCAAACGCTGGCGCCGCTGGATCACCTGGAAGAAGACCTGACCGGCTTCGACTGGTTTCTGCTCAAGGGCGGCGACCAGGGGGTGATGAGCGACGAGCGCCAGGCAAAGCTCAGCCAACTGGTGAGGCGCTCGCCCGCATTCATCGCCGCCGGCCGCTGGGCCCTGCCCGATGGCAGCGGCGCCGAGCTGTATCGGCGGCGCCAATTGAGCCTGACGGTGGCCCCGGCCCCCTGTGGCGCCGGGGGGCAGCCGCAGCTGGAGCTAATTGACCAGAGGGCCGGCGCTGGCGGCGATGGGGTGCTTGTGACCCGGCTGGTGGCGCCGGCTCGGCTGCTGCGGGGATCGAGGTTGCTGCTCGACGGCCACGATCGGGGGGTCGGCCAGGGCCTGCTGCGCCCCGACCAGCCCAGCGGCTGCCTGGTGATCAGCGAACGGCTGGCCAGCAAGGCCCCCCTACCGGCCCAATTCCAGGCCAGCCTGCTGCTGGCCAGTGGCCAGCGGATTCCGCTCCAATCCCGGCTGATCAAATTCACACCCGCCACCAGCCCGGCAGCCCCCAACCCTGCTGAGGGGCCGGCGATGCCCAACCGCATCGATCAACTGCTGGAGCTGGGCCAGCTACTTAGGCAGGGCCAGCTGGATGAACTGTTCGCCCGGGTGGGCCGCATCAACCAACAGGACCCCGAGCAGGTGTATTTGGTAGATGGCGAGGCGATTTTGCAGGCCCGCCTGCGGCGGGATCCCACCAACCTCGATCTGCTCTACCCCCTGGCGCTAGCCCAGGCCCTGCAGCGCCAGGCCGCCGCCGCCGCCTTGAGCCTCAGCCGCATCGTCAAACTCGATCCCGCCAATGCCAACGCCCAGCTGGGCCTGGGCTTCGTGCAGCTCTACCGTTTCAAGCCCTGGGCGGCGCAACCAGCGCTCGACCAAGCTGCCCAACTGGCACCTGCCAATGGCACCCTGCACACCCTGCGAGCCGTGGCAGCTGTGATGCTGCTGAACCTGGCCGAGGCCCACTCCTTGATCAAGCGATGACCCAATCGGCCACCCAGCTTCGCTTCCGCCAGCGCAACCGGGTGTACTACGACGACCTGATGCGCCTGCACCGGTTGCTGGTGGCCGAGGGGCTACGGGTGCTGGAGATCGGCTGTGGGCTCGGGGATCTGCTGGCCAGCGTGCATCCCGGCCATGGGGTGGGTGTGGAGCTGGATCCACAGGTGGCAGAAGCCGCCCGTCAGCGCCATCCGCAGCTGCGCATCGTCTGCGCCGACGCCGAAACGATCAGCCCGGCCTCGATCGATGAGAGCGAGCCGTTCGATGTAATCCTGCTCACCAACACCCTCAACACCCTGCAGGACGTGCAGGGGGTGCTGGAACGGCTGGAGGCCTTTTGTCATCCGCGCACGCGGCTGGTGGTGAGTTTTCACAATTGGTTGTGGCAACCGCTGCTCAAGGCCGCCGAAGTCCTGAGGCAGCGCCAGCCCCAACCGCCGGAGAGCTGGCTCACCCCCCGGGACGTAACCAACCTGCTGGATCTGGCCGGCTGGGAGGTGCTCAAGGGCGGCCACCGCTGCCTGCTGCCGCGCTCGATTCCCCTGCTCACCCCCCTGGCCAACCGCTGGCTCAGCCAGTTGCCGGGATTCGAACAGTTGGGGCTCACCCACTGGCTGGTGGCCCGGCCAGGGCGACAGCGGCAGCGCCAGCCCAGCGTCAGCGTGGTGATCCCGGCCCGCAACGAGGCCGGCAACATCGCCGCGGCGATCGAGCGACTGCCGCCCCTGGGCCGCAGCACCGAGGTGATCTTCGTGGAGGGCCATTCCAGCGATGACACCTGGGCCCGAATTGAACAGGTTTGCGCCAACTACTCGGGGCCGTTGCAGCTGAAGCGGTTGCGCCAGAGCGGCAAGGGCAAGGCCGATGCGGTGTGGCTGGGCTTCGAGCAGGCCAGCGGCGAGATCCTGATCATCCTCGACGCGGATCTAACGGTGCGACCGGAGGATCTACCCCGCTTTGTGCAGGCGATGGCGGAGGGGCGCGGCGAATTCGTCAATGGCTGCCGACTGGTGTATCCCCGCAGCCATGCCGCCATGCCACCGCTGAACACGGCCGCCAACCGCTTTTTTGCGGCGGTGTTTTCCTGGCTGCTGCGCCAACGACTCAAGGACACCCTCTGCGGCACCAAGGTGATCTGGAAAGCTGACTACGAGCAACTCAAGGCAGGGCGTAGCTACTTCGGCGATTTCGATCCCTTTGGCGATTTCGATCTGCTGTTTGGCGCCAGCAAACTCAATCTCAAGATCGTGGAAGTGCCGGTGCGCTATCAAGAACGCAGCTATGGCAATTCCAACATCGCCCACGTGAAGGAAGGCCTGATCCTGGCCCAGATGTGCGTCTACGCCGCCCGCAAGCTGCGGTTCATACGCTAATAAAAGCACCCAACATAATGGCGACAATAAAAATCAGGCCAGCGGCCAATTTTTGGGGAGAGGGACTACTACTTCTGGCCTGCATGGCCCCGTCATTCCTTGTTGGCCTCTATGGCCTCAACAGACCCTACGACGCAATCCCTGACCAAGACATGCTCTGGGCATCAGAGGCACTGCGACTACTACGGGGCGTCGCGCCAAGCTATGCAGATCATCCCGGACTGTTTTGGACACTTACATACAAATTAAATATCAGCACCCTTGAGAGCCCGCTGGGGATTCAACTCCTTGACCAGGCAGGCAATATTTTGCCGGCTGGACTAAAAACCATCACAGCCTTAGCAAGGATCGAAAACGCCCTCCTTGTCGGACTCTGCTCGGCCCTGACCTACCCGCTAGCCCTGCTGCTGTCGATCCGAAAGCCCCTGGCGATCGCCTGCTGCCTGATCCTATCGCTATCGTCAGCAACTCTTGTCGCGGTCAGCGAGATACGGCACGAAGCGATCAGCGCTTTATTCTTGATATTATTCATTTTATGCATCGGTTATTCATTCAAAGAGAGCCTAAACAGAGCTCTCAGTTTTGCCCTCAGCCTCACAGGCCTCTGTTTTTTCTTTCTGGCCGCACTCTCAAAGCAGCAGGTTCTGCTTTGTTCGCCGCTGGCCTTCATCGCCGTAGTTGCAGCACTTCGGCCAGCCCAACCCCATGCATACGAATCAAGATTGCGACTTCTGCGCAATCCACGCCCCCAACGGCTCGCCATCCTATTGATCACAGCTTCAGCTCCTTGGCTATTTGCCGCGCACCCAGACATTGACCTAATCAACCTACCGGCCTGGATCTTAATCAATGTCGGCCTAGCCCTAGCTACCTCGGCCAGCTTAGAGAATTCGAAAAGCAAAAACCCGCTGATTAAAACACTACTTTTCATAGGAGCATTTGAGATATTCTTATTTAAGATACTCATCCCCAATTGGTGGCGGCAAGCCGTGACAGGCTTTCCCTCCTGGATGTTCCGGCACGCCGATCACACCAATGATCACACAGCACACACATTCGGGGGGATCAGCATCTATCTCTCCGAACTGTTTACGCCTTACCCAATTGCAGCGGTTGCCTTGATTGGCGCAGCACTGACTGGCCTTCTCCTGGCAGCCAGGCAAAAAGATTCCACCGGCCCTGGCCTCAATGCCGGATCGATTGCCATGGCGCTTGCCTGGCTGATAACGCTAGCCATTTTAGTGGCCTCCAGCCAGAGGATCACAAGCCGGTACGAAATTTACTTCTTTATTCCGATAGTCATTCTCGCCGCTGCAACCACTGGAACTGCAATGCCTGTCAGCCCACAACCGGTGCATCGACAGCTTCTGATTGTGAACCGGGCATTCACAGCCACACTGCTGCTTACGGCATTCATCAGCTCGGCCACGCATGGGACGAACCTCAAAGCGTTTGTGAACAATGGCCAGCCAAGGTCGTTTTTATGCTTCGGACAACATATGGACAGGGCTATGGCACTGACCTCGGCAGCCGCATGCAAAAACTTCAATGAGGCATCACGAGCCAAAAAACAATATGACGCTTGGAATGGGCCTCAGTAACCTGACTTGACTTCTAAGCCGTTGACCTAAATGAATTTCCCCTGGTTCTTTTGTTGAAATGAGTCAACGCTGGCTGCTGGCCCTGGTGGCCGCCCTGGCCATCTACCTGGGCCTCGGGTTGGCCTTTGGCATCCAGGATCTCGGCAGCAGCCTCAGCCGCCTGCCCGCCTGGTGGTGGCTGGTGGCGGTGGCGGTGGCCCTGGGGAGCCACCTGCTGCTGTTTCAGCGCTGGCAGTTCTACCTGCGGCAACTGGGCTGTGCCCTGCCCTGGCCGGCCAGTGCCCGCATCTATGGGGCCGGCCTGGCCCTGATCGCCGCCCCCGGCCGCAGCGGTGAAGCCCTGCGGGGCCTATGGCTGCAGCGCCGCCACGGCTTTGCCCTGCAGGTGGGAGTTGGCATCACCCTGGCCGAACGACTCACCGACTTGGCCAGCGCCCTGCTGGTACTGAGCTGGGGCCTGGGCCAGAGGGTAGGGGTGGCGGTGCTGGTGGGCCTGACGGTGCTGGGAGCCGGCGGCTGGCTGCTCACCCATCCACTGCTGCTGGCCAAGCTGGAACGCCGCCTGGAGCGGCTGCCCCTGCAGCGGCGCTGGCCTGGGCTGATCCGCTTGCTGCGGGAGGGGCTGCTGTCCATGGGGCGGATGCGCCAACTGATGAAACCCTGGCCCCTGCTGGTGGGCACCCTGCTGGCGGCTGGGGCCTGGCTGGGGGAAGCGACCCTGTTGATGGGGCTCTATGGCGCCCTGGGCTCACCGCTGGACCTGGAGCAAACCGCCGTGATGCGCACCGCCACGGGCCTGGGCGGCGTGCTGTCGCTGCTGCCCGCTGGGCTGGGGACTAGCGAAGCCACCGCCATCGGCCTGGCCATGGCCTACGGAGCCCAGCGCTCCCAGGCCCTGGCCGCCACCTTGATCCTGCGCATCGCCACCCTGGCCATCCCCTGCGCCCTGGGCACCTGGGCACTGCTACTGCAGCCCGATCTGGGCCGATCATCATCGCCAAAGCGAAGCGAATAAAGGGCACCGCGCGAATAAAGGGCACCACGGATACAAAAGGGCACCGGCAATCCAAAGGGCACCAATAATCCAAAACGATGCCCCTGCAAAAACTATTCTCCTAGAAGACTATGTTCCAAAATAAACGATGCCCCCGTAAATCCAGAAATCGCTTGAGGCGTTATCTGGATTTACGGGGGCTCTCGCCGGGTCCGCTTCTAGCGCGGAACCGAATGATCAGGAATCAGGCGCCGAATCAGCCGGCGTTCTCCACGATCAGCAGACCCTTGCTGAAACAACTGGAACTCACGGGCACCTCCTCCTGGGGGGATAACGCCAGCCGGCGACGCCTGCGGCAACCGAACCGAAGCCCGAGTGCCACGCCACTGCTGACAGGACCAAATCAGTATAGCCAAATTTTCTGCCGCAAGCGATCAGGTGCCTGGGGCAAAACAACAAAAAGCCCCCAGCTGTAGAGCAAGGGGCAAAACAAATCCAAATGGATTAAAATCTAAATAGATTAATTAAAGTTTCCTGACTATAAAGCCAAGATTGAGATCAGAGAGCGTTGCCGCGGGGCAGCACTTCTTCAGGGAAGACAAAGTTTTCGTGGGGCTGGTCTGCAGGTGCCATCCAGGCACGCAGACCTTCATTCAGAAGGATGTTCTTGGTGTAGAAGGTTTCGAACTCAGGATCTTCAGCGGCGCGAATCTCCTGGGATACGAAGTCGTATGCCCGCAGGTTCAAAGCCAGGCCGATGATGCCGATGCTGCTGGTCCA
>DGYA01000139.1 GCA_002396505.1 Cyanobacteria bacterium UBA5018 | reverse complement strand
CCTCACCCTGCTGGCCACGGGCACCGCCCTGGCGCCCCCCGCCGGCACGGCGGCGGCCCTGCGGGCGCTGCGAGATCGCATCAGCGTGCCCCGCGACATGCCCTTGCATGCTGCCCGCCAATTGCGCCAAGCCCTGGAGAGCAGCGCCCGCTTGGATCCGGCCGATCCAAACGCCTTCGGGCCTCCAATTCCCAGCCAACACCGTCGGGATCAGGATCCCCAGGTCTTTTTAGCTGTTAACTAGCAAACAAGTAATTAGCAAGCAAGTAATTGGCCAAAAAAACAATTTGCCAACAAACAATTTACCAACAACCTCCGCCTCCTTCATTTTAGGTCGATCAGACCAGGCATTATAGGCCCGCCAGGGAGGAGCATTAGTCAGGTCCAGATTTATATCTAGAGTTGATCGAGATCTCCGGCGGCGCTCTATGCCAAAGAAGGCTCTGTGAAACCAGAGCCGCGGCCAATGGAACAGCGACGTCACAGATCTACTCGACTGGTAGTGTCGCCAAAATAGCTGTTTTTTAGAGTGCAAAAATCAATCTTTGAGTTGGTATATGGCCTGAGAAATGGCTACAAATAACTGGAAACGAATTGGGAAGTGATTTTAGAAATGGCTTGAGATAGCTTGAAGATAGCTCGAAATAGCTTGAGATGACCTGAGACGACCTGAGACGACCTAAGATGACTTGAGATGACTAAGCATGGTTTAAGAAATGATTGAAAATGGATTGTGGGGTATGGTTTAAGAAATTGATTGAGGTATGGTTTGAGAAATTACTTGGGATCTGTCAGGGAACCTATCTGCGCCTGCATTTGACACTCTCTGGAGGGTTTTCTAAGGGCTCTGTATTGGTAAATTTATGGAGACTCTGTACAAGTCTCTGCATGGGTCTCTGTATTGGTAAATTTCTGAGGGTGCTGTATCGGGCTCTGTATAGAGCAAGTTATGCGGCTGGCAGCCCAGGCCCCCGTCCCTAGCCTGGCTGCAACTGCGACCAGCTTTGATGGCGTTCCCCTATCGGCCCAAAAACCTGCCAGTACCCCGGCGGCAGTGCCAGCGCCAAACCTGGCGGCGGCCCCTGGCGGGCTGGACCTGGCTGGGGCTGCTGGGGTTTGGTTGCCTGGCGGGTGGGCTGCTGCTGGAAACCTCCCCGGTGGCGAGCAGGCCCCCAGCGGCCAGCGCCCTAGAGCTAAATGGCGCCACCTACTTTCAGCGACCGCCCTGGAAGGTGGACCTGCTCAGCTACTACACCACGGTGGGCGATCCCTCGGCCGAGTACTTCTTCACCGTGGAGCTGGCGGCAGATGCCGGTGCCTCTCTAGGGGGGCTAACGATTCAGCAAAGCAGGGGCTCCGACTGGCAGTTTCCCTTCCTGGTGGAGCGCACCCAAGCCTTTTTGGGTCGGCCGCGCCAGGCGGGCGCCCAGGTGCCGGTGACGGCCAGCTTCGATAGTTCCAGCCGCCGGTTCAGTATCAGCTTCCCCGAGCCGATCGCCCCGGGCAGCACGGTAACGGTGATGCTCAAGCCCTGGCACAACCCCTCCCAGTCCGACACCTACATGTTTCAGGTGAATGCCTTCCCGGCGGGCCCAAATCCGAGCCCGGCGCCCCTGGGCTTCGGCACGCTGCGCATCTACGGCTTGAGCGACCTGCTCTGAGGGGCCGGGCCGCCCGGGGCGCAGGGCAGCTGCGGCACCTGGGCCGCTCAGCGGCCTGGATGACGCAGGGTGCGCCAGCCGCCGCAGGCTGTGCTCACCTCCACGCCGATCTCCATCGGCCCCTGGGAAGTGCCAATTTCCTGGCTCCACCAGCTGGTGGCTTCGTTCCAGGCGGATTCCAGCGACTCGTAGAGGTCGTCGAGTACCGGATGGGGTTCCCCCTGTCCATTCACCAGTCGGTACTGGCGCTCGTGGGCCATGGCAAAACTGTCGCGTTGTTGAAGTGGCATGGGGCAATCCTCGCTGATGTGCCAGCTGGGAACTGTCACCTCCACAACATCTTGGCGTCGTTCTGCGGCATTTTCATGAAGCTTCACAACGTTTTCGTGTTGTTTGGTAAAGTTCTGGCGGTTTTTGTTCGTTTCTCAGTGGTTCGCGAGGCCTGAGAAAGCCCGGAAAACCGGAAAAGCCCTGAAAACTGGACAAGCCGTGGAAAATCGACAACTTGCCGGCTTTCCCCCCTGGGGAGGCCCCTTGGCGACCCAATCGCAGCGACCCAATCTCACCCGATGGCCCGGTGAGGATGGCTTCCGAGAAGGTCACAAGGGAAATTCTGGAAAACCGCGATGATCTTGGCGCTGCCAGCTAACCACCGTTACAGAATCAGGGCTCCATGGGCAGAACCAGGGAATCATTGACTTTGGCATTTAGCCGTGAGCTTGGTCGTAGCATTGACCGTGGTCCGACAATGAAAATGGTCGCCCAAGAAGGGCTCCACAGGTGCTTGGAACAGCGCCTTTGTCATCACATCGAAGCCATTGTCCCGAAGAAATAACATTTAAAACATAATGCTGAAGATTGCAACACTGAAGATCGCAACGCCGAGGATTGTAATACCGAAAATTCTAACGATAAAGATTGCAATAGTGAATACAAGGTGTCGAAGGGCAGCTCGAAAATCCCAAATCTCCCCGATCTGGTGGCATGAAAAGCATAGTGATGCTTGGCTTTCCCCTGGCATGCAGGGGCGGAATAGACAACTTTTTCGAGGTGACCTGAAGGCAAGAGGCTGAAGGCAAGAGGCTGAAAATACGACGCTGAAAATACAATGCCGAAAGCATTACATTGACGCTGGATTGATGGGGAGCAGGTGGGCTAAGCGTGTCTTATGGAGCATGGACGCCACTGGCGCCTAGCTCAGCGAATGTGGCTCAGAGTTGGCCCAGTGAGCTGATTTCAGGCTTCGCTCTGGAGCGCAGTGGCCTGGAGCTTGGGCCAGGGCTTCAGGTGAGGTAGCGGCGGATCGATGGTCGACACCAGAACACCAGCACTGCCACATTGATGATCGACAACAGGATGGAAGCCGCGGCGGTGGCCCCCCGGCCCTCGCTCACCAGGACCAGGCGCACGATGGCGTAGGGCAGACCCACCGCCAAGCTCAGGGACAGCGCCACAATTGCCAGAATTTGGCCCCAGGCCCGCCACTGCAGCAGGGCCACAGAGGCCACGATCCCCACCGCAGCCGTGGGCAGCACCGCAGCCGATCCCACCACAATATTGGCGGTGCGCCAATGGGGATCTCCCACCACGGCCAGGGCGCCCAGAGGAATTGAGAGGATGTTGGCAACTAGGCCAATCCAGGCCAGCGTGCGATAGCCGCGGGGTGGTTCCAGCATCGACTGCCTGCGACTCGCGAATAACCCATGCTGCGATGGCGACGGCAGCAAAGGCCAGGGCCCTGACGGCCTCCGCCCTGAATCGCTAAAACTCTTCAAACTTTCCACTGGTTTAGCGGTTCTACCAGCTTGATAATTTTAGCAGCTTGGTAATACCAATAGCTTAGCAATCCCAATAGCTTAGTAATCCCAATAGCTTAGTAAGCTTAATAGCTTAGTAATCTTAATAGCTTAGTAATTTTAACGGCTTAACAGTTCAACCAGCTTAGAGATTTGCTGGTTCAGGCGGCTCTGGCAAATCGCCAAATTTTTCGGCATTCAGGCCTTAGCTGCTTTGCCATTCCCGTTCTGCCCTGGGATGCTTGGCGAGCCACTGCCCTGGCTTGGGCTTTCCCAAGCTTCCCTGGCAGTTCCACCGGTTTCAGCGCAGCTCGAACAGCAGCAAGTCAGCGCCGTTGGCGCCGGCCGTGAACCGATCCAGAGCCGTCGATCCGAAACCGCAGCCATCGCCCCTCTGCAGCTGGAGCTGGGCAGGCACTTGAGGAGAGCCAGAGCTGTCACTTGGGCGCAGACTGCCGCTACCTTCAATTAGTTGCAGCCAGCCCTGGCAACCGCTGCTGATGCGCAGCTCTAGGGACCTGCCAGCCTCAGGCTGGGCGCGCCAAAGTTTTACCGGCCGCCGAATCATCAGCGCTCCGCCGGCACCATTGGGATCCAGCAGTGGCGTCCAGTCTGGGCCGATGGCAAAGGGCTTCTGCCCGTAGGCTGGCGGCTGGCCGGCCTGGCTGGGTTCGATCCAGATCTGTAGCAACCTACAGGCCCTTTCGCCGCCGTTGATCTCGCTGTGCACCAGGCCGCTGCCGGCGCTCATCCACTGCAGCTCGCCGGCCCGCAACACCTGCCTATGGCCCAGGGAGTCACAGTGGTCGATCTGGCCCTCCACCATCACGGTCACGATTTCCATGTCCCGGTGGGGGTGCAAGCCAAAGCCGCGGCCGGCGCTAATCGTGTCATCGTTAATCACCCGCAAGGGTCCAAATCCCACCCAGGCTGGGTCGTAGTGGTCGGCGAAAGAAAAGCTATGCCAGCTGTCCAGCCAGTCCAGTTGGCTGTGGAAGCGGGCGGCGGCCGGTCGGTAAAGCAGCTGGCGGGCGCTGCTGTCGTTGCTCTGATGGGCAGGCTTAGCGCTCATCCTGGACTCCCGGGGACGATGGTGATGCTGGCGGCTAAGGCCGGCTCCTCGGCCAGTCTGCCGAGCCGGAGCAGCGGATCGGCGAATTATTCATGGCTTGCTGAGAAAAGTAAAAGCTTATAATCCAGTGCATCTCACTCACCTCCTCACCGGCGAGGGGCAGGCCAGTTGCTGCATGGCTGCTCGCGGCGCGGCATCGATGCACCTTGGTATTTCTCTAGATTCCATTAATAAAAAGGAAATTTTCCGCATCATCGCTCCATTTGCCGTGGGCCAGGTTATTCAGGGATTCCCTGGGAGTTTAGGAATACCCAGCCTGGAGAATTAGTCGATGACTTCAATAGGTTTTATGCTGCGCCGCGAAAAAACCAGGGGCGATAAGAAATTAAGCATAATTCTTACAGGATATTTCGAAAAACCGCCCGTTTGGCTCCTGCTAGTCGTGGTAAGGCCAGATGCCGCAATGCTTCTGGGTCCGCGAGAGCCGAGGGATTTTGAATTTATCGAGATGCCCTACGGTTTCCTGTTTTTTTAGCTGTAGACGCGGCTAGCAAGAACGTCCTGTTTATAACCAGTTGCTTAAGGGCAGTCCCGCGCTCCGTGGCGGGCCAGCTTTCCCGTAATAAGAGTTAGTTAGACTACTTCCCTGTCAATGCCCATCCATGGCGATGTAAGTGCTGAAATCACCAAGGGCGCCTCGAAAGTTGGCCTTCCCGCCGAGCGAGTGATGTCGAGCCTAGACAGCATAAATCTTCCCTCGGCGCGAACCAGTGGAATTTTTTACCTTATCTATCTGCCAGTAATTCAATCGCTATCGCATAATATTTACGGTCCCCTATGAACGGGCTTAACCGTTTATCGCCAAATGGGCCGAGCGCGGCCCTGGAGCTGAGAGAATCCCCTCAGAGCCAACCCATTCATGACAGCGGCGGTGAGCATCCAGTTCGATTTTCCCGCCTATCTGGAGGCCGCTCGCCTGCGGGTGGAGGCGGCCCTGGCCGACTCCCTGGGGCCAGAGAAGCCCGAGAGCTTGAGGGAAGCGATGCGTTACTCGCTGCTGGCGGGCGGCAAGCGCCTGCGGCCGATCCTCTGCCTGGCGGCCTGTGAGTTGGCTGGCTGCGACAGCGAACTGGCCATGCCCACCGGCATTGCCCTGGAGATGATCCACACCATGTCGCTGATCCATGACGATCTCCCCGCCATGGACAATGACGATCTGCGCCGCGGCCGCCCCACCAATCACAAGGTTTACGGCGAGGCCAAGGCCATCTTGGCCGGCGATGCCCTGCTCACCCGCGCCTTCGAAATGGTGGCCCTGCGCAGCCCCGGTGTACCAGCCGAGCGCTTACTGGCGGTGGTGGGCGAACTCAGCCTGGCGGCCGGCGCACCCGGCCTGGTGGGGGGACAGGTGGTGGATCTGGAATGCGAAGGCAAGGACGTGGACCTGGACACCCTTGAGTACATCCACCTGCATAAAACTGGCGCCCTGCTAAGGGCCTGCGTACTCAGCGGGGCCCTGGTGGGCGGCGCCTCAGAAGCACTCCAAGCAGCGCTGGTGAGCTACGCCCGCGGCATCGGCCTGGCCTTTCAAATCATCGACGACATCCTCGATGTGACGGCCAGCAGCGAGGTGCTTGGCAAGACAGCCGGCAAGGACCTCACGGCGGACAAGACCACCTATCCAAAACTGCTGGGCCTGGAGCAATCCCGGCAGCGGGCCGCCACCCTGGTGGCCGAGGCCAAGCAGGCCCTAGCCCCCTGGGGGGACGGGGCGGGTGACGGCAAGCTGGCACCGCTGCTGGCGCTGGCCGACTACATCACCAGTCGCGACCGATGAGTGCGATAACCGCCGCCACAGCAGTGTTGATCCCCTTACTCCCTGCTCCTGGCACCCTGCCCCCCTCAACTCTGAGCCCTGCAATCCTCAACCTGCCTTACCTCGACCGATCGCCGCTGAACCTGGCCACCCTTGGGGCCCACGACGCCAGTCCACTGCTGGCCTGCCTGGAGAATGGCGTTTTGGCCTGGGGGCTGGCGGCCTGCGGCCTGGCCCAGCTGTCCAAGCTGGCGATTGAATTGGTGCTGCATCGACGCTGGCGACCGGCGGTGCTGATCGAAACCGGCGGCATGCCCTCCAGCCATGCGGCCCTGATCAGCGGTACCGCCGCCGGGGTGGGCTGGCAGCTGGGCTACGGCGATCCCCTGTTTGCCCTGGCGGCGGTGGTGGCCTTCATCGTTCTCTACGACGCCAGCGGCGTGCGCCACCACGCGGGCTTGATCGCCAAGCGCGTCAATGGCCTACCGGCTGAGATCTGGCCGAGCCAGCCCAATGCCCGGCAGCTAGAACCGTTTCAGGCCCGGTCGCTGCCAACTGGAGAGCCAACTTCACTGCCCACTTCAGCGCCAACGCCCACTTCAGCGCCAACGCCCACTTCAGAGCCAACGCCCACTGCAGAGCCAGCGCCCAGTTCAGAGCCAGCGCCCAGTTCAGAGCCAGCGCCAACTGCAGGGCCAGCATCGCCTGCCATAAAACCCCTGAAGGAGAGCCTGGGCCACACCCGCCTGGAAGTGCTGGTGGGCAGCTTGATCGGCCCGGGGATCGTCCTGCCCGGCCTGGCACTGCTGGGTTCCCCCCTGGAGCTGGCCCATCGCTGGGGCCTGTTGCCGATCGGGTGAGCAGCGCCGCCGGGCTAAGCGCCGATCAAGAGGGGGCCGACGAGGCCTTCGCCAGCTGGCTAAGTGCCGCCGACGGCAGCCCCTTCCTGCTCAGTGGCCATGCCGGCACCGGCAAGACCTTTCTGTCGATGCGCTTTCTGGCCCAGGCGGAAGCGGCGGGATTGTGCTGGACCGTGGTGGCACCGACCCATAAGGCGGTGAGCGTGTTGCGGGCCAACCTGGCCGCCAGCCAGCTGACGCCCACCTGGTTTCCCTCCACCATCCACCGCCTGCTGCGGCTGAACCTCAAGCGGCGCGGCGATCGGGAGCTCTGTGAAGCCAGCGACCAGACCGCCGGCGCCTTGGAACACCTGGACCTGGTGTTGATCGATGAGGCCTCGATGCTGGACAGCACCGTGCTGGAGTTGTTGCTGCGCTGCGCCCACGGCTTTCGCACCCGCCTGGTGTTCGTGGGCGATCCAGCCCAGCTGCCGCCGGTGGGGGAGACCGCCAGCCCGGTGTTCCAGCTGGCGCGAGTCCGCGCGGCCGCCCTGGGGCAGGTGGTGCGTCACCAGGGGCCGGTGCTGCGGCTAGCCACGGGTCTGCGCAATGGCGAGTTGCCCTGCCAGCAGCCACCGGTGCTGCCGCCGATCCGCAGCCCCCAAGGGCTGGTGGCCCTGCTGGCCAAGGATCAGTGGCTAGCTGCGGCCCAGGAGGCCCTGGCCCGCAGCGCCGCCAGCGATAACCCCGATCTGGCCAGGATCCTCTGCTACTCGAACCGCTACCTGGAAAAACTGGTGCCCTTGGCCCGCCGGGCCCTACACGGCGAGCAAGCAGACCAGCTGCCGGTTTTACCTGGGGAGGTGCTGATCACCCGCGCGGCGGTGATGGCCCCCGCCTGCCGCGAGGGGGCCGAACGGGCGGAACGGCCCGAGAGCCCAGACATGGTGCTGGGCTCCAACCGGGAGTTGGTGGTGCGCGAGGTCACCCCAGAGCTGTGGGATATCTCCAATTTATGGCTGAGTTCCACCGAACTATTCCCCCCCGATCTTGCTACATCTGGCCCAGGGGAAGCCAATCCGAAATCCCCTCACTCGCGAGCCCTTGATCCAGAAATACCTGATCTAGGTGCGAATAATCTGGGTGCTACTAGTCAAGCAACCCCCTATCTGGCAGCCTCTGATCTAGGCGCGAATAATCTGGGTGCGAATAATCTGGGTACAAGTTATGCAAACCCCAGTTTCCTGCAGGAGGGGGCCAGCTTCAATTCACAGCTGGAAGCGTCACGGCTGAAAGTGTCACAGCTGGAAACGCTCACCGTGACCGTTGAAACGGGCGAGGGCCGCTTGAACCTGAGGCTATTGCCGCCGATCGGCTCAGCGGCCCGTCGCCAGCTGGATTACATCCTTAACTCCCTGCGCCAACAGGCCCAGCTGGCCCAACAGCTGGGTGACAAAAAAAGGGGCAAACTGCTGTGGCGGCGGTTCTTTTTGATCCGCGATGGCTTTGCCGCCCTTGGACCGGCGGCCGTGCTCACCGTGCACCGGGCCCAGGGCAGCACCTTCGCTGAAGTTTTTGTCGCCGACGACCTGTTCTGGCCCCAGGAGACATTGTTGCGGCGCCAGCTGGCCTATGTGGCCGTCAGTCGCGCCAGCCAGGCGGTGGTGATGCTGGCGGCGGAAGGCTCCCAGGCGGAGCAGCGGCAGTGGCGGCAATGGCTGAACAACGATCTCAACTGAAAGGTCTCAACTGAAAGGTCTCAACTGAAAGGTCTCAACTGAGCCGCAAACCTTGAATACCCTGCCAGCCCAGATAAATCGCCAAGGCAAGGCTGAGCAGTCCGAGTAGCAGGTCGCCCTGGCGAAACAACCACTGTTTAGTCGCCTCCAACAGCGGCAGCACCCGTCCCCTGCCCAGCAGCAGCAGCGCCCCTAGGGGCAACAGCAGCAACAGGCCAGTCGCCAAGACAAAGATGCCGGTGGCCAGCAGTTCCTGACCGCGGTTGAGGCTGGCGGCCAACAGGCTGCCGGCCGCCTTGGCAAACAGGAACAGATCGTCCGGGGCGGCCAGCTGCAGGCCGGTACTGACGGCCAACAGCACGGGCAATGGCAGGGCGCAGAACTGGTCGAGCCGGCGGGTCCAGCCCGGCTGCTCCCCCTCCTCTTCCCGTTTGAACAGTTCCTGCATGGCGATGGCCAACAGACCGCCTGCGGCCAGCAGATCCAGTCCGGTGCGATGGCTGCTGCCCCGCTCCATGGTGAGCACCAGCCCGTGACCCACGGTAAGCAAAGCGGTCACGATCAGCCCACCGGTGATCAACCAGCAGGCCACGAACAGGCCACCGCGCCGCAGCGGATTAGGGCCTAGCAGCACCAACAGCAACAGGCCGATATGCAGGGGCGAAAAGCCAATGGCCAGGCCAAACGCCGCCAGCTCCCCCAGCAATGAGCCTTGTAGTGATCCCTGCAGCGCACCCACCCCGAGCGAAGTCGGCAGGAGCATTGGCATGAAAGTTGGCATGAAAAGTGGCATAGAAACTGGCCTAAAAGTTACCCGAAGAACTAATCAACACAATCCAAACTTGCCAATTGCCGCTTTCGGCGGGGATCCCCAGGCTGGTCACACCCAGCCAGACTTCTCCAATCAGGTTGCTCCTACCAGGCTTTTCCAGCCAGATTTATCCAGCCAAATTTCTCTAACCAGATTTCTCTAACCAGGATTCTGCAACAAGACTGCTCCAGCCAGACTTTTCCAGAAAAGCAATCGCCAAATCAGCGACGAATTTCAAACCAATCTGCACCGGTGGCTGGCAGGGGGGTGGCGGTAACGCTATTCACCATCGCTCCAGCCGGACCGCGCTCGCACCACAACCGCATTTCGGCCAGCTGCTGGGGATGGCCTTCCACCTCCAATTCCACCGAGCCATCGGACAAATTGCGCACCCAGCCCCCCAGGGTCAGCTCCTTGGCCTGTCTGCTGCAGGCGGCCCGGTAACCCACCCCCTGCACCTGACCGCGCACGATCAACCGCCAGCGCTCACTGGGGATGCTGGGGCGGGAGTCGGTGGTGGGCAGGAAGCGGCGTTCCAGGGCAGCGGCACGGCGCGCGCGGATGCTGCGGCCAGACGCAAGGGAATCTCCGGGCATCCAGCCCAGTGGAGGTGGAGCCAGGTGGCGTGCAGGGTCGTTGTCGTCCATCCTTCGCAGGCGGGGGGCACTCCCCAACCCTCAACCTGCCACAGATTGGCGCGGCTGCCCGGCTCATTGGGCAGCTCAGGGGCGATATCGAAACTATTTTTTGGACCGGTACTGCTGATGGGGCCTCTACTGGCAGCGGGTAGCAACTGCCAGCGGTGAAACTCGTGGGCCCAGAGGGTTTCGCCACGCCGCACCAGTAGCCCATCCCGGCAGGCGGTGGCCTGGCGGTAGCCCAGGCTCAAGGCACCGCGAGCGGCGCTAAAGGGCAGCAGTCCCGCCATCGCATGGGGAATCCCATCAGGATCCAGCAGCTCTCGGCCCAGCAGCAACAAACCACCGCACTCGGCGGCGATCGGCAGCCCCTGGTTTGCAGCGGTGCGCAGGGCCCGGAGGCTGCGACCACTGGCGGCCAATTGGGCGGCATGCAACTCCGGATAGCCGCCAGGCAGCAGCACCGCCCGGCAGCCGGCGGGCAGTGGATCATCGGCCAGGGGGCTCCAGGGCAGGGGCTCCAGTCCCAAGGCCTGGAGCAGTTCGGTGGCTTCTGGATAGCGAAAATGGAAGGCCGCGTCGCTGGCCACTGCAATCGGCAGCGGCTGGGGGCTGGAAGCCCTTCCCGCGCCTGGCCGCATCCCTGGGCCCGCTGCCAGGCCAGGTACGCCCAGGGGGCTTGGCATGGCCAATGGGCTGGCAGCCTCTCCGCTGGCGAACTCTCCGTTGGCGACCTCTCCGTTGGAAACCGTTGGGCTGAAACTCAAACCCAGCCCTGGAGAAGACTGGGCCTGGGCCAGGCACCAGTCGATCGGATCCTGGGCCCCGAGCAATGGTGAGGGCGATTGCAGCAGAGGCCACAGGGCATCGAGGTCTAGGTGCCGCTCCGCCAGGTGGGCCCAGCGCCGCTGGCGTTCGGCCAGATCGCTGAGCTCGCCGGGGGGCAGCAGCCCCAGGTGGCGGGAGGGCAGCTCCAGGGACTGATCGCTGGGCAAAACCCCCAGCAGCGGCATGGAGATGCTGGCCAGGGCCTCCCGCAGCAGGGCCCGGTGCCGCTCACTGCCCACCCGATTGAGCACCACCCCCGCCAGGCGCACCGGCGGCGGACCGTGATCGCGAAAGCCGCGCACCAGGGCCGCCAGCGATCCGGCCTGCCGCGAGGCCTCCACCACCAGCACCACCGGCAGATCCAACTGGGCGGCCACCGCGGCTGAGCTGCCCCGGCTGCTGGGCCCCAGGCCGTCGAACAGGCCCATCACCCCCTCCACCAGGGTGAGCGGCGCCCGGGAACCATGCCAGTGGAAGCACTGCCGCAGCCACTGCTCACCGCAGAGCAGCGGATCGAGGTTGCGGCAGCTGAGGCCGCTCACCCGAGACAGCAATTGGGGATCGAGATAATCCGGCCCCACCTTGAACGGCTGCAAAGCCAGGCCCCGGCTGCGGGCCAGGGCCGCCAACAAAAGACTGAGCAGGGTTTTGCCGCTGCCGCTGGCCGGGGCGGCGATCAGACAGGGCATGCCGCCGCGCTAACTGGGCAGCAGCTTGGCAGCCAGGGGAGCGGCGGCGGCCAACAGCGGATTGGTGGAATCGTGGCCGCCGGAAAGCAGCCTGGCCAACTCCATCTCCTCGCTCTCATTGGGCAGGGGAACGACATCTTCCGCCAGTTCCATGCTGGCCATACCACCGGATTCCAGGCGCATACAGCCACCCGATTCCGAGCAGAGGATCACACATAGCGGTCTGCCATCGCTGCGCTGACAGATCAACCGCAAGCCCACCAGAGCACCTGGATGGGTCTTGGGCACCCCGACGGGCACTGGCATCAGGCGAAATTGCACCGTTTGACCATCGGCGCGCTCGAATTCAGCCCCAATGCCCGGGCCGGTGCCATCGCCGGGCACCTCATAGGAACCAACCAGGTGCCAACCAAGGCGGTCGGCGATCCAGGCGGCCAACAGCAACCCCTTAACCGGGTGGTGGCCCTCCACGTCGATGTCTAGCTGCACCACGTGGACCAGGGCATCACGGCGAGCTGGTGGATCGAACACCATCGCCAACGACTCCCGCCAGCTACGCAGCCGCAGCCAGTTCAAATCGTTGATCGCCTGGCCGGCGTCAATCCTTTGCACCAGGATCTCCAGGCAGCGCCTGGGGCTGCCCAGGGAGGTGTCCACCACCAGTCGCCGCGGCGGCGGCGCCAGCTTTTCGAGCATCTCCGGGGCTTCATCGAGGCTGCTGTTCCACCACACCCAACAGGGCAGATCAGCGCGAATCAAGGGCTGGATCAGGGCCAAACCCTGCTGCTGGGCATCCATGCCGCCCCGCAACACCACCACGTCGCCGCAGGCAGAACCGGTGCTGCCATCCTCTGGCAGGGGGCAGTAGGCGGCCACCAGGGTTTCCAGCGGACGGGAGGCATCGAGGGTGGGGGCGAGGGTGAGCAGGCGCCTGGGCATGTAGGCGCTGATCGCCCCGCTAACGAATTGGCCCCTGAGGTCTTCCGCCTGGTGGTTGCCCTGCCATTCCCCCAGCCGCCAAGCCAGCTTGGGATCCAACGGCGCGGTGCTCAGGGGCAGGTTGCAGTCGCCGACGCAATCCCTGGCGGCGGTGAGCAGCTGGGGGCTGACCAAGCCGGTAATCGGTCCATCGACCCGGCCACAGCGCACCAACTGCTGCTCCAGCCAGGATCCCTCCCACACCACCAGGGTGAAGGTGGCGGCGCCAGCCGGACCTTCCAAATCCTGCTGCCAGAGTTGATCGAGGTAGCTGGACACCTGCTCGGGCGGCAGGGCGATGGGGGCCTGAAGGGTTAGCTGGGCGGACATGGCGCGGCGGGGGGAGAAAGGCTGCTCTGGGAATAAACGGATTCAGGGGCGGCGCCAAACCAGGCCATCGTCGGCCAAGAGGCTGTCGGCGGCGGCGGGTCCCCAGGTGCCCGTTTCATAGGGCTGCACCGGCAACTGCCAGGGAGAGTCCTCAATCAACTCCAGCAACGGCGTGTAGAGGCGCCAGGCGGCCTCCACCTCGTCACTGCGGGTATAGAGGGTGGGATCGCTGAGCATGGCGTCGGCCAGCAGCCGCACATAGCCCTCATCGGATGGCTCGCCGAAGCTGTCGTCGTAGGAAAAGGCCATGTCCACGGGGCGGCTGCGCATGCCCGAGCCAGGGGCCTTCACTTCAAAGCGAAATTCAGCCCCCTCATCGGGCTGAATGCGCAGAATCAGCTGGTTGACGGTGGGGGAGCCGCCGGCGGCATCGAACAGGTGCACCGGCGCCTCTCGAAAGGTGAGCACCACCTCACTGACCCGTTTTGGCAGCCGTTTGCCGGTGCGCAGATAGAAGGGCACCCCCTGCCAGCGCCAGTTGTTGATGAACAACTTCATCGCCACGTAGGTCTCGGTGGTGCTGTTGGGATTGACGCCAGGCTCCTGGCGATATCCGGCTGTCGGCGAGATCCGCGATCCCCCCGAGCTGTACTGGCCGCGCACGCAGCATTTCCAGGGTTCCTCCTCGTTGGCCAGCCGGGCGGCCTGGAGCAGCTTGGCCTTCTCATTGCGCATCGATTCGGGATCGAAGCGGCCCGGCGCTTCCATGGCGGTTAAGGCCAGCAGCTGGGTGAGGTGGTTTTGCACCATGTCCCGCAGGGCACCAGAGGTTTCGTAGTAGCCCGCCCGCTCCTCCACGCCAACGGTTTCAGCCGCGGTGATCTGCACATTGGAGATGTAGTTGCGGTTCCAGATCGGTTCAAAAATCGTATTGGCGAAACGCAATACCAAGATGTTTTGGACCGTCTCCTTACCCAGGTAGTGGTCGATCCGAAAAATCTGGTTTTCCTTGGCGCAGGTCTGCACCACCCGATTGAGCTCCTGGGCGCTGCCGTAGTCGCGGCCGAAGGGCTTCTCGATCACCACCCGACTGCGGTCGGCATCGGCCAGCAACCCGGCCGCCGCCAGGGCCCGGCAGCCACTGCCGTAGAAGGCCGGCGACACCGACAGGTAAAAGGTGCGGTTGCCCCTGGTGGCGCATTGTCGGTCGATGCTCTCCAGCCTTTGGCCCAGCTGCACGATGGTGGCGGGGTCGGAGAGGTCGGCCGGCTCATAGAAGAGGCTGCTGGCAAAGCGCTGCCAGGCGGTGGGGTGCTCACTGATCACAGAGGCCATCGCCGCAGCCATGCGGGAGCGAAACTCCTCGTCACTCCAGGGCCTGCGGGCACAGCCGACCACAGCAAATTCGCTGGGCAACCGCCGCTGCCGGTAGAGCTCGAACAGGGCTGGCACCAGCTTGCGATGGGTGAGATCGCCACTGGCGCCGAAGATCACCAGACATTGGGGCGGAATCACCCGCTCCTGCCGCAGCCCCACACGCAGGGGATTGGTGAGCACGCTGGCCATCGAGTGCCTTAGCTGGTTAATACAGGTTTAATGGCCCAGACAGGCCCGTCCTGGGATTCTTGATTTTTTTGGGCCTCCCTGTGTGCGAACCCATAAAAAAAGCCCGCCATCCGGCGGGCTGTATCGGTGTTGAGTCGATTGAAAGCAGCGGTCGGTTAAAGCCAGCTGCAACTCAATAGGTTTCCACGTGCCAGCGCTCGGCCTTCTTGAGCTGGGGCCGCATGGTGCTCCAATCGAGGCCCTTGGCGGCGGCAGCGGTGGTCATCGCCTCGTCGATGCCGGGCTCCATACCCTTGAGACCGCAGATATAGACATGGGTCTTGGGGTCTTCGATCATGGCGAAAATCTCATCGGCATGTTCCAGTACCCGATCCTGGATATACATGCGACCGCCGTCGCGGTTCTGCTGTTCGCGGCTGATGGCGGTGGTGTAGCGGAAGTTGTCAGGGAACTCAGCCAGGTAGCGGTTGAGGTCGTCGTCGTAGAGCAGATTCGGCGTCTTGGGGGCACCCATGAACAGCCAGGCCTTGCCGCGGAACTGGTATTCGGGGTTCTTGGCCCGCTCGCCGGGCTCAAACATGCGGCGCAGGTAAGCGCGCATCGGCGCAATGCCGGTGCCGGTGGCCAACATGATCACGTTGGCCTCCTCGTCGGCGGGCAGCAGCATTTCCTTGCCCACCGGACCGGTGATCTTCACCTGGGCACCGGGCTCGATATCGCAGAGGAAGCTGGAGCAGACGCCGTTGATCACCTCGCCGTCCTTCTCGTACTGCAGCTGGCGTACGCAGAGGGACACGGTGTGGCCCTCCAGATTGTCTCCGTGGCGGCTGCTGGCGATCGAATAAAGGCGCAGCTTGTGGGGCTTGCCATTGGCATCGACCCCATCGGGGATGATGCCGATCGACTGGCCCTCCACGTAGCGCAGCTGGGGATCGCCGCCACTGAGATCGAAGCTGATGTGGTTGACGCGCCCAATCGCGCCTTCACCCACCAGGCTGTAGTTATCGATGACGGAGCCGATGAAGGGAGCCTTCGGCTTGTAGAGATTGACCGGGACGTCGGCGTGGGACACGGTAGGGGAGGTTGGAGGACTGGGGGCGGCAGCGACCTCAGAGGGGGCAGGGCTAGATGGGGCGGCTGGAGCGGCCGGCGTTTCGGGGGCCGAGCTATCGGCCGCGGCGGTGCCGTCAGCGGCAATTACGGCCTTGATCCGCCCGCCCTCGCGGGCGATCGTGCCCACCAGGTTCTGGAGCAGGGCGAAGGGCACTGTGAGCCGTCGCTCGGCACGACGCTGGGCACCGACGCCAAGGCACTCCACCACCACGGTGAACATGCGGGCATCGGACTGGGTTGCACGGCCTGTGGACACCCGCATGCAGACACCGCCTGGTAAAAGCTGGATGATCATAGGGAACGCATCCCAGCCACCTTTTCCGCCCAACCGCGGTTAGGTTTGTGCCCCAGCACACATAGCTGCCGTTCCTTGGCCCAGCTCCTCGCCCGGCCTGCAGACATGCCGATCGACACTGGCATCAGCTGCAGCCTCGACACCATCCACCAGGAGATGGAGCGGCTGCCCCAGGGCGCTCGCCGGCTGGCGGTGCAGTTGCGACTCAACCTGGATCCAGAATGGCTCTGGGCCGTGCTCACCGATTACGAAAATCTCAGTCGCTTCATCCCTAACCTGGCCAGCTCCCGCCAGCTGTGGCGACGGGGTCGCAAGGTGGGCCTGGAGCAGGTGGGCACCCAGCAGGTATGTGGGCTGCGCTTCTCTGCCCGGGTGGAGATCGAACTGGAGGAAGACCCAGCCAGCGGCCAACTTTCCTTCCAGATGACCAAGGGCGATTTCCGCCGTTTTGAGGGCAGGTGGTGCATCCATCGCCATCAGGAGCACACAGCCCTGCTCTACGAGCTGGTGGTGCAGGGCAAGCCGGGCATGCCAATCACCCTGATCGAGCAGCGTCTCAAGGACGACCTGGCCAGCAACCTGCGGGGCGTGCAGCAAGAAGCACAAAAGCGGGCGGGCCTGAGCTGACCTGACCTGACCTGACCTGACCTGAAGCCGGCGGGCATTCTGATGGCGGGGAAAAACAGTGGCTCCGCTCGCCAGGTTCGCCTTTGCGGTTGACCCGATGACCCCAGGACGATCCTGCCGCAGCCTGAGCAGCCTCTCCTGGCTCAGCTCTTGCGCCTCCTGGGCAGACAAGCTTGAGACTTCAGCCAGTCCTACTCCGGTCGATGATGAGGCCAAAACTGTGCTTAAAGTCTTGTCACCATGAATCGATTATTCTGAAACCCAGGCGGATTCTTGACCCACTGGCAGCCCCTGAACCATCCCATGCAGGCCCAATGTTAAATACATGCGCGTCCAATGTTGAGTGATTTAGAAGCTAAATCCCCTGGCTCTGCCATCCAAAAACCTACCAAAACCATGCCTGCAGTCCGCAAGATCTGTTGTATTGGCGCCGGCTATGTAGGTGGACCCACTATGGCTGTGATCGCCGATCGGTGCCCCCAGATCGAGGTCACTGTGGTGGATCTCAACGCCGCTCGCATTGCCGCCTGGAATGGTGACGACCTTGATGGCTTGCCCGTGTACGAGCCTGGGCTGGCTGTTGTGGTTGATCGCTGCCGCGGTCGCAACCTTTTCTTCAGCACCGATGTGGAATCCGCTATCGCGGCGGCAGACATGGTGTTCCTCTCGGTGAACACACCCACCAAGACCAGCGGCCACGGGGCCGGAAAAGCCTCAGATCTCCGCTGGATCGAGGCCTCGGCTCGGCAGGTGGCCTCTTGTGCCAAGGGCCACACAATTGTGGTGGAAAAGAGCACCTTGCCGGTTCGAACCGCAGAAGCGGTGGCAGCCATCCTTTCCCAACCCCAGGTATCCGGGGCCACCTTCTCGGTGCTCTCCAATCCGGAGTTCCTCGCCGAGGGAACGGCGATCTCCGATTTGGAGGGTCCAGATCGGGTACTGATCGGCGGGGAAGACGCCGATGCCATTGAAGCGCTGGCCGCCATCTATGCCCAGTGGATTCCAGCGGAGCGAATTCTTCGCACCAACACCTGGAGTAGTGAGCTCTCCAAGCTCGCCGCGAATGCTTTCCTTGCCCAGCGGATCTCATCGATCAACTCCATCGCCGCCCTATGCGAGGCCACTGGTGCGAACGTGGCGGAGGTGGCTCGCGCTATTGGCCTGGACTCACGCATCGGCCCGCGCTTCCTACAGGCCGGCCCTGGCTATGGGGGCAGCTGCTTCCAGAAGGACATCCTCAACCTGGTTTATCTCTGCGAGCATTACGGCCTCAAAGAGGTGGCGGCTTACTGGCAGCAAGTGGTGGAGCTCAACTTCTGGCAGCAGGATCGGATCGCCCGCCTGGTGGTCCAGAAGTTGTTCGGCACGGTGACCGGCAAACGGCTAGCCCTGTTTGGTTTCGCCTTCAAAGCCGATACAAACGACACCCGGGAGTCTCCCGCGATCCGGATTGGCAAACGACTGATCGAGGAGGGTGCCCATCTCGCCATCCACGATCCGAAGGTGTCGGATGATCAGATCAGCCGCGATCTCGGCCAAGCTCCAGTCTCAAAAGCCGACGGTTTCGGAGCTCTTGGCAGTTGGGAATCGGTTGCTTCTCCCCTGGAGGCGGCCACTGGTGCGGATGCGGTGATCATCCTCACCGAGTGGAGCTCCTTCCAATCCCTCGATTGGCTGGCCATCGCTTCCGTGATGAGGCGGCCCGCCTGGCTGTTTGACGCCCGAACTGTTGCCCAGGTCGACCAGGCACGGGCCGCCGGCCTCAATGTTTGGCGCATTGGCGAGGGCTGATGCGATGGGGTAGCTGTTCAGGCTGCGGGCAGGACCGCGGTGTATGCATCCTGGAAGGGGAGCAGCCGCTAGCCTGGCTGACCGACACAAGTCCTAGACCCCTTGCAACAGAACGGGTCTCAGTCCATTGGGTGGGCAGGGAGCCGTGAGAGCTTGGGG
>DGYA01000011.1 GCA_002396505.1 Cyanobacteria bacterium UBA5018 | reverse complement strand
GATTTAAAAAAACTTTTTCGCCGTGATGAGGGTATCTATTCGAGATCTTGTCAACCTGGAAAAGCAATAAAGACCTCACATTAGCTTTACCTGTAATTGGGGCAGCGCGGTGAAATAAATGTGTATTAAGAACAAGCAGGCTACCCGGCGGTGGGATGATCTCGACAATTTCAAGATTAAGTTTTTTAATGTCATCGTCAAGGAGATATTGTTCCTTGTAGCCCAATGACCATCTATGAGAATTTTGTATTAGCTGGAAAGGGGAAGCCGAAACATCCGTCAAATACAAAACAAACTGCAAGCCTGGCATGTCATGCCTGCCTACGAGGCGACCATCCTCTAATAAATTATTATCGGTATGCCAAAGCATAGAGCTACTGCCACGGGTTGTTTGGATTCTATTGTTAACGAGAGTAAAACCATTACCGAAGACTTCAGTGCATAGATCGAGAACCAATGATGAAACTATTGCATCATAGACAACCTTGGAATTGGCAATTATATTAGTATAATACTGAGTATTGCCCATGAACGAAGAGCCAAGATCATTCGCATTTACTCGAGTGACCAATGATTCGGTATATGAAAGTATTTCACTAACATTGGCATTGGATACGGCATCCTCTATGATGGCATAGCCATTTAGTCGCAGATTACTAGCAATGCTGTTCAAGCAATAATTTGCCATGATAGGGGAGGCGCTGAGAACATTTTGAAAAAGATACCGAAAAGGTAAAAAACAATAAAAAGAAGACAAAAGTAGCTAATAAGGCAAACTAAAAATAAAATAAAATAAAATAAAATAAAATAAAAAATAGGATAAAGATTAATACTCAAGCATTAGCTGATGGCGGACGAAGGGTAGGACGAGGAGGCGGTAGCGCCCCTTCGAGTGGGGTAACTCAGGAGGTCCTGTGGCCCTTTCTGAAGAGTGAGCAGGAGCAGTCAGGGGATAACTGCCTGGAAGCCGATTGTGCAGCATCATCGATGCATCTTTAACGCTGATCGCTGAATGTGCAAGTCAGCGACCGAGAGGATTCGTATAGATTGAGGCAGGAGCTGGTGCGTTTCAGCTCATGACTACTGCAGCCTGCTCAGCAAGATCACCATCGGTGAGATCAAACGGCTCCTCTAGCTCGGAGTTCTTGACCATGGTAACTTCGGAGAAGTAGCGGCGGCGTTCCAGCTGTCATTCCTCCTGCCGCACCAGCGCTCGGGTCAGTAGCCAAACAACTTGTCGGCTCTATGGGGCGGGGCGCCGGTAGCCCGAGGGCGAGCCTTCAGCACCCGCAGGCGGCAGCGCTATCCGCCTCAACGTTTTCGATCAGGCTCCTGAGATCATCTAGCCGTCCGCCCGTCATCGCCTTGGGACCCAGCAGGGCAATCCGTTGCAGAGGATGCGCTTGCGTGGAGGCGCTGTGATAATGGTGCAGCACAGCATCGCCCCAGAGGGTACGGCCACTCGGCTGCTTGACGCCCAGCCAGAATCCCAGGAAGCAGGGTGGAAGCATGAGGCCCAGAAAATGCGGATTATTCTGCACCGACAACAAGTAGATTGGAATAAAAATCATCACCAATGGTATCTCCAATTGGGCAATCGCCTCAGCCAGACCCTTCAGCAACAACTCGTGGGACTGCAAAAATTCCCGTCGCGACTTGAAGTCGTAGCGACTGCGTGTTGCGATATCGGTATAAGCAACCTCTGTTTGACCATAGGGCGCTAGCTGGCGATAGACCGTGAGCATCTGCTGGGCAATTCCCGGCATGGTCTCATCAATTCGCCCGATCAGCACCAGCTGGCGAGTGCTGGGATTGGGTCTCAAAACCCCTTGTTGCACCAGCGAAGCCAGGCCCAGCTCAAGCACTCGGGTGGGCCCAGCGGAGAGATAGGCCAGGTGCTCATCGTCCAGCTGCGGTATGGCAGAGAGGCTGCTTGGCTGGAGCAGCAGCGGACGCAGGAGCCAGGAAGAGACCAAAAATCCCAGCATCAGGCTGCTGGCGAAGACGATCAGGCAGATCACCACGTCCAGCAGAAAGTCGCCGCTCTCTGGGGGTGGATCGGAGCTGGTCCCCGCGGCCGCCGAGGCGAGCGCACTGCCGATCACCCCCAAGCCGATCAGCAGCCCGCCCATCGGCACAGACCAGCGCCATAGACGCCAGGACCGCAACGGTCGGCGGATCCGGCCGCGCTGCATCTGCAGGTCGCGGCCGAAGCGCACATCCACCGGCGGCCACAGATCCGCGGGGGGCTCGCCGAAGTGCTGCCGGTAGCTGCGGATCGTGGCGCGGTACAGCTCGTGGAATCGATCTCGTTCTGCTTGGCCGCCCTTGGCGGGGTGATGGTGCAGCGGACGCCCGAGCACCCGCGGGCAGAAGTCGTTCCAGTAGGCCTCGCTGAACAGCAGATGCAGATGCCACACCTGATCCACCTGGTCGGACGGCGTGACTTGATGGTCCGCCACCAGGGCCAGGAAGACGAACTTCCGGTACTCCTCGATCGCGCGCAGGCCAAACGGCCGGCTCCAGCCGTTGGCACGGATCAGATGGTCGAGAAAGCCGATCTCATGGCTGGGATCATCCAGTTCATAAGCGCAGATCTGTTGATAGAGCTGCTTCTGTTGCTCCAGCACGGAACCTTATTCATCTGTTGCCATTGACAGTATCTGCCGGCCTGCAAATCTGTCAATCATGGCCAGATAAAAGGAGATGTAAGATGCTGGAATCCGCCACCCTGCTGCCCTAAGGGGCATATGATTACGCTGGCGCCAACATCCCCATCCCCCGCCAATCCGTCTGCAGCGATGAGCTGGATAGCATTCCTGCAGGCCCTGGGCGAGCGCCAAGAGCAGGCCCTCACCCCCCATGAGTTGGAGGTGATTCTCTGCCTGAGGGAGGAGCCCGGCCAGAGCAAGCAGCAGCTCCTGGAGGCCTATCAGCGCCGTCAGGGGCCGATCGAAGAGGAGGCTTTCACCCAGCGCCTGCGCACCATCTACCGCAAGTTCAATATCAGCGGCAAGGGCTACAAACTTCCGCAATTGCAGCGTTTCCTGGCGCAGCAATATCAGCAGAGCGAGCCGGGCTTGTCCCGTTTTGGCCTCAGCCGAATCCACGCCGCTTTTCCCACCGATACCTTCGCCGATGCTCTAGAGCGGCTGTTGCACAACCAGGAGCAAGCCCAGGAGGAAACCCAGGAAGAAGGCCAGCAGTACGGCCAGCAGGAGGTGGCCATCCTGCAGACCTTCGCGCCCAACCTGGAGCACTACCGCGCCCACCTCAGCCGCTGCCTGGAGGCCGGGGTGCGGGTGCGCATCCTGCTGGCCTGGCCCTATTCCGTGGCCGCCGGACTGCGGGAAGAGGTGTTGAAACGCTATGCGGCCGAGCCGTTGGCGGAGGATTTCGCCATCCAGGGCAGCGTGATCGCCAACCTGGAAATCCTGGAGGCCACGATCCGCGCCAACCGCAATCCCACCAATCTGGAGATCCGGCGATACGACACCCTGCCTTCGCTTTCCCTGTATCGCGCCGGTTCCACGCTGCTGGCGGCGCCGTTCCTGCACGGTGCCCTGGCGATCCATACCTTCCAGCTGGAGCTCGATCTGCGCGCCAGCGACGCGCTGCTCACCGGCACCCTGCTGAACGACTTCGAGCGGATGTGGACCGTGGCGCGCCCGTTCCTGCCGGCCCCCGATCAGAATTGGCGCAATGAGCTGAAGATTCTGTTCACCGATTGACGATAAATTGCTCATTGCTGAATGGCAGGTGGAAACCATGGGCGTCCATTGACGCACCGTTCCGGCAGCGGCTTTTCAAGCCTCCCTGTCAGCCTCTGTGCAGGGCTTCACGGCGCCTGCTGACAGCGCAGCACCAGAGCCGTGGGGTGATTGTCCTGCAGCTGCGCCTCCTCCTGGCGGTTCCCATCTCCCGCCGTGCTGGCCAGGCCCAGGGCGCTGGCGGCGGGCAGCCCATCGCTTTGCTGTTTGCCGAATACGCTATAGAAAATTACCGGCCGAAATCGTTCGATTCCGAGCCTGTCACGCAGCACTAGCGTCTGATAGCGAGCCAACATGGCGTTCCGCTGGCTTTCGCTGCAGAATCGCCGTTCAATCACCAGGGGCCGCACCGGAATCGGCGCCACCAGTGCGATCAGGCCAGCCAGCAGCAACTGGCTGAGCCAGCTTCCAAGCAGCAGTCGGCTGGCCAGGGGAGAGAGGATTGGCGCCATGGTGTTGGTTGGTGTCCTTGCGATCAAAGGGCGGTCTGGAACAGGTCGTTGATCAGCGGCAGGATGAGTTTTGGATCGCCCCGGTACACCGCGCTCTCGCGGATGGCGGCGATGTCGCGCAGCTCTCCGTCGTTCACGTCGCCATAGGCAATCGGGGTGATGGTGACGTCGCTGTTTTCGATCACGCTCCTGAGATCCCCCAGGTTCAGCCCCCTGGTGGCCATGCCGTCGCTGAGCACCAGCAGATGGAAGCGACCGTTCGGATCGCGGCGGCGTGCCTGCATCAGATCGTGCAACGCCACGGCCAAGCCGTCGTAAAGGGCGGTGGTGCCATTGGCCTGCAGCCCCTGCACCGTGGCCAGCAATCGCGCTCGGCTGCTGGCGTCGTAGGGCTGCAGGGGCATCAGCCGCGTCGGTTTGTCGCTGAAGCTGATCAGCCCCACCTGGTTGCCGCTGTTGATCGCCCCGCTGGCCACAATCAGGGCCCGCTTGAGCTGGGAGAGGCGGTCGTTCTCGTTCATCGAGCCGCTCACATCTACCAGCAGCTGCAGGTAAACCGTGCGGCCGCCATCCTTGCGCTGCTTCCAGAGCCGCTGCACCTTGCTCAGCAGCTCCCCATCGGCGCGGGGCGGGCGAGCTGTGGCTGGCACTGGGCTGGGTTGGCCGAAGTCCTGGTTGCGGGCCAGGGTCTGCAGAGGCGCTGAGGTCATGAAGCGGGCGAAGCGCTCCAGCGCCTGCCGCTCCGGCCCCGTGGTCCATGGCAAGGCCACCAGCGGTGAGCCCTGGTCGGCGCCGAAGGGAACCGCTAACAGATCCTCAAAGCCAGGTTCCCGGCGCAGTTGCCGGTAGCTCTGCTCCGCCATCACCATCGCATCGAGGGCCTCGGGCCGGCGCTTCCAGATCTCGATCTGCTCGATGTAGGTGGGGTCGATCCTGCTCACCCGTTGCTGGAACAGTTCCAGGGATCGCTGAATCGAGCCCCGCTCCAGCTCCGCCGCCTGCAGCGCTCCGCCATTGCCCGCATGGCCGGCCGTGGTCCACAGCAGCGTGTGCATGAAATCCAGGCCGGGGGAGCACAGGTAGGGATTGCAGGTGCCCATGCGCAGCTGACCCGCCAGGGTTCGCTCCATCACCGGCCCGAAAGCCAACTGTCCGCCGCCGGTCTGCTTCCAGGCTGCGCCGCGCAAGGCGATCACCGAGCGGTTGCCCACCAGCGATGGCTGCAGCAGCGTCGGCGCGATGCCGTCGTGGCGCAGCAGCTCCAGCCACTGTTGGCTGGCTGGTGAGTAGCCGGCGGGTCGATAGCTGCCGGCCACCAGCATCTGGGCCGCCAGGCCCGAGGGGATCGGCCGCACCACCACCTCAATGCGGCGGCCGTCGTTGCCCCGCTCGCGCCGCTGGTTGAAGCGTTCGGCCCCATCCACCAGCCAGCGGCTGCTGGCGCGTTGGTTGTCGGCCTTCTCCAGCGAACTGTGTCAGGCGACAGGGAAAACTGGT
>DGYA01000063.1:42609-43334 GCA_002396505.1 Cyanobacteria bacterium UBA5018 | reverse complement strand
CACCGCCAGGCCCCCAGCGGCGCCACCACCGGCCCGCACAGAGGCCAGCCAGCTGACCACAGTCACCTCCCAGCGGGCCTGCTCCCGGGCGCTGCGGGCCTCGGCGGGGCGCTCGATCACGCCGCCGGAGCAATCGGCTGCCCAACGGCTGGCCGGCGCCGCCAGGGGCAATTCCAGCCGCAACAATTCATGGCGCTGGCGCCAGTCCACCGCCAGGGTCAGTTCCAGCCATGGGCTGCCGGCCAGCAGCCGGCCATCCAGCCGCACCGAGCTGGCACCGCAGCGCCCCCGCCACAGGAAGCGGACGCAGAGCGGCCCTTGCTCCACCAGCTCAGGCAGGCCTTGCCACTGCCAGGGGAGGGGGTGCTGGCGGTAGTCGGCGGCGAGATCCCAGGCATCCCAGAACTCCCCCCGATCGCGGTAGCGGCACCAGGCCAGCGGCCCGGCCAACTGGGGCTCGCCGCGGTCATCCCAGAGCTGTTCCAGCCCGCCTGCCCCCAGCCGCAGGCTCAACAGCCCGTTATCGAGCAGCCAGCCCTGTTCCTGCCGCTCCAGCCGCACCGGCTGCTGCGGGCCGGCGGCACTGGCGGTTGGCGACTGGCCGGGAACCACAGGCGCGAGCGGCCCCCGCGTCAGGCGCTGGGCCACCACCCCCTCCAAACCTGGCAGCTGCACCCAGCAGCCCCCGCCAGGGGCCGGCTGCTGGGGCAGCTGGACCTGCTCCA
>DGYA01000063.1:42030-42267 GCA_002396505.1 Cyanobacteria bacterium UBA5018 | reverse complement strand
CTCCCCCAGCCAGCGGGCCATGGCCCGATCCCGGGCGGCGCGGGCCTGGCGGCGGGCCCGCCGCCACTGGGGTTCCGCCTGCTCAAACACTTCAGGAATCGCCGTGCCCGGCAGGATGTCGTGGAATTGTTGGAACAGCAGCGGCTCCCAGTTGGGCAGCTCCAACCTGGCCGCCAGCACCGCCGCCAGCTCGGCTTCCCGCAGCAGGCGCTCGAGGCTGCGGTTGTGGCGCTTCTG
>DGYA01000063.1:41663-41794 GCA_002396505.1 Cyanobacteria bacterium UBA5018 | reverse complement strand
AGAGCTCATCGCGCCACACCGGCAGGTGGGCGCTGCAGGGCTCCAGGCGGGCCAGGTAGTCGCGCAGGCGGCCGTGACTTTGGGGCAGCGCTTCTGGACGATCGCGCCACAGGCGCAGCTGCTCCAGCATT
>DGYA01000063.1:21041-41480 GCA_002396505.1 Cyanobacteria bacterium UBA5018 | reverse complement strand
CCACAGGCGCAGCTGCTCCAGCATTTCGGCACTGGGGCCGCCGCCGTGGTCGCCCACGCCAGGCAACCACAGGGCTTCGCTGATGCCGCTGGCCCGCTGCCAGTCGCGCCAATAGCTGGCGATGGCCAGGGGATCGCCATCGGTGCCGATCGGTGCGGTGTTCAGGGCCAGCAGCTCGGCGCCACAGCGACTGCGCCAGCGAAACAGTCGATGGGGGAAGCGGTTGGTGGCATTCCAGGCCAGCTTGTGGGTGCAGANNGGGGGGGGGGGGGGCGGGCGCCGCCCCCCCCCCCCCCCCCGCGGGTTTTTTTTTTTTTTTTTTCCCCCCCCCGCGGGGGGGGGGAAACCCCCCCCCCCCCCCCCGCGCCCGCGGGGGGGGGGGGGGGGCCCCCCCCCCCCCTGCCACTGCAGGCGGTAGCGCTCCATCGCCAGGGGGTCGCCATCGGTGCCGATCGGCGCCGTCATCAGCGCCAGCAGCTCGGCGCCGCAGCGGCTGCGCCAGCGGAACAGACGGTGCGGGAAGGGATTAGTGGCGTTCCAGGCCAGCTTGTGGGTGCAGAACCAGCGCACGCCGGTGGCCGCCGCCACCGCCGGCAGGCCGCCGCTGAAGCCAAAACTGTCCGGCAGCCAGGCCAGAGCATGCTCCAGACCTGGAAAAAGCCGCCGACTGGTGCGCTGGCCGTGCTGGAACTGGCGCAACAGCGAGGCGGTGGCGATCAACACGCAGTCGGTTTCCACCCAGGGCCCATTGATCGGCTCGAAGCGACCGGCTTCCACGGCGGCCAGCAGCCGCTTGAACAGGCTCGGCCGCTGGCGTTGCAGCCAGGTGTATAGGGCGGGAGTGGAATGGCCGAAGTGGAGCTCTGAGTAGCGCTCGATCAGCTCCAGCACCGAGGCGAAGGTGCGCTCGGCCGCCTGCCAGGTGTCGGCTACAGGCCACAACCAGGCCAGGTCCAGGTGGGCATGACCCAGCAAATGCACCCTTGGGCCGTCGCCGCTGGCGGCGCTAGCTAATTCGCCGCTGGCGGCGCTAGCTAATTCGCCGCTTGAGGCGCTCTGTAACTCGCCGCTGGCGGCGCCAGCCAAAAAGCCGGTCAGCTGGCGCAGCTGGGTCCGGGTGTCGCCGAGCAGATCCAGGGGATCGGAGGCCTCCAGGGGCTCCAGTTCGACTCGGCTGCTCACCAGGGCGCCGTCGTCGTGGAGGGGGCTGCGCAGGCGCAACTCCAGTTGCAACCCCTCGCTGCGCCACCAGTGGGCGGGCAGGGGCCAACGGCAGGCCGTGTCGAACAGGTCGCCCTGGTGAACGCAGTGGCCATCAACCCAGAGCTCGGCCCGATCGGCCCACCAGCGCAGGCAAAGCCGGGCTAGGGCCGCCAGTTCTGGTCCCCCTACTTCTGATTCGGCCAGCCCCCGCCAGGTGGGTGGGCAGGCCAGCCGCAGCCGCAAGCGGCGCCACTGCCCCCCCCGGGGCCAGCAAATCAGGCCGCGCCGCTGCCAGTCGGGTCGCTGGCTCGCCCCCCAGGGATGACCCTGGGCCGCCCCCTCTGCCCCATCCGGTTGGTCGCACTGCCAGAGGGGCAGCAGGTCCCAGCAGGCGCGATCGGGCCCCGGATGCGCTGACAACCCATTCACTGGCAACCGTGACGGAATCGTTTCAATCCTGGCCGCCAGACCTGCCTAGAGCCCCTGGCCAAGTTGGATGGCCGGCGACTCCCCCATAGGATAATTCGGCAGCCGCACGGCAGGTGAGGCTTCCCAGGTGGTGTCGCCCCACGGCGCTCTCCTCCCAGTAAGCCGGTCTCCTCCCAGCCCCTCGACCCCGCAGGTCCGACCATGCTCGCCCTCAAGATTTCGGTTTATTCCGTCGTTTTCTTCTTCATCGGGATCTTCATGTTCGGCTTCTTGGCCAGTGACCCCAGCCGCACCCCCAGCCGCAAAGACCTGGAGGATTGATCGGCTCCAAGGCCGCCCCATGGCAGGATCGCCGCCATTCGTTGAACGTCTGTGCGGCGCCATCGGAGGCCAAGGCGTTCACCCCTGGGTCCCGTTCCTCTGGCCCTGATCCCACTCGCTGCCTGGAGCAGCTTGCTGGCCACTGCCAAGGCGGCTGGGCCGCCTGATTATTTGGCGGCCCAGCCGCCTAACCATTTGGCGGCAGAGCCACTAGATCGTTTAGGGGCCAATAATTTTGGGCCCCTAGCGGCGGAGCCGCTGGCCCAGGGAGCGGCTGAGCCGCTGGCCCAGAAAGTTGCGGAGCTGCTGGCCCAGGGAGTGGCGGAGCCGCCAGGCCAATTGACGGCGGAACCGCTGGGTAGTGGCGCTCCAGCGCCAGCCAGCGACCCAGGGCTGGCCCCCTCCTCAGGTTTGGCTTCACCTGGCTTGCTTTCACCTGGCTTGCTTTCACCTGGCTTGCCTTCAGCTGGTTTGCCTGTCAAGGGCCTGCCTGCCGATGGCTTGCCGTCGCTTGGAGCAGCTGACCCCTCAAATCCGGCCACTGCCGTACCTGTGGAGATTGGCCTGTCGGCCAACCAGCAGAGTTACGACGCCCAACTGGGCCGGGTGGTGGCCCTCGGCCACGCTGCCGCCACCTTGGCCGGCGGCCAGTTGCGGGCGGAGCGGATCGAATACGACCTCAACTCCCGCACCGTCTACGCCTCCGGCGGCGTGCGCTTCCAGCGCGGGCAGCAGTATTTGCAGGCCAGTCGGCTGCGCTACAGCCTGCTGGAAGGGGTGGGCGAGATCGAGGACGTCTACGGCGTTTTGGATTTAGACACAAGCGCCCAGGACTTCGACATCGACCAGCCGCCCTCCCAGCCCCTGGGGCCCGGCGAGCCGATGGCCTGCACCCCGCCCATTCCCCACCTGCCCGACTGGCAGCCCTACCCCTGGGCCGTCACCGCCTGGGGCGGCAAGATGACCAATGCCCCCCTCAGCGAGACCTTCATCTTCAGGGGCGAACCGAGGCCAGAGGCCCTGATGGGCCTGGGATTGCAGCGGCGGGTGCTGGACGGCGGCCCCCTGAGCCTCGAGCTGGAGGGCAACCTGATCGGCCACCGGGCCAGCCCCCAGCGGGGCGGGGAGTACAACAAACCCGTGGCCAATGCGGGCGTGCCGGCCCAGAGCTTTGGCGAGATCACCGCCGGCGTTGGCGTGCGGCTGTGGCTGCGCCCCTGGCTCAGCCTGCTCGGGGTGGAAGGGGTGAGCCTCAATACCGATCTGAGCTACTACGAGCAGACCTTCCGCCGTAAAAGTGCCCAGTTCCTCAACTATTTAGCCTTTGAAGTGGAGGCCCTGGTGGATCCCCAGTGGTCGCTGGTGGGCCGCATCCACCACCGCTCGGGGGCCTGGGGCACCTATAGCGGCGTCAAGGAGGGCAGCAACGGCTATCTGCTGGGGCTGCGCTACCGCTTTGGCCAGCGGCAGCTGCCCAATCGGGCGATCACCGCCATGGCGCCTGCCCTGGGATGCCCCGGAATAACGTCTCAATCGCTGCAACCCCGTCGTTCTTTAAACCAGCTGCTCGATGAGGTGGCCACCGGCAAGGCCAGCGCCCCAAGCAGCCTCGCTCTAGCCAGTTCCCCGGGTACAGCCAGTTCCTCTGGCAAAGCCAGTGCGCCCAGCCAAGCCAGTGCCGCCCCTGGCCAGGCCGCAACGCCAGTGCCTGCGGCCGAGCCCGCCGGCAGCGGCAATGCCTGGCAGCGGGCACAGCGCCAGGAACTGGAGCGCCAAAGGGTTGTCCAGACGATTCCCCAGCGCGTCAGCGACGTGGCCTTCCAGCGCAGCCTCAAGGCGGAGCGCCGCTTTGGCTTCCCCAGCCAGCTCACCACGCCAGACACGGTGAATCAATTCGGTCAGACGCGACCCCAGCAATTGCAGTCCCTCACCACCGTGGGCAATACCGAGCTGGTGAAGGGCAGCATCAGCCGCTGGCGGCTGCAGGCCAAACGGATGACCTTCACCCCCGGCAGCCTGCGGGCCGATCGGGCCGCTTTTACCAATGACCCCTTCACGCCAGCCCAGGCCTGGCTGAACTCGGAAGACGTGGTCGCCACATTGCAGGCCAACGGCGACACCGTGATCAAGGCCCGCCGCAACCGCTTGATCCTGGATGAACGGCTGCCGATCCCAGTGACGCGGCAGACGCGGATCAAAAAGAAAGAAGAGGTGGACAACCGAGTGGTGCTGGGCCAAGACGGCAAGGACCGCAACGGCTTCTTCATCGGCTACAAGGCACCGCCGATCCGCCTCGGCAATGGCAGCGGCAGCCTGGAGCTGCAACCCCAATTCCTGCTGCAACGGGCGATCGCGGGACAAACGAACAGCTATCCGCTGCCTGGCCAATCCGCCGGCGCCCCTGGTAGCGAACAGAACACCAGCCCAGGCGACCTGTTTGGCCTGGAGGCCCGCCTGCAAGCGCCGCTGCTGGGTTTCCAGGCCGATGCCAACCTGGACATCTCCAGCTTCAATCCAAAAAACATCGCCAACGCCACCCGCAGCTGGGGTGACCTGAGCCGGTCGCTGCGGCTGCCGCTACTGGGGGAGAGCACCTTGCGCACCTTCGGGGCCTACCGCTTTCGCGTCTGGAACGGCTCTTTGGGGGAACAGGATGTGTATTCGGCCTATGGCGTCTCCCTGGAGGGCACCGGCAATCTGCGCCCCTGGGGATCCCTGACCGGCAACTATTTCTGGCGCACCGGCGTGGGCAACTACCAGGGCAACAACTTTGATAGCACCAACCTTGCTCAGCTATGGCGAGCCAACTTGATCGCCTCGATCAATGGCTCCCTGCCCCTGTGGACCGGCAAGGCCCTGGCCGCCACGCCGGATCAGGCTTACCTCAACTCCGCCGTGCCGGTGGTGCCGGGCCTGACTTTGAACGCAAACCTCACCACCCAGTTGGCCTACTTCGGCGATGGCAGCAATCAAAACACCATCAGCCTCACCGGTGGCCCCACCTGGACCCTGGGCCACTTCCAAAAACCCTGGCTGGATTTCACCCAGTTCACCATTACCGGCGGTGGCACCCTGCGCCAGGGGGTCAGCCCGCTTAGTTTCGATCGGGCGGTGGATCTGGCCACGATCAACCTGGCACTAACCCAGCAAATTGTCGGTCCCCTGCTGCTGAGCGGCGGCATTGGCGTCAACGTGGATGGCAACTCCGGCTTCTATGGCGAGATAATCAATTCTTACGTGGAGCTGCGCTGGCAGCGCCGCGCCTACGACATCGGTATTTATTACAGCCCATACGAACAACTTGGCGGCATTCGAGTGCGGCTTAACGACTTCAACTTCCAGGGCACGGGCACCCCATTCGTTCCTTATAATCCCAATCCGAACCCCATCAGGCTGCCGTTCTGAAGCCCGTGAGATAGGGCAACCGCGCCGCTGTGGCGGTCAATTCGCTATCGCGGGCTAACAGCTGGCCGGTGCCATCCCACTGGCCGCTCACCAGCATCAACTGGGGGCCAGCTGCCAGTTCCAGATTCCAGCATTGGCCAGCATTTGGGCCGCCAGCCGCCAGGCTGGCCTGGGCCAGATCGATGCTAAAGGGGATGGTTGGATCGGCGGCCGCAGCCGCTTGAATCGCCAGCATCGTGTCGTGGGGGGCCTGCAGGCAAGGGATCCCCAGGGCTAGACAGTTGCCATAGAAAATCTCGGCAAAACTCTCCCCCACCACCGCCCGAATCCCCCAGCGCATCAGCGCCTGGGGGGCATGTTCGCGACTGGAACCGCAGCCAAAATTGCGATTCACCAGCAGGATCGTCGCATCGCGATGTTCGGGCCGATCGAAGGGGTGGCTGCCGCCCAGCTCGGCGCGGTCGTCGGCGAACACCTGCTCGCCCAGCCCATCGAAGGCCACGCACTTGAGAAAGCGGGCCGGGATGATCCGATCGGTGTCGATGTCGTCGCCGCGCAGCACCAAGGCAGGGCCCATGACGCGATTAATCGGACCGGCGGGGAAGGCAGCAGACATCGAAACAGGGCGTAAATGGGGTGGATGCAGAGGGGGCGGTGACTGCCAGCTGGCGAGCGCTCAAGACTGCAGCAGCTTGCGCACATCGGTGACCTGGCCGGTGACGGCGGCGGCGGCCACCATCGCCGGACTCATCAGCAGGGTGCGACCGGTGGCGGAACCCTGGCGGCCCTTGAAGTTGCGATTGCTGGAACTGGCGCTGAGCTGGCGCCCCTCCAGGCGATCGGGGTTCATCGCCAGGCACATCGAACAACCGGGTTCGCGCCACTCAAAGCCAGCGGCGCGGAACAAGACATCAAGGCCTTCCGCCTCAGCCGCCGCGGCCACCTGCTCACTGCCGGGCACCACGAAGGCCCTAAGCCCCGGGGCCACCTGGCGGCCCTGGGCCACGGCGGCGGCCGCCCGCAGATCGCTGATCCGGCCGTTGGTGCAACTGCCAATGAAGCAGACATCAACGGGTGTGCCGGCAATCGGCTCACCGGCCCGCAGGTCCATGTAGCGATAGGCCTCCTCCGCCAGGGGCCGCTCATCGGCGGGGGTCTGCTCCAGGGTGGGCACGGTCTCGTCGACGGCCATGCCCTGGCCGGGGGTGATGCCCCAGGTCACGGTGGGAGCCAGCAGGCTGGCATCGAAGCGCACCTCGTCGTCGAACTGGGCTTGATCGTCGCTGGCCAGGGAGGTCCACCAGGCCAGCGCCCGTTGCCAGGCCTCGCCGCTGGGGGCGGCGGGCCGGCCCTGGAGATAGGCAAAGGTGGTGGCGTCGGGGTTGACGTAGCCGCAGCGGGCGCCGCCCTCGATCGCCATGTTGCAGATGGTCATGCGCTCCTCCATCGAGAGCGCCTCGATCGCCGGTCCGGCGAATTCGTAGGCATAGCCCACGCCGCCCTTCACCCCGAGCACGCGGATGATGTGCAGCACCAGATCCTTGGCATAAACGCCGGGCTGCAAGCTGCCCTCCACCCAGATGCGCCGCACCTTGAGCTTGCCCATCGCCAGGCTCTGGCTGGCCAGCACGTCGCGCACCTGACTGGTGCCAATGCCGAAGGCGATCGCCCCGAAGGCGCCGTGGGTGGAGGTGTGGGAGTCGCCGCAGGCCACCGTCATGCCGGGCTGGGTGAGGCCCAGCTCCGGGGCGATCACGTGCACGATGCCCTGGCGACCGCTGCCAAGGCCATGCAGGGTGATGCCGTGTTCGGCGCAGTTGCGCTCCAGGGTGGCCAGCATCGCTTCTGCCAGCGGGTCGGCGAAGGGGCGGGCCTGGGAGGTGGTGGGCACGATGTGGTCCACCGTGGCCACGGTGCGCTCGGGATGGCGCACGCTCAAACCCAGCTCCTTGAGCCCGGAGAAGGCCTGGGGGCTGGTCACCTCATGGATCAGGTGCAGGCCGATGAACAGCTGGGTGGAGCCGCCCGGCAGCTCGGCGACGCGGTGCAGATCCCAGACCTTGTCGTAGAGGGTGCCCGCACTCACAGCGATCCAACCAGGGTAATAGGCCAGCCTAAAACCGAGGCCGGGCAGCCCATCAGGACCAACGAGGGGCGCAGACCAGGGCGCGGACCAGCGGCGCTGATCAGAAGTGCTGACCAGAAGTGCTAAAGAAACTCTGAAAACCCCGGACTAGGTCCAAAGAAACCATGGGGGCAGAAGTGGCTTTCAGCTGGCAGGGCGCCAGGAAATGCGGCTTTCCAGACCCTCCCCAAGCAAGAAAAATAACTCTATTCAAATCAAGCAAATTTCCCCAACAGAAGACCTGAAAAATGCCAGAAGGCTGGCCTTCACCCCTGGGATCCAGGGCCCGCCCAGCATTTCCACGTTTACAGGTTAAGGGTTGCTAAAGACTCCTTAAGGCATCCATAGAGCGCGCGCAAACAGCCCTTAGCCCAGAGTTAATCAATCCTTAGGTTCATGCAAATAAGTTCAGTGCTTAGCAAGGCGATTTCCCGGGCGATCACCAACGCACGCGCCTCTGCACTCCAGCTATTTACAGGGCATGATTTCCTTCAGCAGCTCCTACAGCCAGAATTTCGACAGCCTGGCCAGTAGTGGTGCAGCCCTGAGCTGGACGAACGATGTGACCCTGCCGGGCTGGTTCCTGTTCCGGCAGCCGGCCAATGGCCCCGTAGCGCTAACTAGCTACGCCGCCGACTCGGGCAGCGGCAACTCGGGCAGCTTCATTAGTTATGGTTCAACTAATGCCAGTGACCGTGCCCTGGGCGGCCTCGGCAGCGGCGGCGGCTATTACAACTCCCCCTCTGGCGGTGCCCTGGCCGGCTGGATCGCCCTGGCTCTCACCAACAGCTCCGGCACCACGATCAATGCCCTTGATCTGAGCTTCAACGGCGAACAGTGGCGCAATGGGGGTAATACCAGTGCCCAGTCGATGCTGTTGGAATATGGGTTTGGCAACACGTTTGGGGCCGTATCCAACTGGAGTGCCCCTGGCGGCAACTTCAACTGGATCTCCCCGGTGGCCAACACCACTGCCGCCGCCGTTGATGGCAATGTGGCCGGCAACGGCGGCGGCCGGGTGAGCAACCGCGGCGGCAGCCTTCAAAACCTGGGCTGGCTCGCCGATAGCAACCTTTGGTTCCGCTGGATCGAAACCAACGACGCCAACGCAGACCACGGCCTAGCCATCGACGATCTCTCGATCAATCTCGGCGCCAGCCTGCCGACCGTAACCATCAGCAGCCTGGATGCCGCCGCCGCCGAACAGGGCGGCGATTCCGCCAGCTTGCGGATCAGCCGCAGCGGCTCCACCGCCGCCGCCCTAACGGTGAACATCAACCTAGCCGGCAGCGCTAGCCTTAACAGCGATTACAACCTCAGTACCAGCACTGTTGGCGCCAATGTCAGCGCTAACAGTAGTAGCGCTACGGCCCTGATACCAGCGGGCCAATCCTGGCTAGACGTGATAATTACTCCGATCAATGATAACTTAATTGAAGGTGGTGAAACTGTGCAGCTGAGCTTAGCCAGCTCCGGCAATTACGCCAGCGGCAGTCCGGTGAGTGCCACGGTGAACATCGCCGACGACGAAGAAGGCGCCGGCAGCATACAGATCACTGAATACATGTATAACGGCGCCGGTGGATTAGGAGAATTCATTGAATTCACCAACCTCTCCAGCAATGCAGTGAATATGGCTGGCTGGAGCTTTGATGACAATACCCGCACCCCTGGATCCCAGGATCTGAGTGGTTTTGGCATCATTAATCCAGGTGAATCGGTGATCCTCACCGAAAGCACTGCCGCCGCATTCCGCAGTGCTTGGAGCCTGGCGGATAGCGTCAAAGTGATCGGTGGTTCCACCAATAACCTCAGCCGCGCCGATGAGATCAATCTCTATGACGCCTCCGGCGCCCTGGTTGATCGGCTCAGCTACGACGACCAGACCTATGCCGGCACGATTCGCAGCCAGAACGCCAGTGGCTGGGCCCCCACGGGCAAGCTGGCCAATTTTGTAATCAGCGCAGATTGGAAACTGGCCAGCATCAACGATGGCCAGAACTCCCGCAGCTCCAGCGGCGCCGACCTCGGCAACCCCGGCCACTTCAACGGCGGTGGCGCCGGGGTGCTGCTGATCCAGTCCGGCGGCAGCAGCAGCCTGGTGGAGGGGGGCGCCACGGACACGATCAGCCTGGCCCTGCGCAGCCAGCCCAGCGCCGATGTGGTGATTGAGCTCAATGGCGGCAGCCAGCTGAGCCCCTCGGCCGCCAGCCTCAGCTTCACCACAGCCAATTGGTCGACGGCCCAGAGCATCAGCCTCAGCGCCATCGACGATCTGTTCGTGGAGGGCAGCCACAGCGGCAGCCTCAGCTTCGGCATCAGCAGCGCCGATGCCAGCTTCAACGGCCTGGCGATGGCCCCGCTGACGGTGACCATCGCCGACAACGACCTGATCGGCCCGCCGCCCAGCATTGCTGAGGCCACCGCCCATGGCTGGATCGATTTGCCCGCCACCGGCGCCGGCGGCTGGTTGAGCGGCGTGCTGGACGATCCCACCGATCCGGCCCGCAGCCTGGGGATCGACTTCTACCTGGCCGATCTGGACACCCCCCTGGCCAATCTGCAACTGGGCGTCAGCAGCAGCAACCAGGCGGTGGTCAGCAACGCCAATTTGATGCTTAGTGGCAGCGGCGCCAACCGCAATCTGCAGATCACCCCCAGCGGCGCCGGCCTAACCACGATCACCGTCACGGTGGCTGACGGCAGCAGCAGCGCCAGCTATGAATTTAGTTACGGCGCTTCTGCTGCCTCCTCGCTGCCCGCCAACAGCCGCTTCCACACCGGCGCCAGCGACGCCTCCAGCGCCATCGCCATCGATGCCAACTGGATGCTGGTCGCAGACGACGAGGATCAAATCCTGCGGCTCTACAGCCGCCAGCAATCGGGCCTGCCCCAGGCGGGCTTTGATCTCAGCAGCTCCCTGGGCCTGGCCGGCGGCAGTGAGGTGGACCTGGAGGCCTCCAGCCGCATCGGCAACACCATCTACTGGCTGGGTTCCCACGGCAACAACACCAGCGGCGCCGACCGTCCCAACCGCGAGCGCCTGTTCGCCACCGCCATTAGCGGCTCCGGCAGCGACACCAGCCTCAGCTTTGTGGGCGATTACCGCTACCTGGAAGACGACCTAATCGCCTGGGATGCCGCCAACGGCAATGCCCTGGGGCTGGCGGCCAGCGCCGCCGCCGGGGTGTTGCCCGAGCAGGCGGCTGGTTTCAACATCGAGGGCCTCTGCATCGCCCCAGACGGCAGCAGCGCCTACCTGGCCTTCCGCGCTCCCACCATCGCCAGCGGCGGCAGCGGCGGCAACCAGCGGGCTTTGATTATTCCGGTGACCAATTTCACCAGCCTGGTGGCGATCGGCGGCGGCAGCCCAGGTGCGGCCCAGTTCGGCAACCCGATCAGCCTGGATCTGGGCGGCCGCAGCATCCGCAGCATCGAGGCCAATGCCAGCGGCGAATACCTGATCATCGCCGGCCCCTCTGGCGCCGCCACTGGAGTTGCCCCAGCCGATTTCCGGCTATTCAGCTGGAGTGGCAACGCCGCCGACGCCCCAGTGTTGCGCCAGGCGGACCTCAGCGCCCTGCTCAGCGGCGGCAGCTTTGAGGCGATCGTGGAGGTGCCCAATGCGCTTAACGCCGGCAGCTCCCTGCAGCTGCTCAGCGACAACGGCGACACGGTTTGGTATGGCAATGGCGTGATCTCCAAGGATCTGGAAATCGGAGCTGGTTTTGGTAAACCACTGCAAAAATTCCGCAGCGATTGGATTAGCCTCGGCCCTGCGGTGATCCCCACCGGCAGCATCGCCCTCAGCAGCTCCTACAGCCAGAATTTCAACAGCTTGATTAATGGCGGCAGCGCCAGCTGGAGCGATAATCAAATACCCGGCTGGTATGCCGCTCGCAGCGGCAGCGGCAGCACGATCGTGGCCGGTAGCGGCAGTGGTACCGGCGGCAATCTCTATAGTTTTGGTATAGATGGCTCCAGCGATCGGGCCCTGGGATCGGTGGGCTCGGGCAATGCCAGTGCCGGCAATTTCTACTGGGGAGCGCGCTTCTATAACGACATCGGCCGCAGTCTCGACACTCTCTATCTCAGCTATCGCGGTGAACAGTGGCGCAACAGTGGTGCCACAACCAGCCAAGGCCTGGAGCTGCAATGGCGCATCGGTGGTACCGGGCTTGCTGATACGGGCTGGACAACTGCTCCCCAGCTGGGTTTCAGCGCCCCGGTGAGCGGCGGCAGCGCCGGCGCCCTGAACGGCAACCTGGCCGCCAACAGCCGTCAGCTCTCCGGCAGCCTCACTGGCCTGGGCCTGGCGGCGGGGCAAGACCTGTGGCTGCGCTGGTCCGACCCGGACCACAGCGGCTCCGACCACGGTCTTGCCATCGACGACCTGGTGATCTCCAGCAGCCCTCTACCGGCGGTGCGAATCATCCCCAGCGGGGCGGACACCAGCGTTAGTGAAACCGGCCCCAGCAGCGACAGCATCGACCTGGCCCTGAGCACCATTCCCAGCAGCCCGGTGAGCGTCACCCTGACGGCCGACAGCCAGGTGCAAATCAGCGCCGATGGCAGCAACTTCAGCTCCAGCCTCACCCTGGTGCTGAGCGACACCAATCCCCGCAGCGTCACGGTAAGGGCCATCGACGATGAGCTGCTGGAAACGGCGATCCACGCCGGCACTATCCGCGTCCAGGTGAGCAGCGCCGATCCCGCCTACGACGCACTGGTGGTGAGCGACCTGGGCGTGCAGGTAACCGATAACGAGCAGCTCGTATTGGTTACCGCCATCCACAGCATCCAGGGCAGCGGCGCCACCAGTCCCATGCTGGGCCAGAGCAAAACGGTGGAGGGGGTGGTGGTGGCCAGCTTCCCCGGCAGCAATGGCCTCAATGGCTTCTACCTGCAGGAGGAGGACGCCGATGCCGATAGCGATCCCACCAGCTCCGAGGCAATTTTTGTATCTGACCCCAACGGCCTGTTTAGTGGCGCGGTGGGCAGCCGCCTGCGCCTTACCGGCACTGTGGCGGAATACAGCTCTTCAGCATCGGCGATCACCGGCACCACGATCACTAGCAGCCTCACCCAGCTCACCAATATCAGTGGTCTCAATTACCTCGGCACCGCAGCCCTGCCCAGCATCACCAGGGTGACCCTGCCGCTGGCTGATGCGGCCGCACTCGAGCGCTATGAGGGTATGCGGCTACAGATCGCCGCAGCCAGTGGCGATCTAGTGGTAACCGACACCTTTGGCCTGGGTCGCTATGGCGAGGTGGGTCTTGCCGCCGGCGGCCGGCTCACCAACTACACCCAAAATAACAACCCCAGCACCAGCGGTTATGCCGGTTACTTAAACGATCTACTCGATAATTACATCACCCTCGATGACGGCAGCAGCCTCCAGAATCCAGCCACGGTGATCCACGGCCGTGGCGGCAATCCCCTCAGCGCCAGCAATACCCTGCGAGGGGGAGATAGCATCGCCTCCATTACCGGTGTGCTCGATGAGCGCTTCGATGGCTATCGCATCCAGACCACTACTGGTGCCAATTTCAGCGCCACCAACCCCCGCAGCGACGCCCCTGCAAGCCTGGGCGGCAGCCTGCGGGTGGCCAGCTTCAATTTACTCAATTTCTTTAATGGCAACGGCAGTGGCGGTGGGTTCCCCACCTCTCGCGGCGCCGATTCCGCCTACGAATACACGCGTCAGTTCGATAAAACCCTGGAGGCGATCCTCGGCTTTGATGCCGATATTCTCGGCTACAACGAAATCGAGAATGATGGCTATGGTGCCAACAGCGCCGTGGCGGCCATCGTAAATGGCTTGAACAATGTGCTCGGCGCCAATCTGTATGGCTACGTAATTCCCCGATCCGCTGATTTGAACCTGAGCGGTGGCCTTGGTGGCGATGAAATCGCCGTGGGATTTCTCTATCGCACCGACAGGGTGCGTCTGGCCTCCGGCAGCCAAGTGGCGGCCCTGCAAACCGGAAGTTTTACTCAAGCTGCCGCTCGCGTGCAGCGGCCAGCCCTGGCGGCCAGCTTCGAGCGCATCGCGGCCGGGGCCGCCACCGGGGAAGAATTCACCGCCGTGGTTACCCATTTGAAATCCAAGGGCTCCAGTGCTGGCGGTGCTGGAGACGCCGATGCCGGCGACGGCCAGGGCCTATCCAATGGCAGCCGCAGCCGCGCCGCCAGCGAAATGGCCGACTGGCTAGCCAGCTCCCCCACCGGCAGCAACGACCCAGATGTGCTAATTCTTGGTGATCTAAATAGCTATCTTCAAGAGGATCCGATTCGCATCCTGGCGAGCAGGGGTTATCGCAGCTTATTTGATGCCGATTCCTACTCATATCAATTCAATGGCCAGTGGGGATCGCTGGATCACATGCTCGCCAGCGACAGCCTCTATAGCCAGGTGAGCGGCAGCGGCAAATGGCATATCAATTCTGATGAACCGATCATTCTTGATTACAATATAGAATTTAAATCCACGGCCCAGCAAACAAGCTTTTACAACGCCGATCCATTTAGAACTTCAGATCACGATCCCCTGTTGGCCGGGTTCAGCCTGGCCGCTACCATCCGCACGCCCACCATTATCAATTCCATCGGTGGTGGGGACAGCGTCGTCAGCAGCTTGAGCAACGACAACAGTGTCATGGGTACCGCAGAAGCGTCCCGCAGCGTTTCCATATACACCGGTGCCACGCTCCTTGGTACCACTACCGCCGATAGCAGCGGCAACTTCTCTTACGCACTCACTGCTGCCAACCTCACAACCATCGGTCAGGGCAGCGCCAAGTCGATCACGGCTTCCATAACAGGCGCCGCTGGCAATACAGGCACATCCTCGGCCTTCTCCTTCTCACTAGATACCCTCTCCCCATCCGTTAACTCCTTCACCCTTTCTGATGGCGCACTGCAAATCGGTGAAACCGCCACCGTTACCCTCGTCTTCTCAGAGACTGTAACCGGCTTCAGCAGCGATGCTGATATCACCGCTGCAAACGGTGTGCTCTCGGCGATGACCTCCGCCAACGGAGGCATCACCTGGACGGGCACCTTTACCCCAACAGCAAACGTAGAAGACATCACTAATATCCTTAGCCTTGCCAATGCCTATACCGATCTCGCTGGCAATGCTGGCGTAACCGCCAGCACGGCTAACTACAGCATTGATACTTTCGCCCCAGCTACCGCAGCGGTGGTTGTCGCCATCGCCGACAACGTCGGCATCTTCCAGGGAATGGTTACCTCAGGCTCCACCTCCGACGACACCACCCCCACCATCAGCGGCACCATCTCCGCTGCCCTGGCCAGCGGCGAGAGTCTGCGTGTCTCCAACGGCGCCACTTTCCTCGGCCTGGCCAATGTCGATAACGACACACTCACCTGGGAGTTCACACCAACCACTGCCCTGCCCAACACCGCCGGCACGGCATATGCCATCTCCGCCCGCGTTGCCGATGCTGCCGGCAACCTCGGCAGCGTATCTGCTACTCGCTCATTCACCCTCGACACCACTGCCCCAACTACCACCGCAGCGGTCACCGCCATCACCGACGACGTCGGCATCGTTCAGGGAACGGTTGCCTCTGGCGCCACCACCGACGACATATCCCTATCGATCAGCGGCACTCTTTCGGCTGCCCTGGCTGCCGGTGAAACCGTTCGCATCTACGACGGCAGCACTTACCTGGGCAACGCATCTGTCTCTGGCACCACCTGGAGCTATGCCGATAGCCGCATGTGGATTGCGCTGTATCCGCTGGACCATTTCTTCAGCTATACGGCGCAAGTTTCCGATGCCGCCGGTAACCAGTCCGCTGCTGGCAGCGCCTACACCGCCACGTTCGACCAAGTCGCCCCCTCCGCCCCAACCCTGACGCTGACGAGCGACACCGGCAACAGCAGCACCGATCGCCTCACCAACAACGGCAGCATCACCGTTGCCGGTTTGGAAGCTGGCGCCACCTGGCAGTACTCCACCAACAGGGGCACCAGCTGGAGCGCAGCACTTGCGGCCACCACCACTGCTTTTTCCGTGGCGCCCGGCAGCTACACCACAGCCCAGGTGCAGGTGCGCCAAATCGATGCCGCTGGCAACAGCAGCCCAGCCCTCACCAGCTTCCCAGCCTTCACGGTTGACACCATCGCCCCTAACACCACCGCCACCATCACGGCTGTCAATGACAATGTCGGTCTGATTAAGGGCAACCTGGCCGATGGCGCCAGCACCGACGACACCACCCCCACCATCAGCGGCAGTATTTCCGCTGCCCTTGCCAGCGGCGAAACTCTGCGCATATTCAACGGCGACACTCTGCTGGGCAGCGCCAGCGTGAACAACACGGCAAAAACCTGGTCCTACACACCCTCACTGCCCAGGACATCAGGCACCAGCTACTCCATCTCCGCCCGCGTTGCCGATGCCGCAGGCAACCTCGGCACCGCCTCCTCCAGCTTCTCCTTCTCCCTCAACACCAGCGCTCCGGCCGTCACCGCCGCGATCACGGCTGTCAATGACAATGTCGGCCTGATACAAGGCAACCTGGCCGCCTACGCCGTCAGCGACGACACCACCCCCACCATCAGCGGCAGCATCTCCGCCGCCCTGGCCACGGGCGACAGCCTGCGCATCTCCAACGGCGCCACTTTCCTCGGCCTGGCCACTGTCTACAACGACACACTCACCTGGGCGTACACACCCACCACTGCCCTACCCAATACCAGCGGCACCAGCTACACCATCTCCGCCCGTGTTGCCGATGCTGCCGGCAACCTCGGCACAGTATCTGCTACGCGCGCCTTCACCCTCGACACCAGCGCACCAAGCACAACCGCCGCGATCACGGCTGTCAATGACAATGTCGGCCTGATTCGGGGCAACCTGGCAGCCGATGCCGTCAGCGACGACGCTACCCCCACCATCAGCGGCAGCATCTCCGCCGCCCTCGCCACCGGCGAGAGACTACGCATCTACAACGGCGATAGCTTCCTGGGCATCGCCAGCGTGAACAACACGGCCAATACCTGGTCGTTCACTCCTTCTACACCTATTGCCAACGGCTTCTATGGCGTCTCAGCACGGGTCTCCGATGTTGCGGGCAACCTCGGAGCAGCCAGCCCAGTACAACGTTTCAGCATTGATTCCACAGCCAATCAGCTAATTGGTACAGCCGCCGCCAACACGCTCACGGCCACTAACGCCAAAGACCTAATCACAGGACTCGGAGGCGTCGATACATTCAAATTTACCGCCCTCACCTCATCAACCCTGGCCAGCTTTGATCGCATCACGGATTTCAGCATTGGCACCGATATCCTCGATGCCCCCAACGCCATCACACCTGCGGAGATCAATAAACTAGGGCTTTCAGACTCACTCGATGCCTCATCTATTTCTACTCTATTGACCACTTCCACCTTTATTGCCAACAAGGCCGCCAGCTTCTCCTATGCCGATCCCTCTGGCGTCTCCCGTAGCTTCATCGCCCTCAACGATGGCACCGCCGGCTACCAGGCCAGCACCGATGCGATTATTGAAATAACCGGCTACACTGGATTGCTGGCAAACCTGTTCGCAAGCTAGCCACTATGCGACCTCTATTTTTTGCAACTTTTGATTGAAGCAGGGAGGGCAGGGATTGGGATCGCCGTAGCAGTGAATCCATTGCCACCTAGGCTCCCGCCTATTGATACCCTAAACTTCTATGGCGCAAAACTAGTCAGCGGTATTCTCATCTGCTCCGCTTGCGCCAATATTCTATCTCTTGCCATCCATTCGGCGGCAATTTTTCGAGGCGACCTTTAAGAGAAATCGGAATGAATCTGCATGTTGCCGGGGTGCATAAAATCCTGGCCCAGACCTATTTGCGATGAAATTGTGGAATGCCGTGCTGGTCGCTTTTGGTTGTAAACAGACAATCATTCAATATCGATCAGCCCGAATTCCCGCAGCGCTGCCGGCAGGTTGCGGTGTTCATGGCCTGGATGGCTGAGCTTAACCAGGGCAAAGCGCTGCAATTCATTCAGCTCTTGCCAGGCGGTGTTGGGCAATGGCAGCTGCAGCTGGCGGCAGGAGGCCTCCAGGAGCGCCGGCAGCTGCTCGGCCTGTTGCCAGTCGTCAGTTACGGCGGCCGGCAACAGTTTTGCTGGGCCATCGGCCATGGCGGCGGTGCGCTCCAATAGCCATTGGCGCAGCTGCTCGATCGCCTGGCTGTCGTCGGTCCACTGCACCAGTCGCTGGCGCTCCGGGCCAGCCAGGGCACCCCAGTGGCTCAACTTCAGCTTCACGCCGGCGAGATCCAGCTTGCGGCGCACGGCCATGGGAATGCAGCGCAGATCGCTGGTGAAATCCGCCTCAAAATCAAAGCTGTGACAATGCAAATCCGTCATTTGGGCACAGGTGGGGGCTAGGTGCGAGAAAGGGGCCGGTGGGCTGGTAGCCAGCTGCTTATAAGCGGCTCCACTGGCTCAACTGGCGCCGGGGAAACTGGTACCAAGCCAGCTAGGCAGATGCCCGATGGCCATGGGGCCGTCGGCGAAGGGTCCACCAGGGAGATAGCTAGGGCTGTGGGGATGGCGGCGAGCTCTTGGTCAGGAAGGCCCCTTGCCGGGGAGCTGGCATTCGGTAGCAAAAGTGACAAGGGCGGGGCGGGGCTGGGATCCACGATCTATTCCCCAATCTTGCCGATCCAGGCTTCTCAGCATGGCCATGGAGTCTGCGACCAAACTGAGCAAGATTGAGCAGGCCAAGGCCGAGTTCTGCGGTTTGGATTTGGCCCCCCGCCTGGCCGAGCTGGCCGCTGACGGCTGGCAGAGCCTGGATGAGGCGACCCTCACCATCCATCTCAAGTGGCTGGGGATCTTTTTTCGCCCGGTCACCCCGGGTCGCTTCATGGTGCGGCTGCGGCTGCCCAGCGGCGTGATCCAGGCGGAGCAACTGGAGCTGCTGGCCGACTGCGTCGACCGCTGTGGCGACCAGGGCAGCGCCGACCTCACCACCCGCCAAAACATCCAGCTGCGCGGTCTGCTGCTGGAAGACATGGCACCGCTGCTCGCCGGCCTGGAACGGCTGGGTCTCACCAGCCGCCAATCCGGCCACGACAACCCCCGCAACATCACCGCCAATCCCCTGGCCGGCATCGATCCGGAAGAATTCCTCGACACCCGCCCCCTGGTGGAGGCAATTCAAAACCGCCTGCTTTCGGCCGATGGCCCCCGCAATCTGCCCCGCAAGTTCAACGTGGCCGTCGGCGGTGCCCCCGACAGCTTCCTGTTGCATAACGATCTGGCCTTCCTGCCCGCTTTCCACGACGGCCAGCTGGGTTTCACCGTGATGGTGGGCGGCTTCTTCTCCGCCCAACGCAATGAGCTGGCCATCCCCTTGGGCCTCTGGCTCACTGGTGAACAGTTGCCCCTGTTCACCCTGGCGCTGCTGCGCCACTTCGAGCAGCAGGGCAACCGGGCCGTCCGCACCAAGAGCCGCCTGATGTATTTGATCGAGGCCCTGGGCCTGGAGGCCTATCGAGAGGCGGTACTGGCCAGCTACGCCAGCCTCGCCCCCGAGGCGCCCCTGCCGCTCGCCCATGACGGCAGCCATCTGGTGCAGCGCGCCCCCCGCGATGGCCTGGGGGTGAATAGCCAAAAACAGCCCGGCTTGAGCTGGCTGGGGCTGCATGTGCCGATGGGGCGTCTCGATGCCGCCGGCATGCTGGAGCTGGCCCGGCTGGCAAGGGTCTACGGCAGTGGCGAACTACGCCTCAATGAAGCCCAAAATGTGCTGATAGTGAATGTGCCGAACGAGCGGCTGGAGGCCCTGCTGGCGGAACCGCTGCTGCAGCGTTTCAGCCCCAGCCCCAGCCCCCTGCAGGCAGAAGCGGTTAGCTGCACCGGCAACCGCTACTGCAGTTTCGCCCTGATCCCCACCAAAACCACCGCCCAGTCGGTGCTCGATCAACTCGATCAACGGCTGGAGCTGGCCCACTCGGTGCGCATGCACTGGACCGGCTGCCCCAACGCCTGCGGCCAGCCCTACATGGGCGAAATCGGCTTCATGGGCGCCAAGGCCCGCAAAAATGGCGAGATGGTGGAGGCCGTGAAGATCTTCCTGGGTGGCTCGATGGCGGCAGACCCCCAATTGGCCGAGCTGCACCACAAGGGGGTGCCCCTTGATGAACTGCCCGACGTGCTGGAAAGCCTGCTGGTGGAACGCTTTGGCGCCAAGCGCCTGGCCACCCAGGCCTAGATACCGCCGCACTACACCGCCTCCATACACCGCCGCACTACAGGCCCCAGGCCATCAAACTCAAATCAGCTGGGCCTGGCGAGGGGCCTGTAGGGGCTGACTTCGCTGTGGCTTTGGCACAGTTCCTAGCTTTACGGCGTCTATGGGCGCTGCCCCCTAGCTTCACTCTGGCTATGGGCAGTGAAGCTTGCTTTGCTGCGCTCATAAGCACGGCGCATGTCTTCGTTGCCCCCCAGCTTCACGGCCCCTGGCTTAGCTGCTTCCTGTCTTCGCTGCCCCGCGCCCATGGATCCAGGCGAGCTTCCCGCCCTCGACAGTCCGGAACGCTGGGGCTGGTTGCAGCGGCTGCGGCGCCAGGCCCCCCTTGATCTGGAGCCCTGGCTGGCGGCGATCGAAGCCGGCAGCGTCGCCGTCGATGCGGAATTGCTGGTGGTGCTCAGCGATCAACTGCCTGCCGAGGCTTCCGTGCGGCTGCTGCGCTGGTGGTTTGAGCAGAACCAGCAACAGCTGCTGCCCCCAGAGCCGGTGCCGCCAGAGCTGCTGCCCCTGATCGGCCAGCCCCGCCATCGCGACTGCGCCGCCCAGCTGCGCCGGGGGCTCCAGGGGGAGCTGTCCCAGGCGGCGCGGGCCCAGGCATTGGCGCTGCTGGGCCACCAGCGGGATCCCAGCGATCTGCCGCTGCTGCTGAGCCAGCTGCTCACGC
>DGYA01000063.1:11916-20887 GCA_002396505.1 Cyanobacteria bacterium UBA5018 | reverse complement strand
CTGCTGCTGAGCCAGCTGCTCACGCCCCAGCCCCTGGCGGTGCGCCGTGGCGCCCTGGAGGCCCTGAGCCTGGGGCTCTCCTGCTGGCCGCGCCGGCCGCTGCGGGCCGCCTTGAGCCAGTTGGTGGGCGATCTAGATCCGGGCTTGGCTGGCCAGGCGGTGGATCTGCTGGCCCGCCAGCCCAGGGCCCGCCCAGCCCTGCTCCACCTGGCCCGCCAGCCACTGGATCCAGCCGTTGCCAGCCGCATCCAGCGCCGGCTGGCCGCCCTGGGGGCCAACCCCCTGGTGTTGATCGTGCATGGCCGCGCCGGGGGGGAACTGGCTCCGGAATGGCCCGTTTTGGCCAGGGAACTGGAGCGCCGGCGCGGCGCGGCGGTGCTGCTGCAGCCGCTCACAGCCCCGGAAGCGCTGCAGCCGGCCGAGCGGCCCTGGCCGCCGCAGGGGCCGATCACCCTGGCCCCCCTGTTGCACCTGCCCGGCGGCCATGTGCGCGATGACCTGCCTCAATTGGCGGCGGCCTGGCGCCGCCGCCGGCAGGTGCTGCGGCTGCCGTTTCTAGGGGCCTGGCCCCGGTGGCAACAGGCCCTGGCCGCCGAGCTGGCCTCGCTGATCGCGGTGCATGGAGCGCCACTGCACCTGGGCTATCACCCGGTGCGGGGGCAGCTGCCGCAGCGCTATCTGAAGCATTTGGGCCGCCAACTGGGCGAGGGGGTGGTGCTGGCTCCATACAGTGCAGCCCAACTACCCCCTGGCGCCCTGGCCCGCACCGGCACCGGCCCTCCCCTGACCCTGGCCCTGGCTGCCGCCAACGAGGGCTCCCTGTTGCGGCGACCCGGGTTGCGGCGGGCGCTGTTGGAGCTGCTGGAGGCGTTGCCATGAGCCCAGGCACCGTTTATCTGGTGGGGGCAGGGCCAGGCGATCCCGAATTGCTCACCCTCAAGGCCTACCGATTGCTGCGGCGCTGCGACGCCCTGGTGTACGACGCCCTGGTGCCCCAGGCCCTGCTCGAGTTGGTGCCCGAGCACTGTGAGCGCCATTTCGTGGGCAAAAGGCGGGGCCATCACTCCGTGCCCCAGCCCAGCACCAACGCGGTGCTGGTGCAACTGGCCCAGCAGCACCAGTGCATCGTGCGCCTCAAGGGCGGCGATCCCTTCCTGTTCGGCCGCGGCGGCGAGGAGGCCGCCCACCTGGCGGCCCATGGCGTGGCCGTTCAGGTGGTGCCAGGCATCACCGCCGGCATCGCCGCTCCCGCCTACGCGGGAATCCCGATCACCCATCGCCAGGCCGGCTCCTGTGTCACCTTCGTTACCGGCCATGAGGAAATCGATAAGCAGCGGCCCGGAGTCGATTGGCGCGGCCTGGCCCGCAGCAGCGATGGCCTGGTGATCTACATGGGACTGCACAACCTGCGCCGCATCAGCGAGGAACTGCAACTGGGAGGCCTGGCTGCCGACACCCCTGCGGCGGTAATTCAGGAGGGCACTGTGAAGGGGCAAAGACTGCTGATCAGTTGCCTGGGCCAGCTGGCGGATCAGGTGGAGGCCGAGGATTTCAGTTCGCCCTCCATCGTGGTTGTGGGCCAGGTGGTGCTGCAGCGGGTGGCCAGCTGCGCTCCGGCGCCGGCCGATGCCTCCATGCCACTGCCCCTGCCTTCCTAGGGGCCCTGCCTTCCTAGGGGCAATTGCCCTACTCCAACTGCAGCACGCCCCGGGTGCGCCGACGTCGTTCCTGGTCTTCTGCCTCCAAGCGCACCAGACAGTCGCCCTGGGGCACCAGCAGGCAGCTCACATAGTCGGAGGCGGCCACCAGGGCGGCTCGGATGGCCTTGGCCGCCGGGGTGCGCTGGGTCTCGGCACTGCTGCTGCCAAAACGCAGGGTGCCGGCGGCACCGGTGAGGGCCTGGCCCGTACGGCCCATGTTGGGGGCCGCATACAGGGCCAAACCGGCCGCCGGCCAGAGGCTGATGCCCGTTTGGCGTGCATCAGCCACACTGCTGGCCCGGCCCTCCACCGTGCGGCTGCCCACCAGCTCACCGCTGCGACTATCCACGACGCGGATATCGATGGCCACGTAGTCCCTGGTTTCCAGTTGCTCATTGCTGGTACCAAAGCCCAGCAGGCCAAAGCTGCTGCCCGCTCCCTTGCTGGCCACGTTGGAGTCGTAGGAGCTCACCGTGCCGAGCACGATGTAGCGCGCGCCGCGCAGGCCGCCCCGCCGGGCCGCAGCGGCATTCTTGGGCACCAATCCCAGCTCCGCCAGCTCTTGCTCCGAGAGCACCTGCTTCAGTTCGGCGCGCTCCACCACCTGCAGGCTGCCGCTGGCCTGCAACTCATTGGCCAGGGCCGCCGCCAGATCGGTCGCCACCGGCCCCTGCCACCACCAGGTCCGCTGGGTCACGCTGTTTTTGAAGTCCGGCACCGACACCGTGGGCTTGTAGCTGGGCCTGGCGTTGGGCCTGGCGCCATAGGGATAGACCTGGCCCTGGGCCGCCGCTGATTGCAGCGCCGCCAGCAACAGGGCCCCTGCGGCGATTCGCATCAGCCGGGGTCGTATAGGTGGCAATTTTGTAGTCATGATTGAAATTACGGGGAATAGTGGTTAGACTTTTAGGTGAATTTGACAGCCGCAAAGACAACCGCCTTCAGTGTGCTTTCACCGGTCTACACCGCCAGATGGCACTAATCCTCAGATGGCGCTGATTTACAGAAGTTTACCTCGAAATTGCCTGCAAAGCTCCAGCGAATCAACGGCAAGCCGGGCTCTGCAATATTTGCCTCATCAGATTGCCTCATCAGATCAGAGAAATTTGGTATTTTCTCCGCGCCCAGAAGACGCTGATCCCCAGAGTGAAATTGGGCAGCTCGAATGGGCAGCTCGAAAATTGCCCATGCCGCTCGGGGTCAGGTCAAGGCCGGGGCCGGGCCCAGGTGCTGGTCGATTGCCCCAGCACTGCTTGCTTGGACCGTCTTTGGGCGCCTGTCCCCGAGGCCTTGCCTGGGCAATGCTTCCCTGTTGCGGACCAGTTCCCTGGGGCCCATGGCATGGTGGCGTGCAGACCCTGCGCTGGATCCACCTTCCCAGCTGCCGGCCTGCCCAACCAGATCTGTCATTGTTGAACCGTGCATTGCTGGGCCGAGCTGCCCGCAAAAAAGCCGCCAGTGGTCGAACTGGCCCAGGTGCCAATCGATCCGGTAGTGAAACGAACGGTGCCGATGGGCCTGGCTTCTGTTCACTGATTCCATTGTTCTAGTCAGCCGATGAGTGCCCCATCCCTCTATCAGGACCCCAACTGCTTGGAAAGTCAGCGCCGCATACCCAAAGGGGTGCCCATGTTTGAGCTAGTCCCCTACGAGAGGTTCCGTGACACCCCCTCGGTGCGCTTCTTTGACATCACGGTTGCCACCTCCAACGCCCGCGACCTGGTGATCCACAGCGGCCCGGCCATATCCCCTCCCGATGAGCAGGGCACTGGCGCCTGGCAGTTCTATCTGCATCCGCATCAGCAGGACAACCTGTTGGCCCTGCACGGCGGGCGCACTTTCTATCTGGTGAACTTTGGCTGGAATTATCCTTATCACATCGTTCGCCTGGAAACCGGCGGCGACATCCTGCGCATCCCCCCCGGCACCTTCCACCGTTCCGTCTCCGACCCCGATGGTTCGGTGGTACTCAACCAGGCAGTGCGCGATCCAGGGGCCAGCGTACTGCGCGAGTTCCGTGTTTACAATAGCCGCCGTATTCCGCGCCTATTTGCCACCACATTCAAGACCGCACCCCTGCCTAAACTGCACGGTCTCAACTGGTAATTAGCGCCAAGGGGCAAGTACGCAGCGCCAGTCATCGCATAGAAAAACAAACTTATCCGCCAAAGAGGATTGCTTGCGGCGCATATTAGGGTACTTCGATTGATTTACTGTTTCGCTCGCTAGAGCCAGCGGCTGCTCAGTCGTGTTAATGCTTTTCACGGTTTGAGATTGATAAAGCTTATTTGCTGGGTGCTTTTTGGTTGCTAGCTGTGCCTTTCGCAATTAATTTCATATCGCAAGGGCGATGACTCTCGACCTTTTGAGGCGGACACCTCGAAAGATTGACCATTCGGCTGCAGCGAGTCAAAGCCAGGCAAATCTTTAGCGAGTTTCTCGCGCTATGAGATCAGTGAGATTTTGGATTTCTTGAGGGGCCCAGGTGCCTATTGATCGCTAACTGTGCCATGGCGCCGCAATGAATTTTAGATCATCAGATCGATCAGATTTAAGATGTTTTGAGGCGCCCTTGAGGTTGCTACATGCTGTTGCCAGCCAGCCAAGCTACTTCACTTGGCAGAGGCGATGCCTGGCCACTGGATGATGCCTGGCTGATGGGCAATGCCTTGCTGCTGGACGATGCTTCGCTGCTGGATGAAGCTTCGCTGCTGGATGATGATTGGCTGCTGAATGATGCTTGGATATTAGATAATTCCTGACCGCCCCCCGGGATGACTAGGGTACTTTGTTGCAAAATTTCCGCTTCGATACTCCAGGAAAAACTGCTAGTTACTCCCGGTGGGCCCGAGAAACTACCGGAGACTGCGGCGGTGAGTTCAGGCTTGGAGGAAGTGGCCAGGGTGATATAGCGGTCATCGATGCTGCCCTTGCCGCTGGGATCAAAGCCTCGCCAGCCCGCCCCGGGCAGGTATACCTCCGTCCAGGCGTGCAGGTCGTAGTGGCTAGGCCTGGGTTCCACCAGGTGATAGCCACTCACGAAGCGCGCCGGCAGCCCCACGCAGCGACAGGCCTCCACCATCAACATCGCCAGATCGCGGCAGGAGCCCACCCGCTCCTTGAGGGTGCGGCCAGCAGGCCAGGCGGGACCACCGTGCCGCTGGGTGTACTTAACCCGATCCTGAATGATCTCCACCAGCTGTTGCAGGAACATCAGCGCCCGCTGGTCGCTGCCCATCAGCGCTTCCTGGGCCATATCCACCGCCGCCGGATCGTGCTGACCATTGGGCAGCCAGCCCTCTAGAGCCCCCACCAGGTCGCCATTGAGCCGACCCACCGGATAGGGCAGCTGGGGTTCCGACTCCTCCAGGCAGGACTGCAGCGGCGGAGCCAGCTCGGATTCCACCAGGCTGGTGGAAATCACCTGGAAGCGATCACTGCTGCCCAGGAAGCGGGCCCGCATGATCTCATCGCCACTGGCCGCCACCAACGGATAGAGGTAGTTTGGAATGGGGCTGATCTGCAATTGGAAGTCGATCAGCTTTTGGAAGCCGTGGCCGCGAGGTTTCAAACAGAAGCGGTGGGGACCCAGCAGGACTGGCGCGCTGTAGAGATATTCAAAGGTGTGGGTGATGCGGGCACGCATGCCGGAACCGGGCTGGCTAGGGGATTTTGTCTGGTGAGGTGGCTAATGCCAGGGATTTCTCAGTAAAAGGATCAGTTATGCAATGAAGCCGTCTGGGTGAGGTTAGAAGTAGTCAGCTTCGCAGGGGTGGCGTTTGCCGGGGTGAGCTTTGCCGGGGTGGCGCTTTCCGGAGTGGGGTTTTCCGGAGTGGGGTTTGCCGGGGTGATGGTATCGGCAGTGGGGCCGTCTGGGGGCTGGCTGGCTGACTGCTGGCTAGTTGAAAGCTGGCTAGCTGAGAGCTGGCTGGCTGACAGCTGCTTGGTGGGGAGCAAATTGGTAGCGGGCAAACTTTCCTGGCTAGCAACCAGGGGCTGAGAGAGATCAGGGGGGGAGAGGCTGGCGGCCACGAAGTAACGTTGCTCGATCAGGTTGTGCAGGCTGTTGAGGTCGCTCTGCAAGCTATCGATCGCCTCGTGCAAACCGTCGGCAATGAGCTCGTCGATGCTGGTATAGCTCCAGCGTGCCAAGGTCAGGCCGCTGAGGCACTCCAAGGCATCGGGGGCGCCGGGCAGGGAACGACCACTGACGATCCTGAGGGTATCCTTAATCCGCTCCAGGCAGTAGCGCACCGAGCGGGGAAAGCTGGGATCGAGCAACAGAAAGCTGGCCACCGCCTTTGGTTCAATCATCTGCTGACGCGACTGGCGAAACATCTGATAGGCACCGGCACAGCGCAGCAACGAAATCCACTGCAACTCATCGAGAACTCCACCCACATCCTCAGGGCTGGGCAGCAGTAGAAAATATTTAACATCTAGGATTCTTGTCGTCTTGTCAGCCCGTTCTAGCAGGCGCCCGAGGCGACTAAATTGCCAGGAGTGATCTCGACTCAAAGTGGCATCAGTAATGCCATAGAACAGCTGACAACCGCGACGAATCTCCCGCAATTGCTCCTGGGGAGGCTGATCCCAAAAGCTTTCACCCTCCTGGATACTCCAATGCAGATCATTGATCTGCTCCCACATCTCCGTGGTGATCACATCGCGAATCTGGCGGGCATTTTCCCGGGCAACGCCAATGCAATTCACCAAGCTGCTGGGATTTTTTTCATCCCGGACCAGGAAGCGCACCACCTCCTCGGAGTTGCCTGCGGGATAGAGCTTATCAAAAAGTTCACGTTCGCCATTGGCATCGATTAGAGGTAACCAGGGCTCAGCGCTGCCAGGCGGGCAGTCCAGGGCCATGGCCTCGCTCACTTCAACGAAGCGGGAGATGTTTTCCGCCCGCTCCACATAGCGATTGATCCAGTAAAGCGAGTCGGCAACTCGGCTCAGCATGGGCCTTGCTCCTCGGGGGTGTCACTGACTATCCAGGTGTCTTTGCAGCCGCCACCCTGGGAGGAATTCACCACCAGAGAGCCGCGGCGCAGGGCCACCCGGGTGAGACCACCTGGGCTCACCCAGGCTTCCTTGCCGCGCAGCACATAGGGCCTTAGATCCACATGGCAGGGGTAGAGCTCACCATTGCTGAGCGAGGGCACCGTAGACAGATCAAGGGTGGGTTGAGCTATGTAGTTACGCGGGTTTGCCTTGATCTTGATGGCAAATTCGGCGATCTCATCGGCTGTGGCATGGGGGCCGATCAGCATGCCGTAACCACCGGCTTCTGCCACTGCCTTGACCACCAACTCGCCTAGATGCTCCAGCACATAGGCCTGGTCATCGGGCCGCTGGCAGAGATAGGTGGGCACATTCTCGATGATCGGCTCTTCATCTAAGTAGTAACGGATCATTGCCGGCACATAGGCATAGATCAGCTTGTCGTCGGCAACGCCGGTGCCTGGGGCATTGGCGATCGCCACCCGACCGGCCCGGTAGCAGTCCATCAGGCCAGCAACCCCCAGGATTGAATCGCTGCGGAAGACGGACGGATCGAGGAAGTCGTCATCAATGCGGCGGTAAATCACATCCACCGGCTCTAAGCCGGCGGTACTGCGCATCCACACCCTCTGATCCTGGCAGATCAGGTCGCGTCCTTCCACCAGCTGGATGCCCATCTGCTGAGCTAGATAACAGTGCTCGAAGTAGGCGCTGTTAAATACTCCCGGTGTCAGCAGTACCACCTTTGGAGATTCGGTCCAAGGGGCCAGTTCCCGCAGGGTATGCAGCAGATGGGAGGGATAGTCGTCGATTGGCTGAACGGTGCGACCGGCGAAGAGGCTGGGGAAGATGCGCTTCATCACCCGCCGATTCTCCAGGAAGTAGGCCACCCCAGAGGGACAGCGCAAGTTATCTTCCAGCACCCGCCAGGTGCCCTGGCCGTCACGCACCAGATCCAATCCGGAGATGTGACACCAGCGGCCCAAGGGCGGCTTGAATCCCTGCAACTGGGGCCGCCATCCCTGGGAGCTTTCCAGGTGCTCACGGGGGATCAGGCCATCGCGCAAAATCCGCTGCTCGCCATAGACATCGGCGAGGAATAAATCAATCGCCTCTAGCCTCTGGATCAAACCCCTCTCCAGCCGCTGCCAATCGGTGCTGCTGATCAGCCTGGGCAGGGGATCAAAGGGCAGTATCCGCTCCGCGCCGCGGGAGCCGGAGCCATTGAGACGAAAGGTGGCCCCCAGCCGCTTGAGCAGGATGCCCGAGGCGGCATGGTTGCGGTTCAGTTCCTCCAGACCCAGCCGCCCCAGGGAGGAGAGCAGTGGTTTGAGGGCCTGGCGCGGTTCGTTGGTGGCGCTGAAATATTCGTCGTAGCCCCGGTCTGGTTTGTACTCGGTGAACATGGCGGCCTCCCGGCTGGCCTCCTGGTATTCACGGGATCATGCAGAGCAACGGCGCCAGAGCCCGTGGCCATTGCTACATAAGCGCCGCCTAAACCGTTTCTCAGAGCAGAAAGTAGCGCTGGGCCATGGGCAGCACCTCGGCTGGCTCGCAGGTGAGCAGCTGGCCATCGGCGAACACCTCATAGGTCTGGGGATCCACGCTCACCTGCGGCAGGGCACTGTTGTTGCGCATGGCCGTCTTACCGATATCGCGGGTGTGCTGCACCGGCACACAGGGGCGGCTGAGGCCCAGCTTGCGGGGAAGATCCGCATCCAGGGCGGCCTGGCTCAAGAAGGTGAGGCAGCTGGGGGCCAGGGCCTTGCCAAAGGCGGCGAACATCGGCCGGCCATGGACCGGACCGGGGGTGGGGATCGAGGCATTGGCATCGCCCATTTGGGCCCAGACGATCGAACCGCCCTTGAGCACCAACTCCGGCTTCACCCCAAAGAACCCCGGTTTCCAGAGCACCAGATCGGCCAACTTACCCACGGCAACGGAGCCCACCTGGCTTTCAATGCCATGGGCGATCGCCGGGTTAATTGTTACTTTTGCGATATATCGCTTTAAGCGGTTGTTGTCGTTGCGACTGGAATCTTCGGCCAGGGGACCTCGCTGCACCTTCATCTTGTGGGCCGCCTGGAAGGTGCGGATGATCACCTCTCCCACCCGACCCATCGCCTGGGAGTCGCTGGCAATGATGCTAAAGGCGCCCAGGTCGTGGAGGATATCTTCTGCCGCGATCGTTTCCCGACGAATACGCGATTCAGCAAAGGCCACATCTTCCGGTATCTTGGGATCGAGATGGTGGCAGACCATCAGCA
>DGYA01000063.1:971-11745 GCA_002396505.1 Cyanobacteria bacterium UBA5018 | reverse complement strand
GGTGGCAGACCATCAGCATATCCAGGTGTTCTTCCAGGGTATTTTTTGTATAGGGCCGAGTGGGGTTGGTGGAACTTGGTAATACGTTTGCCTCCCCGCAGATGCGAATGATGTCCGGTGCGTGGCCGCCGCCGGCCCCCTCGGTATGGAAGGTGTGGATCGTGCGGCCGCCAATGGCCCGAATCGTGTCCTCCACGAAGCCCGCCTCGTTGAGGGTGTCGGTGTGGATGCACACCTGCACGTCGTAGCGATCGGCGACGCTGAGGCAGCAGTCGATCGCCGCCGGGGTGGTGCCCCAGTCTTCATGCAACTTCAGGGCGCAGGCTCCGGCGCGGATCTGTTCCTCCAGAGCCTCTGGGGTGCTGGCATTGCCCTTGCCAAAGAAGCCCAGGTTGATCGGCAGACCCTCCGCCGCCTGCAGCATTCGGGCCAGGTGAAAGGCGCCAGGGGTGCAGGTGGTGGCGTTGGTGCCGGTGGCCGGGCCGGTGCCGCCCCCCAGCAAGGTGGTCACCCCGGAGGCCAGGGCCGTCTCAATTTGCTGGGGGCAGATGAAGTGAATATGGGTATCGATGGCGCCAGCGGTGAGGATGTGGCCCTCGCCGGCGATGGCCTCGGTGCCGGGACCCACAACTATGTCGACGCCGTCTTGAATATCGGGGTTACCAGCCTTGCCGATCGCCACAATGCGGCCATCGCGCAGACCGATGTCCGCCTTGACAATCCCCCACCAATCCAGGATCAGGGCGTTGGTGATCACCGTGTCCACGGCCCCCTCCGCCCGGCTGGTCTGGGCCTGGCCCATGCCATCGCGAATCACCTTGCCACCGCCGAACTTCACCTCGTCGCCGTAGCTGGTGAAGTCTTTTTCCACCTCCAATATCAGCTCGGTGTCGGCCAGGCGCAGCCGATCACCGGTGGTGGGGCCGTAGGTTTCGGCGTAGGCGCGGCGGGAAATCCGGTAGGGCATGGCGGAGGCGGGGATGGGAGCAGGGCGGCGGGCCGAACTCAGTCGAGGGGGCCGTTGATCAGTCCGTTGAAGCCAACCACGCGGCGGCCACCGACGTAGGGCACCAGGTTCACCGAGCGGGTATCGCCGGGTTCAAAGCGCATGGCGGTGCCGGCGGGGATGTCGAGCCGCTGGCCGCGGGCGGCCTCGCGCTCAAATTCCAGGGCCCCATTGGCCTCGTAAAAGTGGAAGTGGGAGCCGATCTGCACCGGGCGATCGCCGGTGTTGGCCACGCTGATCGTGGTTACCGGCCTGCCGGCATTGAGCACCAGCTCGCCGGCCTCCGGCATCAGTTCACCGGGGATGAGCGCTTTGGCGAAGGGATCGCCGGTGGCCAGGGAAGACATGGGGGCGAGAAGCGACTGGGGAAAGGCGACTGGGGGAGAGCTGCTAGAGGAGGGCTAATCGGCAAAGGCGGCTGGGGGACAAGGCACTGCTTGGGGCGGGCCTAGGCGCGGATGGGCTCGTGCAGGGTCACCAGCTTGGTGCCATCGAGAAACACCGCTTCGATCTGCACCTCCGACACCAGCTCTGGTACGCCGGTCATCACTTGATCGCGGCGCAGCCAGGTGCTGCCTTCGGCCATCAACTCAGCCACGCTCTTGCCATCGCGAGCGCCTTCCAGCACCTGAAAACTGAGCCAGGCGACCGCTTCTGGATAGTTGAGCCGCAGGCCTCTGTTCAAGCGCCGCTCGGCCAACAGGGCGGCGGTCACGATCAGGAGCTTGTCTTTCTCCTGGGGGGTGAGATGCATGGGGAGGGCTGAGCCATCGCCACTCTGACAGCCACCCGCCGCCGCCGCCAGTTCAAGGCGGACGCTTTCGGGCCGCCTTGAACTGGCGGCGGCATGCCGATAGGGCTATCGGCGAGATCCGCTCAACCGCATCGTCTGGCCATCGCTGCCTCTGATCGGTTACCAAGCCCTTTGGCCAGGATCCAGGCAAAGCCCGTGGAGCTGTTGGATTGATCTGGTGCCAGACGCCTAGTGCGTAGCCTGGAAATGACAGCTAAAATATATAGAGTTTCCTGGGGGCGTTCCATGGCACCTGGGATCTCTCGCTGGCGTAGTTGCCCTACCGGTCTTGCTGAGCCAAGAATATCAGCATAGACTTATAGTCACCTCTAAAAGGTGACCGCCCCACTGCCCGTAGCGTTTTTCCCATGATATCGCCAAGCCGTGATGCATAAAGCATCTGCTGACTGGCCAGGCATTTGCGGCCTTGGCCACCTGCGGGCCGTATCAAGCGGTGGATTACCGCTGAGAATATAGCTCTTTTCCTTGAATAACCAATGGATAATTTCTGCTCGCGTTACCCGTGGCGGCGCAGATGCTCGACAACTGATAGCTTTGGAGCTTGTAATAGTTCTGGGCTACCGCCGCTGCCTCCATTATCCTGGCCTCATTAATGCTGCTATTGGCCACAAATCTTTTGACTCCTGTGCGCTCGTTCTGCTCCCAGTTACCCGGAATGGAAAGCCAGGCATGGGTACCAGGTACCAAGCCCCATTGCCAGGTGGATTTACCGTTTTCATCTTTGAAATAGCAACAGATATTGGAACTGTCTTCAGAGATATAGCCTAGGCAAGACATGAACAAGAGAGTTTCACTTCATTTAAAGCATGGCCGCGATAGGTTTGGCAAGCAAAATTTGAAGCAAAAATGATGCTGCTTGCCCCACCTTTATACCTGATGGCGCTTGATATCCCCGCGATTAGATATAATTTAGGCCTCGGTATTGCGTTTGCTCCGTTGTAATATCCTGCGTTGTCGTAGATTTGTTAAGTTAATGTTCGGCGTGGGCTATTGGGCCCTGCTCGGGCCATCCCCGCCCCCAGGCACGCCGCACCTTCGAGGCCTGGGAATCGGTGAGCAGCCTGGGTGGTTTCGAAAAACACTCTTATCGTTTATTATTGCTGCATGTCAATTCCTGGGATGCCAATGTTGCAAGAGATACTTTTATTCGCCATGGTGTCTCTGGTTTGGCTCGGGATGGCCTACGGCATCCACCGGCTGGCCCATTGGTCCGCTCCCTGGAACCTGCTGCATCGCCTGCACACCGTCCACCATCGGCCTGGTTACTTACGTCGTTCGCGAAGGTTACGATGGCACCACTTTCTGCTCTGCTTCGGCAGCGTCAGCGAGACTCTTGACATCTGGTTCACCCTCACCCTGCCACTTCTGGTGATCAGCCTGGTGCTACCGGTTCAGGGGGCTGTGCTGCTGGTCTTCCATTACCTGTACGAAATCTTCTGTAGCGACTCGCAACTCGACCACAACGCCAGTCTTTCCGGTCCGCTCACCCGGGTGTTCGCCTGGGGTGACTACCACCTGCGTCACCACAGCAACCCCTCACGCAACTTCGGCCTGATCCTCACCTTTTGGGATCACCTGTTCGCCAGTGCCTGCTGATCGCCATGCCCCTACTTCCATGGCCCCGCCAGCGGTTCCGTCGGCCCTACATCGCCCCCACGCTGGCGGTGGTGTTCGCCGGCACAGCCACCCTTACCACCCTGGTGACGGGTCTATTCGTGCTGCGCAGCAGCCTCGAGATCGCCAATCAAAACACCGCCCTGCGGCTACGGGACTCCGCTGAGTTAGTGGCTTCCCGGCTGGATGCTGATCTGATTGCCACGCTACAGCATCCAAGCCAGATGAAAACGCCTGCGTTTCGGCAGGTCCACACTGTGCTTACTTCGGCGCTGCAGGATATTCGTGGCATCCGCTTCATTTACACTCTGCGTAAGGCAAAGGAACCAATTAAGGATCCTTTCTCCCGCTATGCGTTTGCCGTGGACGGCACGCCCTACAGCAGCAGGGAGTTCACTGACATCGGCGTGGTAATGCCCACCAGTAATAGCACTGATGCGTTGCATCGTATCTGGAAGACCGGCCGCCTTGAGGTGGACCGCGACTTCGTGAGCGATCAGTGGGGTACCTGGATGTCGGCCTACATTCCGCTGCGCCGCCGCGATGGCAGCTTTGAGGCGGTGCTCGGTATTGATATCTCTGCTGAGCAGGTAATTCTTGATCGAAACCGCATCCTAAGTAATCTGGCCCAGTCCTATCTGCTGAGCCTGCTGCTCGTCCTGCCCCTGGCGGCATTTGTAGGCAGCCAGATAAGTGATCCGCTGCGCTATATACATCAAAGTTTGCAGGCCATCTCTCGACTCGAATTTGGTTCCCTGAAGGACCGGCTGATCGCCGCTGGATGGATTCATGAAATCCATCAAATTATTAGCTCACTAGGCACGGTTAAGTCGGCTCTCTCGGAGTTCAATTCCTATGTGCCGAGTGCCCTTGTACGCAAGTTGGTGCTTAACAGATCTTCCCTGAATCTGAGCGGCGAGATACGGCATCTGGCTATTATGTTTACCGATATTCGTGGTTTTACCGGCCTGTGCGAGAACCTTGATCCGAAGCAAGTGCTACAGTTGCTTAATCAGTACTTCGCCATTATTAACGAGGTAGCCACGGCCACCCAGGGGATACTCGACAAGTACATTGGTGATAGTGCCCTGCTTTTCTGGGGCGCCCCAGATAGCGTTGATCATCCGGCTGTTGCCTGTGTGGAGGCTGCCTTGCATTGCCGCGAGCGGCTTGACGCTCTGAACGTCCAGTGGAAGGAAGAGGGTCGCTCCGTTGCTTTCCACACCACTTTTGGCATCGACTACGGCTCTGTGGTGGTCGGCAATATTGGTCCCCGCGAACGAGTTAATTACACGATTATCGGCGATCGGGTTAATCTTGCCCAACGCCTTGAGTTCAGCAACCGTATATTTGGCACTCGAATTCTTGCCAGCGCCGATATGGTGCAGGCCCTCGGCCCAGCTGCTGCCGACTACTTGATTCTCAAGGTGGGCAAAACCAGGCTAAAGGGGTTGAGTCAGCCGATGGAGCTGTTCGAGGTGATAGCCCGTCGCCATGGGGCAACTGAGCAGCAGCTGCTGTTCGCCGACAGCATCAACGCAGCCCAGCAGGCTCACCAGGAAGGACGCCCCGAAGAGGCCCTTGCCCTGCTGCAGGCAATTCAGCCTGGGTTGGGAGAGCCTACTTATCTGAAGCACTTGATCGCCAAATATAGCGATGGCCTACCCATCAGTGGCTGATGAGCATGATGATTCCCCACTTCACGGCTCCCAGCCCTAGGCATGGTACGGGTTTGTTTACGCCCATTCCCCTGGAGCCCGGTGTTGTGCTCTGGTGCTTTGACCCGGCCATTGATCAGCGTCTGCCGCTAGGCAATTTGGAGCCCCGCCAGCTGGCGGAGCTGCTGCACTTCGGCTACGTGAACCCAGAACGACCCGCTTTTGTGGTGGTCTGCGGCGATCAGGCCCGCTTCTGGAATTTCCCGTTACCCGGCGAGCCCGCCAATGCCAGCCCTAGCGATCAGATCAAGGGGGGGGAGGCGGTGATCGTGGCCTGCCGCATGATTGCTGCGGAAGAAGAACTACTAATCCACCCCAGCTCCGATGCCGACTACTTCCGCAAGATGGGGCTATGCCATCAACAGCCTGCGGCAGGTCATTTATTTAATTGAGTTTGCTCCTAGAACCGGTTGGCGACGAACCCGTTGGCGATGGCTTGTTGGCAGATCAACCTGTTTGCGATCTGGTGGCGATGGCCTTTTTGAGTTGCTTGCAAGTTATATTGCGCAATTTTGCTGAAATTCTTGGGGCAATTTGTGGCAGGCCAATATGGTTTAAGCATGGGGAAATAACCGAGGGCGAATGCTGCTATTGGTCCGAGGTGAAGGCGTCCATGCCACCCAGCCGTAGGCGGGTGCGGCTGTCGTGGTCTCCCAGTACGGAAGCGGTGACGCCAAAATCTTTAATCGCTTTCTTCCTGTGCATATTGGTCAACTCTGATGCAGCATCTCCGCCTGCGCAAAGCTGGCGGTGTGGAGATCCCAGGCCAGCTGGGCTAAAGGGGCCAGCCGCGCTATAGGGACCAGCCGCGCTACATGAATTAGCCGCGCTACAGCGATTAGCCGCGCTACAGCGATGCGGCGCTGCCCTCGGCCCGGTACTGCACCGCTCCGCCCAGGTCAAAGGCGGCATGCACCGCCCGTAGAGCAGCCAGGCCATCGGCGGCGGCCACCAGGCAGCTGGTGCGGATTTCGCTGGTGGCGATCAGCTCGATATTGATGCCGGCATCGGCTAGGCAGCGGAACATGCGGGCAGCTGTGCCCGGCGTGCAGGGCATGCCGGCCCCCACGGCGCTCACCCGAGCTATGGCGGCCCCCTCTTCAAACCGGGCGCCGGGCCACTGGCGCAACAGCGGGGCCAGGGCCCGCTCCGCCCGCTGCCGCTCATCGCGCTTAAGCACGAAACTCATGTCGCGGCTGCGCTGATCGCCGAGGCCATTGGTGCGCTCGGACTGGACGATCGCATCGAGGCCAATGCCTGCATCTGCCAGGGCACGGCACACGGCGGCGGCGGTGCCGGGACGATCCGGCAGCCGCCGCAGCGCCACCTGGGCCTGGTCGCAATCCAGGGCCACGCCGCGCACGGCCGGCTCGCCCAACTGACAGACCAGCGGATCGTGGCGCAGCTGGCTGTCGTGCAACTCGAACGCTTCGGCGGTGGCCCTGAGCGCCTTGGCCCCTTGCTCGCCGGCCACCAGACAACTCACCTTCACCTCGCTGGTGGCGATCAGGCGCAGGTTGATGCCGGCGCGGGCCAGGGTGTCGAACAGCCTGGCGGCCACTCCGGGCCTGCCCAAAATCCCGGCCCCGGAGATGCTCAGCTTGGCCATCGCCCCCTGGGCCGAGAGCTGGGCGCCGCCGGCATCGAGCTCGGCCCCCATGCCGGCCAGCACCTCGCGGCACACGAGTTGGGCCCGATCCAAATCAGCGGCCGCCAGTGTGAAGGCGATGTCATTGCTGCTGCCCTCCTGGGTGGCCTGCACGATCAGGTCCACATTCAGCCCCGCGGCGCCCAGGGCCTCGAACAGCAGCGCGGCCACACCCGGCCGATCGGGCACATGGGAGAGGGCCAGCACCGCCTGATCGCTCTCCAGCTCCGCCCCATCCACCGGCCGCCCCAGCTCCAGCCCAGCGCTGCCGATCGGTCGGGGGCTGCCGCTGGTGAGCCTGGTGCCGGGGGCATCGCTCCAGCTGGAGCGCACCAGCAGCGGTACGCCGTAGTTGCGGGCGATCTCCACCGCCCGCGGATGCAGCACGGCGGCGCCCAGGCTGGCCAGCTCCAGCATCTCGTTACAGCTCACCTGGGCCATCAACTGGGCATCGCCCACCTTGCGCGGGTCGGTGGTCAGCACGCCCGGCACATCGGTATAGATCTCGCAGGCATCGGCCCCCAAGGCCGCCGCCAGGGCCACCGCTGTGGTGTCCGAGCCGCCGCGGCCCAAGGTGGTGATCTCCGGGGTGCCGGCGGCGCCGCTGCTGGTGCCCTGGAAGCCGGCCACCACCACCACCTGGCCATCGGCCAAGAGGCGGGCTAGCCGCTCGGTGCGGATCTCCAGGATCCGGGCGCGGCCGTGGGCCGATTCGGTGATGATCCCCACCTGGGCGCCGGTCATCGACACCGCCGGCACCCCCTGGGCATGCAGGGCCATCGACAGCAGCGCAATCGACACCTGCTCCCCGGTGGCCAACAGCATGTCCAGCTCCCGCTGGGGAGGATCGCTGCTGATCGCCCGCGCCAGGGCGGTGAGTTCATCGGTGCTGTGGCCCATGGCGGAAACCACGATCACCAGCTCGTGGCCCTGCTCACGGCAGGCGGCGATGCGGGCGGCCACGGCCTGCATCCGAGCCACGTCAGCTACAGACGTGCCCCCAAACTTCTGAACCAGCAGGGCCATGGGCGGTGGGGCGGCCCTTTGTAGCCGCAAACACTCAGGGCTCGATTATCAGTGGCCGGGCAGGCGGCCCGATCACCAAGCCCCGGCATCCCCCAGCAGAAAACCATCGCGGAAGGCATCGGCGGCGGCGCCACCGCGTTTCAGAGCCGCCTCCACCTCCAGCAGCTGACTCAGCAACCTGAGGAAGCTGGCGGGCCGCTGGCCGCGAATCTGCTTGCGCATCACGTAAATCCGCTTGGGATTGCCGATCCCAGCCGCCTTGGCGATGGCGTTCACGTCCTGTTGACCGGCCTGGTCCAGCAGGGCCACCCACAGCCAGCCACGAATTTGACTGCTGAGCGCCGCCACGATGCGCAGCGCCGGTTCATTGGCCGCCAGCAGCGCATCCACCAGGGCAATCGCATCGGCAGGCCGGCCCGCCAGCAGCGCATCCCCCACCGCCAGGCTGCTGGTGCTCACGCCGCCCACCAGCGCCCGCACCGCCTCGGCCGTGATCGGCCGCCCCGCCCCTGCGGAGCCCCGGTCGGCATGCAGGCTCAGCTTCTCCAGTTCACTGGCCAGCCGGGCGCTGTCGCTGCCGATCGCCTCGGCCAGGGCTTCCGCCGCCGCCGGCGCCAGTTTCAAGCCCATCTCGCTGGCGGTGCGCTGCACCAACTCCAACTGGCCGGCGCCATCCCACACCGCCGGCAGCTGGAAGCTGCGCTCGCTGGCCTGGCCGCTCTTGACCAGGGCCTGCAGCGCCTTGGTGGTGCGCAGCCGGCCATCGGGCTTGGCCGATTGCACCAGCACCAGATGGCAATCGGGGGGGATCAGCGCCAGGCTCGCCTCCAGTTGCTGGCCCAGCTCGGCGGGGCATTGCTGGCAAAAGGGACTGCGCTGCAACAGCACCAGCCTGGCCCCAGCCCCAAAGGGCGGCGTGCGCGCCTCCGACAGGGCCTGGGCCGCCTGGGCCAGGTCACTGCCATCCAGCCGGCTGAGGTTGATGGCGCTCCAGGCCGGATCCACCAGCTTGTCCACCAGGGCATCCAGGGCTCGCTGGCGGGCGGCCTCGTCGTCGCCCCAGAGCAGGTGGATCGGCATGCCGGTTAGGGGGAAGGGGCGGGGTGGGGCTGGACGGAGGTGGGGCGGAGCTGGGGCAGGGGCGCAAGAGGCATTTTTTACAAGCGGGCTGACGGGCCGGCTGGATTGGCTGGGCGGCCCTGCCCCCCTGCCCGGCCCCTGGGGCCATTTCCACCAGGGGTATTTACAGCCAGGCGCCTTTCCCGCAGGGCACTTTTCCCCAGGGCATCATTGTGGCCTTGCCGAGCCTCCCTGCCGCTTGCCTGCCTCCGCCGCCGTCCCAGCCGCTGGAGCCGAGCCCGGCCTGGATCATCCGATTTTCAGCGAGAGCATTCGCCTGATTCGAGCCGCATTGACCCAGCAGGGTTTCAGCCCTGCAGCCGACCCGGTGGTGCGGGATGTGCTGGAACGCTGCATCCACAGCAGTGGCGATCTGGGCCTCGCCCGGGAGTTGGAGGTGTCGGCGGCGGCCTGCGCCGCCGGCCTGGCGGCCCTGGCCGCCGGTGCCCCGATCCTCACCGATACGGCCATGGCGGCGGCGGCGGTGACCCCGATGGCCAAACGCACCTTCGCCAATCCGGTGCACTGCCTGCTCGATTGGGCCCCTGCCCGGGCCCCCGCCGGCGACACCCGCTCCGCCATCGGCCTGCAGAGAGCCTGGGCGGAACTGGCGCCCGGCGGTTTGGCGTCGGCGGGTTTGCCGCCAGTTGTGTTGATCGGCAGTGCCCCCACGGCCCTGGAGCGGTTGCTCGACTGCTTGGCCCAGCGGGATCAGGCCCAGCCGGATCAGGGCCAGCACCAGGCAGCGCCAGGACCGAGCCCAGGGCCGGCCCTGGTGATTGGCATGCCGGTGGGGTTTGTGGGGGTGGCCGAGAGCAAGCGCCGGCTGGCCGCCAGTGGCCTGGCCCACATCGGCCTGCGGGGTTCGAAGGGGGGAGCCGCCCTGGTGGCCGCCAGCTGCAACGCCCTGCTGCGGGCCGCCTGGCTGCAGGCGGCCGGTTTGTATCTGGCTGGCTAGCTGGCCTGCAGGCTTTCAGGCAGTTGGCTCGCGGGCCGTAAAAGCTCAGGCGGCGAGCGATCCTTCCCCCTGGGGCGACTGCGGCGACTGCGACTGCGACTGGAGCGGCGGCTGGCGTTTGAGGCCCACGGCCACGTGGCTATTGGCCTCGATGCGGCCCAGCACCTGGCGGGCTCGCTTCACCACCGCCTGGGGCACCCCGGCCAGGCGAGCCGCCTCGATGCCGTAGCTGCGGCTGGCACCTCCGGGCGCCACCCGATGCAGAAACAGCAGGGCTTCGCCGGTTTCCTCCACCAGCACCTGGGCGTTGGCCACGTTGGCCAGCAGCTCGGCCAGCTCGTTCAATTCGTGGTAATGGGTGGCGAAGACGCTGCGGGAGCGCCGCTGCTCGGCCAGGTGTTCGGCCACCGCCCAGGCGATCGAGAGGCCATCGAAGGTGGCGGTGCCGCGGCCAATCTCATCGAGCAGCACCAGGGAGCGCTCGCTGGCATGGTGAAGGATGTTGGCGGTTTCGGCCATTTCCACCATGAAGGTGGACTGGCCCGCCGTGAGGTCATCGCCGGCCCCGACGCGGGTGAACAGGCGATCGGCAATCCCCAACCGGGCCGATCGCGCCGGAATCCAACTGCCGAGCTGACCCATCAACAACAGCAGACCGGTCTGGCGCAGATAACAGCTCTTGCCGCTGGCATTGGGACCGGTGAGCACGATCAGGTCTGGATGGCCAGACTCCGAGCCCAGGGCGATGTCGTTGGCGGTGAACTGGTCTTCCACCAGCAGCTGCTCCACCACCGGATGGCGGCCGGCTTCGATCACCAGCTCGCGGCCGTCGCTGATCACCGGGCAGCAGTAGCCGCTGGTGGCCGCCACC
>DGYA01000063.1:537-811 GCA_002396505.1 Cyanobacteria bacterium UBA5018 | reverse complement strand
CGCTGGTGGCCGCCACCTCCGCCAGGCTGGCGATGGCATCGAGGTCGGCCACCAGCCGGGCCGCCGCCCGAATCGCCGCCGCCTGGTCGCCCGCCAGGCTGCGCAGCGCCACCACCAATTCGTATTCCCGCTGGGCGGCCTGGGCCCGCAGCTGCAGGATGCGGCCCTCGCGACCCTTCAGTTCGGGCGTCACAAAGCGCTCCTCGTTGGCGAGGGTTTGGCGGCGAATCCAGTGCTCGGGCACCGCTGTGGCCTTGGCCCGGCTCACCGCCAG
>DGYA01000063.1:0-261 GCA_002396505.1 Cyanobacteria bacterium UBA5018 | reverse complement strand
GTCCTGGTCGTCGAGCTGATTGCGCAGGCCATCCAGTTCCGGATCCACGCCGTCGTGGATCAAGCCGCCCTCAGTAAGGCAGAGCGGTGGATTTTCCAGCAGGGCATGGCGCAGGGCGGCGGCCAGCCCGTCGAGCTCGGGCCAGGGCCGGGCCAGCAGCCGCAGGGGAACGCTGGTGGCGCGGGCCAGCAGGTTTGCCAAGGCCGGCAGCCGTTCCAGCCCATCGGCAATCGCCACCAGATCCCGGGCCGAGGCGCTGCC
>DGYA01000054.1 GCA_002396505.1 Cyanobacteria bacterium UBA5018 | reverse complement strand
CCCGTTCTGTTGCAAGCGGTCTAGGGCTTGTGTCGGTCAGCCAGGCTCAGCGCTCCCGCCTGAGAGGTGCAACACCCAGGCCCCAGGTGATCAAGGTCGCTGCCCGGGGCCAGTGCAATAACCCCTAGCCAGCACAGACCACTTCCTCTCACAACACAAGTGCGATCGGACGGGAGACTTGACAAATCAATCGTCTCGTTTCATCGTAGGGTAACGAGGGGCATCTGCACCTCTGGAATGACAGCTCGTCATTCCACCCTCTTCACCCTCTGATCAGGGCATTCGGGCCTCGAGTTTTACCCCACGCAAAGGGACGCTGCCCGTTCAAAAAACCAGATTTATGTCCACGCACACCAAAGTTCAGAGCCTAATCATCTCCAAGCTGTCTCAATTGCTCGAGCTGGATCCCGAATCCATCGCGCCCAGCGAGTCGGTTTTCGCTCTTGGTTTGGATTCCTCCGGCGCCCTCAGCCTGATCGGACACCTGGAAGATACACTTGATATTACTCTTGACCCCGCAATGATGTGGGATTTTCCCCACATCGCCGATCTAGCTGAGCAGGTTTCGCGAGGAGGGCAACCCTAGTCGCCGAGGCGATGGCGGAGGGTTCTTTCATGCAAAATGCCGATCTCAGAAGTGATGAAGTTCAATCCCTACGATCCGCAGTTTCAAAAGGATCCCTATCCCGTCTTTGAGCGCTTGCGAGCTCGGGAGCCCCTTCACAAATCGATTTTTCAAACCTGGATCGTTACGTCTTACGCCTATGCTGACGCGATTCTCAAAGATCCTCGCTTTCTAGTTGACAATCTTCCTGCTCGCCTAGAGGACAAGGCGGAGAATTATCACGAGGCCTCATTTCTTCAGCTCGCCCAGATATTGGAAAGCTGGCTCTTTTTCCTCAATCCACCTGATCACTCCCGTTTGAGAAGGGCGATCAGCTCTCGCTTCATACAAGAGTCGATCGAAGGCCTGCGCACCTACGTCGAGTCGATTGTCACCGATCTGCTCGGCTGCATAGCTGCTGGCAGGCCGATTGATCTGATGGCCAATCTCGCTGATCCGCTGGTTGCGTCCACCACCACTCGTCTGTTGGGCTTGCCAGACCATGAGGCTGACCAGATTTCCAGCTGGAGCATAAACACCATCCGCATCTTTGATCAACCGGCGCCGCTGGAGATGCTGCTGGAGCAAAGTGAAACCATGGCGCAGTTTCGCGCTTACCTAGAGCAGCTCATGGCGGTTATTCGCCACCAACCCCAGCCGGGTCTATTCAGCGAACTGCTTCAGCAGCAGCCACATTCAGGCCTCTCTGATGCGGAGATCATCAGCACGCTGATTGTGCTTGCCGCAACAGCACAAGAATCCTCCAAAGGCCTGATCTCTAATGGCCTGCTGGCTTTGCTGCACCATCCCTCCAGTATGTCTCAACTGCGAGAGAATCAAGCTCTGATCCCAGCCGCGGTGAATGAGCTCATACGATATGATAGCCCGATTCAATACGTCACTCGCAGGGCTGCAGAAGATATATTGTTTGCTGATCAGTGGATTCGGCAAGGCGAGTATGCAGTAGTCTATCTCGGTGCTGCCAATCGTGATCCAGCGGCCTTTCCCGAACCTGATCGCTTAGATTTTCAACGCACCAACCGGAACCTGGGCTTTGGTGGCGGCGTTCACTATTGCGTCGGCTCCTTCTTGGCCAAGTTGGAGATGGAAGTTGTGTTGAAAGCATTGCTAGAGAGGTTTTCCGGCCTGGAGCTGGCCAGCGATTCGCTGGAGCGCTCGCCCACACGCCTCTCCCGGCGCCTCGCCTCTTTACCTGTTCTGGTGCGGCCCTAATCGCTCCTGGTCATGCATACCCTGAGCTCCATTCTTGCTGCCAAAGCCCGCACCGATGGCCAGCGCACTGCCTATACCTTTGTCACCTCGGCTACGGATCCGGGCGTTTCCTTCAGCTACCAACAGTTGCATGACCGCTCCCTCCAGATTGCCAGAGTGGTGCGGTCGATGGCAAAGCCAGGCGAGCGAGCCCTGCTTCTTTATCCCGCAGGGCTGCCATTCATTGGGGCGTTCTTTGCATGCCTAGCGGCCAAGGTGATCGCCGTACCTGTTAGTCCACCCCGCCGCCGCAGCCCCGCCGCCAAGATCGCCGCCATCGTGGGCGACGCTCAGCCGGCGCTGGTGCTGACGCTGGCCACTTACATGCCATCTCTGCACGACTGGGGCTTGGCGCATCTGCCCTGCCTGGCCACCGACAAACTGCCTGAGCCGGCTGAACCACCAGCTGATTCTCCCCTCCACGGCGAACAGGAGCCGGATGCCGTGGCCTTGCTCCAATACACCTCCGGATCCACGGGTGCGCCCAAAGGCGTGATGGTGAGCCATGGCAACCTGAGCCACAACTCAGCCTGCATCCAGGCGGCATTTCAACTGGATGCGGCGAGTGTTTCGGTGTGCTGGCTGCCCCACTATCACGACATGGGATTGATTGATGGCATTCTCCAACCCCTCTATTCGGGTTTCCATGGTGTGTTGTTGGCACCAGAAACATTCAGCAAACGACCAGTCATTTGGTTGCAACTGATCGATCGATTTTCCGCCACACACAGTGGGGGGCCCAATTCAGCCTACGAGCAATGCATCCATCGAACTACACCACAAGCCTTGGATAAGCTTGATCTCAGCAGTTGGCGCAGTGCCTATTGCGGCGCAGAACCTGTGCGTGCCGATACCCTTGAGGCCTTCACCCACAAGTTTCAACCCTTTGGTTTTCAGGCTAAAGCCCTATATCCTTGTTATGGAATGGCGGAGGCCACGTTGATGATCAGCGGCGGCCAGCTGGGCCAGCCGCCCACGGTGGCCTCACTGGTGATGCCAACCCGCCAGCTTGTAGCCTGCGGCCATCCCCGACTCGGTAACGAGTTGCTGATCGTTGATCCCGAAACGCTTAGCCCCTGTACGCCGGGCCAGGTGGGTGAGATCTGGACCGCGGGACCCAGCGTGGCCATGGGCTACTGGCAAAAAGAGGCATTGAGCCGAGAAATCTTCCAGGCCACGCTCAACACGGGTGGATCTGCCGCCTACCTGAGAACCGGTGATCTGGGCTTTTTACGCGATGGGCAGCTGTACATCGCTGGTCGCCTCAAGGACCTGATCATCGTCCATGGCCAAAACCACCACCCCCAGGATCTGGAGGCCACGATCCAGCGCTCTCACGAGGCCTTGAGTGCCGATCGCGGCGCGGCCTTTGCCACTGGCTTCGACAGCCAGGAGCAGGTCGTTGTCGTTCAGGAGGTCAAACGTTCCCACCTGGCCGCCCTGCCCCAGGACGCCATCTTCAGGGCCATGCGTGAAGCAGTTGCGCGTGAGCATGGTGTGTCTCTCGCCGAGATTGTGTTGATCCGGCCCGCCACGCTCCCGCTCACCTCCAGCGGCAAGATTCAGCGTCGTCTTTGCCGTGAGCTATACCAGCAAGACGACTTGGCAATCGTGGCCCGTTGGGGCAACTGAGTGATCATGGATTGTTCACCCATTGCAATCATTGGCTTGGGGTGCCGTTACCCCGGCGCTGCTTCTCCCCATGAGCTGTGGCAAAACCTGGTGGATGGCGTGGAGTCCATTGGAGCCCCACCGCCGTGGCGGGCTGGGCACTTTGTTCCTGGCCAGAAGGGTGGTTTCTTGGATGATATTGATTTCTTTGACGCCAGCTTCTTCAAGATCAACCCACAGATCGCCGACCAGATGGATCCGCAGCAGCGGCTGCTGTTGGAACTCACCTGGAGCGCCCTGGAGGATGCTGGCCTTGATCCTGGCTCTCTGCGTGGCAGCAACACGGCGGTTGTTATTGGTATGGGCGACAACGAATACGCGAAGCTGGCAGATGCTAGAGAAGATCATCTCACCTTTCCTAATTTCCTTGGCTGTCATCCATCCATCCCTGCCAATCGGATATCCCAGTCGTTTGGCTTCAGTGGGTTCAGCGCCTGCATCTACACAGCTTGTTCATCAGCTCTGGTAGCGGTTGATCTGGCTTGTCGAGAGCTCTGGCTCAAGCGCAGTCAGCTCGCTATTGCTGCAGGCGTCAACTTGATCTTTGCTCCCAAGGTGTCTCAGGTCTTGATCAACAGCGGCTGGCATTCAAAGCGGGGGCAATGTCGACCCCTGGATACCACAGCGGATGGCTATGTGCGTAGTGAGGGCGTTGGAGTAGCGGTACTCAAGCCCTTAGAGCAAGCCCTCGTCGATGGTGATCGCATCTATGCGCTGATCCAGGACTGTCGCACCAGACACAACGGTCAAGGCAATGGCTTGGCCTTGCCTTGCCTGCATTCCCAAATCGATCTGCTCAGCGATGTCTACTCTTCGCCGGGTGTAGACCCCGCCGACCTCTTCTATGTAGAGCTCAATGCGGTCGGCGCCAAAGTTGGCGATGTCATCGAACTCAAGGCCCTGGCGGCTGCCGTTGGCAAGCAGAGACGTGGAGCGCAACCCCTGAAAGTTGGATCGCTCAAGCCCAACATCGGCCACAGCGAAGCTGCCTCTGGTATGGCGGGTCTGATCAAAACAGCACTGGCTCTACATCACAAACAGCTGCCTCCCACCCTGAATTACCAAGCATGCGATCCATCTTTCAACCTTGATGCACTGGGCTTTTCGGTGCCAACCACCCTTGAGCCGATCCATCCCTCAAACAAACCCGTGCTAGCGGGTATTAGTGCTTTCGGCTTTGGCGGCACGAACGCTCACATCTTGCTTCGCGAGCCGCCCCAGCAAGTTCAATCTCTGGCCAGCAGCCATTCGGCTCATGTGTTGATGCTTTCGGCCGCCACCCACGAAGGTTTGCGCGAGCGGTGCGCCATCCTTCTGGACTTCTTGCGCAGCAACTCCTCCCTTTCCCTGGCTGACATCTGTTGGACGGTGAATCGCTCCCGTTCGCAGCTGCCGGTGCGTGTGGCGATCACTGCTGCGTCGTTTGCGCAATTGCAGGCTCGGCTGGTCCAGTCGCTCCACTCGCCCGACTCCAGCCAGCCAGGCGTGCCGCCCCACGTGGCTGTACCCAGAGCTGTGCCGCCCCAGCTTGGCTTCGTGTTCACAGGCCGCTGCGCCTTTTCGCTGAATGCCCTGGCCGAGATCGCTGTCCACCACGAATCCGTTCGTCAAGCCCTCAACGTTGCTCAGCGGCTGCTCGGGAGCTGCCGTCAGGACGATCTCCCCCCAGGGATTATCCACATTGTGGGGGAGGTCATCCTGCATCAGCTATGGATGGCCTGGGGGGTCGAGCCCCGGGTCCGGATGGCAGAGCCCTTGGGGCGAGCCGCTGCCGCCATCGCCAACGCGGTTGCGACAGCGGACAGCGATCTGGAGACAGAGTTCCAAAAACTCATCAGCGCCCCAGATCTCCATACAGCACCGGTTTCGGAGTGCCCGGCGCCCCCCGTTGCCATCGGCCAGGAACCGATTCTGATCCAGATGGGCAGCGGTCAGGTGGGATCACCGGCAGAGCTGGCCGAGCTGGATGGGCTGGCTTCCTCGGCTGCCGGCACAGCCTGGGAAACCCTGCTAGTGGCTGCCGTTCGTTTGGCCGAGCGCGGCGTGCCGGTGGCCTGGAGCAAGGTCTGCGGCTCTCAACATGGCCGGGTGGTTTCGCTACCCACCTACCCCTTTGCCCGTGAGCGGCATTGGTTGGGAGAACCATCGCAGCCAACTGCAAGGCTTGGCGGTCTCGAAGGCGATCCGGGGCACGACATAGCTCTCGCCACGCCGTTGGAACGCAAGCTCCATGCCATCTGGACTGACGTGCTCGGTCACAGCGACTTCGGCATCACCGACAACTTCTTCCTTGTGGGGGGTCATTCCTTAGCTGCAGGCCGTCTTGTTGCACGCATCGCGCAAACCACTGGTCATGCTCCGCCGCTGGCTGCGCTGTTTCAAAACCCCTCCATTGCAGCTCTGGCCAGCGTTCTGCACTCCTCTGGGGTCACACCTGAAAACAGCGCACCCTCGCCGTCCCTGACGGCCATTGCCGCCACCGGCCCCCTTGCCGGCGACTGGCCACAAGGCTGCCAGGCCTTCCTGGCCTCCTACGCCCAGGCGCGTCTCTGGTTCCTCCAGCAACTCCAACGCGATCTCACCGCCTATCACCTGCCTACCCTCTGGCGGCTCAGCGGTCAGCTTGATCGTGAGGCCCTGGCTCAGGCCCTTACCGATCTGATCGAGCGCCATCCCACCCTCCGCACCTCCTTCCAGTTGCGCGGCAGCGAGGTTCTTCAGCTCATTCATCCCCCAATTCCCATCCAGCTGGAGCTCGAGTCCCTCGGGGATCGCGATCCTGAGGCTGTGGTCCAGGCCTGGCTGCAGCAGGAAGACACCACACCCTTTGATCTGGCCTCAGGCCTGCTGCTGCGTGCACGTCTGCTCGCGATCAGCGAACAGGAGCATGTTCTCCTCATCAATCACCACCACATCGCCTCCGACGGCTGGTCGCTCTCCCTGCTCAGCCGCGATCTCACCGCCCTCTACAACGCACAACGCTCTGGCCAAGCTTCCGGCATATCGCCACTGCAGGTCAATTACCACGACTATGCCGCCTGGCAGCGAGACCAACTAAGCGGCGATCGACTTCAGGCTCTCAAGCGCTACTGGATTGAACAACTCACAGCTCTCGAGCCCCTCGAGCTGCCCACCGATCACCCACGTCCAGCCACTCCTTCCCATCAGGGTGCCAGCCACTTCTTCCGCATCGAGCCCGCTCTCCTGGCTCCCTTTGAGCAGCTCTGTCGCTCAGAAGCTGCCACCCTGCAGATGGGCCTGCTTGCCCTGGTTGCCCTGCTGCTGCATCGCTACAGCAGACAGGACGACTTCGCGATCGGCATCCCCATCTGGGGCCGCAACCATCCCGATCTCGAACACCTGATCGGCTTTTTCGTCAACACACTCCCCATCCGCACCCTCTTCTCAGCTGATCTCTCCTTCCGCCAGCTCCTTCAGCAGGTCAAAACCACCTCCATCAACGCCTACGACCATCAAGAGCTCCCCTTTGAGCAGATCGTTGAGGCGCTGAACCTGGAGCGCGACACCAGCCGTAATCCTCTCGTTCAGGTGATGCTGCAGCTGATCGAGCTGCACGAACCCTCGCTGAGCAACCTGGATGGGCTGGCGGTTGAACCCATCCAATCGAGCACAGCCTCTTCTCGCCTCGACCTGGAATTCTTCCTGCGGCGTGATCCAGATGGTGGCCTCAACACAACCTTGGTCTATGCCACAGACCTCTTCTGCGCCGATCGCATCCAGCGCCTCGCCTCCCATCTCCTCTCCCTGCTTGCCTCCGCCGCACAGGCTCCCGATGCTCCCGCCGCATCCCTGAACTTGTTGCCGGAAAGCGAGCGTCTGCTGATCGAGAGCTGGCAACACGGGCCAAAGATAGATCTTCCTGGAGTCTGTGTCCATAAGTTGTTTGAACAACAGGCGGAGCGTACTCCCCATTCACTTGCCCTGGTCTTTGATGATCAACAGCTCACCTACGCAGAACTCAACGCTCGCAGTAATCAGCTCGCCCATCACCTCATTGAACTTGGTATTGGCCCCGACAAGATCGTAGCGCTGTGTCTCGAACGATCCCTAGAGCTCATCATTTCCCTTCTCGCCATCCTTAAAGCGGGTGGGGCCTATCTGCCGCTGGATCCGGCCTGGCCTGTGGAACGCCAACACCTGCTGCTGGATGAGGCCGGTTGCACCCTCCTGCTCACCGCGGAAGGGCCAGAAATGATCCACAGCCCACACCCGGTCCGGGGGGCCGTCTCAGGGCCGCCACTGGCCTACATCACCTACACCTCAGGGTCCACTGGCATCCCGAAAGGTGTGGCCGTTGGCCATCCCTCCATCGTGCGGCTGGTGAATCCGGTGAATGGCTACCAGCTCTCGGCGGGTCATCGGGTGTTGCAGCTGGCTCCGATGGCCTTTGATGCGTCGACGTTGGAGATCTGGGGACCACTGCTCAATGGGGGAACCCTGGTGATCGCTCCTCCGGGGCAGCTTTCCTTGCAGGAGCTCGCAGAGGTGCTGAGGCAGGGGAGGATCACCACCGTCTGGCTCACGGCGGGGCTGTTCCACGCGATGGTGGAGAGCGAGCTGGAAGCTTTGGCTGGGGTGCGACAGGTGTTGGCGGGGGGGGATGTGCTTTCCCCGGAGCATGTGCAGCGCCTGCTGGACGCTTTCCCGCCCGGCCATGGACTGATCAACGGCTATGGGCCGACGGAAAACACCACGTTCACCTGCTGCCATCGGCTGGCTGCAGGTGACACGGTGGATCCAGCTGGGGTGCCGCTCGGCCGGCCCATCGCCCTGACCTCGTTGCAGGTGCTCGGCCCCTCCGGCCAACCCTGCCCGATCGGCATCCCCGGCGAGCTCCACATTGGCGGGGCCGGCCTGGCCCACGGTTATCTCAACAACCCTGGGCTGACGGCGGAGAAATTCATCCCCGATCCCTTCTCCTCCGACCCCACAGCCCGGCTCTACAAGAGTGGAGATCTGGCCAGCTGGAATTCCGACGGCACCCTGGCTTTCCACGGCCGCCTGGATCAGCAGATCAAGCTGCGGGGCTATCGCATCGAGCCGGCAGAAATCGAATTCGCCCTGATCGCCCATCCGGCGATCAAGCAGGCTGTCGTCCTGCTCAGGGAGGACCAACCAGGCAGCCCTCAACTGGTGGCCTACTGGATCCCTGCCGATGCAGCTGCCGGCAAAACCGCTGATGACAACGCCCTTTCCGCCAGCGAGCTGCGACCTTTCCTCGCCCGTAGCCTCCCGGATTACATGGTCCCGGCGGCCTTCGTCCGGCTCGAAGCCCTCCCCCTTACACCCAACGGCAAGCTCGATCGCAAGGCACTCCCCGCTCCCTCCTTCTCTGGCGATCTGCAGCGGCGGGTTGAACCTTCCACAGAGCTCCAGCTCCAGCTCCATGCCCTCTGGGCTGAGGTGCTTGGCCATAGCGATTTCGGCATCACCGACAATTTTTTCCTTATGGGAGGGCATTCCCTTGCTGCGACTCGCCTGGTTTCCCGCATTGAGCAAACCCTCGGCAGTGCTCCTTCTCTGGCCGCCCTGTTCCATAACCCCACCATCGCAGCACTGGAGCCCCTGTTGCATGCCACCAGCGGCAATGCCGATCGAAACGACACTCATCTTTCTACTCTCATCCCCCTGCAAACCGGCGGGACGAAACCTCCTTTATTTTTCATGCCAAGTTCTGGAGGACATCCTTTTGGTCACATCCTATGCCCTTTTCTTGATGCACAACAACCAGTTTATAGTTTCATATCTCGAGGACTAGATGGAAAGCAAAATCCCCACACACGATTGGAAGATATGGCGGCCGATTATGTCCGAGATATGCGCACCTTGCAGGCCGAAGGACCGTATTTTCTTGCTGGGTATTCATTTGGCACTAGACTAGCCTTTGAAGTTGCACAACAACTTCGCCATCAAGGGCAACAAGTAGCTTTTCTAGCCTTGATTGATTCTGTGGCATCCCTCGGCCGAGCTCCCAGCGAAACTTCTGCTAATTCATCTTCTCTCTTGAGCGTTAAAGAAGCTAATAGATTTGCTTTCTTCACTTATATTCCACAATACTATGCTGGAATAGTAACCCTTTTCCGCGCCGAAGAAATGATCTATAGATTGTATTATCCAGAGGGAACCGGGGGGTGGGGCGACCTAGCTTTGGGAGGAATAGAGATTCATGATTTTCCTTGTGGTCACGGGCTGATTGGCTTGGCTAGAGAGTTACTGGGAGAAAAACTAAGGATTTCCCTGGAGAA
>DGYA01000144.1:365-5997 GCA_002396505.1 Cyanobacteria bacterium UBA5018 | reverse complement strand
CGGCGCTGGACCCTCGCCGACTGCGGCCATCCCTTGATCGATGCCCAGCTGCGGGAATTACTGGCCACCGGCTACCTTTCCAACCAGGGCCGCCAATGGGTGGCCTCCCACTTCGTGAACGAACTGCGGCTGCCCTGGACCTGGGGCGCCCGCTTTTTTAAGTGGATGTTGATCGATGCCCACCCGGCCCTGAACAGCGGCAACTGGGCCTATCTGGCCGGTTTGGGCTCCGATCCCCGCAGCTTCGGCGGTACGCCCCGGCGCTTTGATCTCGAGCGGCAGCTGCGCCAATACGACCCACAGGAGACGCTCCGCAAGTTGTGGACCTGAGTAATGGTGCTGAGCCGATGGCGATGAGCCATGGTGCTGAGCGGTGGACTTGAGTGACGGCGGTGAGCCCATGGCATTAACCCTGATCCTTGGCGATCAGTTGCATCGCGAGTGGTTCAGCCCCTCGCCGCTGCAGCTCCACGGCGGTAGCCGGGTGCTGATGATCGAAGACCTGGAGGTGGCCTCCGCCTATCGCTACCACCAGCTGCGCTTGCTGCATATCTTCGTGGCGATGCGCAGCTTCCGCGACGCCCTGCTGGAGCGGGGCATCGCAGTGCGTTATTTCGAGTTGCCGGCTTCCGAGGGCGTGCCGTTCTGGCAGCGGCTTGCGGCGGAGCTGGCAGCGGAGCTGGGAGCAAGCCAGTCGGGTGCGGGCCAGGAGCTGCGAGTGGCCGAAATTGCCGACCGGGGTTTTGAGGCCAGGCTGCGGCGCTTCTGCCAGGAGCAGAAGCTGAGGCTCACCTGTCTGCCCTCCCCCGCCTTCCTGGAATCCGTGACTGAGAGCAGGGTCTGGTTTGAGGGGCGGCGGCGCCCCTTGATGGCCAGCTTCTACCAGCGTCAACGGCGCCGGCTGGGGTTGCTGCTGGAGGCCGATGGTTCCCCTACGGGCGGCCGCTGGAGTTTCGATGCAGACAACCGCCGCCGCCTACCGAAGCATTACCAGGAGCCACGGCTGCCGGTGGTGGCCGCCAGTTTCCACGAGCCGGCGGTGAGGGAACTGATCAGCCGCCACTTCGCCGAACACCCCGGCCAGCTGGGGGCGCTCTGGATTCCCTACGACCAGGCCGGCGCCGACGCCTGGCTGCTGCGGTTTCTGCAGGAGCGGCTAGAAGATTTTGGCCCCTACGAAGACGCCCTCAGCCAGCACCACGACACGCTGCAGCATTCGCTGCTCTCTCCCCTGCTCAATATCGGTTTGCTCAGTCCAGCTGCGGTGATCGAGGCCAGTCTTGAGCACTGCCGCAGGCGACAGACCAGTGGCGAGCAAGTGCCGATCGCCTCGCTGGAGGGGTTCCTGCGCCAGGTGATCGGCTGGCGCGAATTTGTGCGCGGCATTGATCGTTCGCACGGCGACCGGCAGGCCAGCGGTAACTTCTGGCAGCACCAACGCCAACTGGCGCCCTGCTGGAGCGAGGGCAGCACCGGTCTGCCGCCCCTGGATAAAGCGATCGAGCGGCTGAATCGCCTGGGCTACAACCACCACATCGAGCGGCTGATGGTGATCGGCAACCTGATGTTGCTCTGCGAGATCCAGCCCCAGGCAGTGCACCGCTGGTTCATGGAGCGCTACCTGGATTCTTACGAGTGGGTGATGGGCCCGAATGTGTACGGCATGGGTCAAATGAGCGACGGCGGCATTTTTGCAACTAAGCCCTATATCTGCGGTTCCAATTACATCCTAAAAATGGGAGATTTCAAGCGAGGGCCCTGGTGCGAGATCTGGGACGGCCTCTACTGGCGCTTCATCGATCGGCATCGGGCCTTCTTCCAGGCCAACCCCCGGCTCTCGATGATGGTGCGCCTGCTGGATCGAATCGAGCCCCAGAGGCGGCATAGCTTGTTTGCAGCCGCCGAGGCTTTTATTCAGCGGGTTACATTGCCGCTGTCGTGAGATTGCGGCCAATGCTGCAGCCGTGACATAGCGGCCGCTGCCATGAGATCGCGGCCACTGCCATTGGCGTGAGATCCCGGCCACTGCCACTGGCTCTGCGACTGCCTTGAGATTGCTGCCACTGGCCCTGCGACTGCCGTGAGATTGCGGTGGGCTCTCTCAGCGAATCAGGTTGACCAAGCGGCAGTGAGTAGCTGGCCTTGGTTGGGGCTTCTCAGAATAATTTCAGCTGTAATAATAGCCGCCATTGGCGCGATTTTTGGCCACAAAACTGCAATGAAGAGCTACTCTCCAAATCGCCCGGTGGATGGGTGTTGGGTCGTGGTGGATATGCTCGGGGAATTGAGCTCGAATTATTTCAGAAGCACTCCAGGCATTGTAGTGCGGTATGCGCGGATTGAGATGGTGAGCAACGTGGGTTGAGCCTATGCCGTGGTGCAGGAAATTAAGGATCGGTCCATAGGGGCGATCGACGGTTTGCAGTGCTCCCTTCGCCCAATCCCATTCATCAGCGGAAAAGTGAGGGACGGCCCTGTCGGTGTGCTGAAGCCAGGTGTAGCAAACCAGCCATGCATTGATGATCAGATATGGCAGTCCATACACGCAAAGCACCCGTATCACGGAGGTTTTTATCATTAACACGGCTAGAATCAGCAGCATCACGGCAACTCCTACGCTGGAGACCCGCACCAGGTCAGACCATTTGCCGGGAAATAACTTGCGCTCTCCGTTATTAAAAGGAGGCGCGTCAATGAAGTGAGATGTTGGAAAGCCGTGATCCGGCCCTCCTGTAACTCCAACCAGCAAATACAGGGGCCAGCCAATCAGCATGTGCACTGCAATTGAGACCATCGCATAGGCGGATGGCCCCAGAAATCTCTTTAGCTTTACGCTAAATATGGCCCAGGGTGAGTTTCGCAGCGAGGGCACATGGGTTTCTCCAGCTTCAAGGTGGTTGCAATTGGCATGGTGCACGGCATGGCTGCGCTGCCAGGAAAAGTAAGGAACAAGCAGCAGGCTGTGCAGCACAAACCCAACGCAGTTCTCAACAACTCGGTTCGGATGAAAGGCATTGTGCCCACACTCATGGGCTAATACCCAGCAACCCATCGCCAATGTTCCCGTGAACACCGCATAGACAACCCATAGGGGTGCATAGCTCCATTGCAGCGGGATAAAGCAGCCAACTGCATAGGCGGCCAGGGAGGTTAGCAGGGAGAATGCAAGGCTCATCCAGGCCTTGCCCACGTCCTTTTCCGTGAGGCTTTCAGGCATTGCCGCCAGAAGTTGCTGCTTGCTGGGCCATTGCCGCAGCCCCAACTCATTGATGAAGCGGTCTGTAGTTGCCTGCTGTGGTCGCGGATGGATCGCTGATTGAATCATTTAGCTGATTGAGTCAATAATGAGTGAAAGCCATCTTGCTCAATATCCAGCAAGATCATTTTTTACACCAGGAAGCTAACTGTTAATCAACTGCGGCTGTGGCTGTCCTGAGGTTTGGGCTGTCCTGGGGTCTTGGTTGTCCTGGGGTCTTGGTTGCCCTGCGGTCTTGGTCTCGCAGGCATGGCCTTTCGCAGGAATGGCTGTTCGCCGCAATGGCTGTTTCGCCGCGATTGCTGCCCAGCTAGCCTTAATGCCGTGTTGGCTAGTGGCACTGTCGATAGCACCCGCCGTTGCCATCAGTTAATAGGGGCTGGTCAGGTGGGTGACGCAGCCCGGGGAGTGATTCTGGCGATTGTTTAACCCATTCCCCGCCGAGCAGTGACCGCAGCTTCCAGCCTTTACACGGATCAAACTACTCCTTCAGCCAACCGACGCCCGCCAGCGCCAAAGTGAACCTCCCCATCCCCCGCCAGTGAACGACGTGCACCCCTTGGCGCCGGAGCCCTGCCCCGCCCCGCTGTTGGAGCGCCTGGCGCAGATTCCAGGCCTGGAGCCGGGCCAGCGCCGTTTGGTGCTGCTGCTGCCCCAGCTGGGGGATTTCGACAGCCTCGAATACGCCCAGGCCCTGGTGCCGGCCCTGCCGCGGCTGGAGGCCGCCGGCATCGCCCTAGTGGCGATCGGCATTGGCCAGGAGGCGGGCCGCCAGCGGTTTTGCGCCTTCACTGGCTTTCCGAGTGATCGCCTGCTGGTGGAGGCGGAACCGCAGCTGCACCGGGCCCTGGGCCTTTACCCAGGCCTGGGACCCTTGGGCGGGCCCTGGCCCAACCTGCTGTTGATGTGCGCCGGCATCGGTTCCCCCGGCACCCTGGCCGAGGTGCTGCGGGGCTACACGGGCGATCGCAGCGCCCCCCAGCGCATCGCCGACGACAAGACCATCAAGGCGGGCCCCCTGCCGCCAATCCGGGGTTCGTTGTTTGCCAGGGCGGGCGGCACGGGCTTCCAGCGACCCTTCGAGCTGGCCACGATCCGCCTGCGCAACATGACCGAAGTGCTGGCCCACTGGCGCACCTACGTGCCCCGCGACGACTTCCTCACCCAGCGGGGCGGCACATTCCTGCTGGAGGCCGACGACACGCTTTTGTATAGCCACCGCGACCGGGGCATCCTCGGCTTCTCGGAGACCATGGCCCGGCCGCTCAGTTTTCTGGATTCTTTTCTCGGCTGAGGCTGGGGCGTTGGCGACACTCAAGATCAGCGGCGGGTAGGAGCCCAATGCATTTATGGAGCTCTATTGGTCCCGCTCGCTGGATTTTGATGTTAAGCCTCCTCTGCATAACAAAGAGGATGATTAGTTATATACTCTTTGAGAGCAGCGTCCATCCGAGCCTGCCAGCCTACTCCAAAGCTCTTGAAATAGTGAAGAACTTCAGGGCTATACCTGATGGAAACCATTTGCTTTTAGTGTGGTGACTTTGGCCGCCCTCGCAATGATCGTAGGGGGACCATGGCCTAGAGCTGCTGATGAGTAAGCGGCAGGGCATCTGGATCAGACTTTGCAGCAGCATTAATCGCCTAATCCTCTTCAGGAGATGGGATCACCACGGAGGATTTCTTCTGTTGAACTGACATAGTGATTTGCTTCGCGACGGTTTGCTCTGCGAAGGCTGATGATTCTTCGGACCGATGAGCGGTCTACAAAAGCAACGAAATGCAGGATCGCTGTCTTCGGTACTAATGCGATCATCCGAGCTTCGCCGTAGTTAGATCGATCAAGTCTGAATAGACAAGCCCGAAAACGGCATTGTCATCAACTGCACCATAGTGGTGAGCAAGCAGATTTCGAAAATTAACGATCGCTCAAGAATTAGATATGGAGCTAAACAGCGTCTCATCGAGGGTGCGGACCCTTCCAAGGGCCTCGCCGATAATGATGAACTCTCGTTCTACGGCAGATCTCACGGCGCGCTTATTTCGGCATCCTTCCAAGGAGACACCGCTCATCATGTCTTCAATTGAATTGCAGGCTTCAATTACATCCTGCAAATAGGCAGATAGATCACGCGCCATAAACCAGCCGCTTTGTTCGATCAATCTCGCCAGCGATAACCTTATTCTTCACCGCTCCCTTCATCACCAAGTCAACGTCAGCTTGAAAGATATTCCTAAATGCCTCGCGAGCGTCAAGATAGATATAGATATAGAAGCGCTTGGTGATTTCCAATGGTCCAAACTCAACAAGAAGGTCAATATCACTTTCTCCAGGCCTAAAGTCCTCTCTCAAAGCTGAGCCAAATACAAATAGACGCT
>DGYA01000144.1:0-164 GCA_002396505.1 Cyanobacteria bacterium UBA5018 | reverse complement strand
ATCGCTGGCAAGCTGCGGCGATCTCCTCTAGCTTCTCGTCAATGAGCACTGACATGACACACCCCCTGGGAGCATTGTAACCAGAAACCCATCGAGACCACCAAGGGCTCTGCATCAAGGGCATCGCAACGTCAAACGTCCGGCGTCAGGCGCGCCCGCAAGCG
>DGYA01000023.1 GCA_002396505.1 Cyanobacteria bacterium UBA5018 | reverse complement strand
CGGGCGTGGAGCCGCGCATAAGTCCTCCCTTGCGGTGGCAGCAGGCTATGAAGCGCCAACCCACCCGATCGCTGAGGCATCCCCATGGACAGCGTAGAAGGAATCTCCGGCCTTCAGGCCGGTGAGGAAGTCAACTACCGGGGCAGCATCCCCCAGCAGCCGCACCGCTTCGATCTAGACAGCCACCACGCGATTGAAACCGGCAAGGTGTTTCCGGTCTGCGTCAATACCTTTCGCATGCTGCAGCAAACGCGTTTCGCTCCCCACTTCACCTTCATCGTTGATCACGAAAACCATTTCGGCCTGCTCGAGGGCTGCGGCAGCACAATCCCCTTCCACAGCGCCACGTCCACAAATGGCGGCAGTTTCACCCCGGAAGGGACTTGCTGCTGAGCGATGGGGCCTGTGCCTGCTGGTGTAGCTAGAGCAGCCCAGGACGCTCGGCTCGGAAAAGTCCTACATCCACGCCGAGGTGTTGATCTGGCCGGCCGGTGATCAGCAGGGCGGTGCGCTGGCGGGTGGCGATCTGCCACATCCATTTGCTGAACAGGGCGATGCGGTTTTCGGTGTCGGGAATGAAGGCCAGGTGGGCCAGCGCCCACACCACCCAGCCGGCCAGGCCGGTGAGGTGCAGGCCCCGCAGGTCGGCCACGGCATACCAGGGACCGATCACCGCCATGCTGCCGAGGTCCTGCCAGCGGAAGGGGGCGATCGTTTCGCCGCGCAGGCGGGCCAGGATGTCAAGGGCAACCCAGCCACCGGCCTGCACCGCCGGGCCAGCCATACCGGGCAGCGGCTTGGCATCGCCGGTGTGGCCATAGCTGCAGAGATCGCCCACCGCGCGGATTTCCGGGTGATCGGGGATCGAGAAGTCTGCTTTCACCACCAGCCGACCACCCCGGTCAACGGAGCAACCGGTGCGCTCGCTTAGCAGCCCCCCCAAGCGTGAGGCGCGCACCCCAGCGGTCCAGCAGATGGTGGCCGCCTCCAGCTGCTGTGCCCCATCTGCACCCACCAGGCACACCCGCCCGGGGAAGATGGATTCCACCTTGGTGCCCAGCCGCAGCTCCACTCCTGCAGCCTCCAGGTGGCCGGCGGCGGCGGCGGAGAGCGGCACTGCCATGGTGGGCAACACCCGATCCACCGGGTCCACCAGCACCACGCGACAATCGTGCCGTCGCAGCTGTTTGAAATCCCGCCGTACGGCGCGGTCCATCAACTCGATCAACGAGCCGGCCAGCTCGCAGCCGGCTGGGCCGGCGCCCACCACCACCACGGTCTGTAGAAAGGCGCGCTGCTGGGGATCGGTGGTTTGTTCGGCTTCCTCCAGGGCCATCAGGAGCCGCCGGCGGATTTCATCGGCGTGTTCGAGAATCTTCATCGGAGGCGCCAGGGGCCGCCATTCCTCACGGCCGAAATAGGTGCTTCCCGAGCCGGTGGCCAGGATCAGCTGGTCGTAGCTGTAATGCTGACCGTTGAACAGCACCTGTCGCGCCGCTGGATCGATATCCACCACCTCACCAAGCAGGATTTGGATATTGGGCGCATCGCCCACCATCTGGCGCAGGGGAGAGGCCACGTCGGCCTCGGACACCAACCCCGAGGCCACCTGATACAGCAGCGGCTGGAACAGGTTGAAGTTGCGCTTGTCGATCAGGGTGACGCGCACCGGCTGGCGGGCGAGGCCATGGCAAACCTTCAGGCCCGCGAAGCCACCCCCCACCACCACCACGTGGGGCCAGCTCCGCATCGCCGCCTCGGGCGGATCCAGCTCCAGAAAAAAGCGTTCCATGGCCTGGCTACCGCCCTTTTGTCAAAGCTATGGGTCATCTGGGCGGCGCCAGGTAACCATTCCCACCATTCCTACATCCGGTTGCCAGCCGAATTTGAGGGGGCTGTTTCATCAGCAAAATCTTCAGTGAATTAACCAACAAAATCTTCGGCAAATTTATCAACGAGTTAACCGGTATATTCTTGAGCAAATTTATCAACAAATTCTTCAATAAGAGAATGAAATTTTTGCGAGCAAAACTAATGCAGCCTTGAAAACCTGAGCCACAGCCTATGGAGCAATGATGTCGTAATGGCTCGTCAGTTGGCTGGGGGTAAAATGGCTTTGGTTCGGAGTATTCCTAAGGAAGCCCTGAAAAACCGAGCCAAACCAATGTAGCCGTGATGCCGCAATGGCTCTTCAGCTGGCTGGGGCGACAAAATGGCCGCCGTTCAGAGCATCCCCAATGCATAATTGATAATACAGAACCAATCTGGAGTGTTTCGCTGGCATTTTTGTAGTGATAAATACCATTGCCATTGCCGGCGCTCAGCTTCAGTGACCTCAGCAAGCCGGAATTGGGCCAACTCCATGCACCAGCCGGCATCAATCACAGCGTCCGCATCGGTCCCATACCCAAGGCTCACCAGCAAGCGCGGTCTGGATCTGCTGCGAGACCCAGGCCTAAATAAAGGCACCGCCTTCTCGGCGGCTGAACGGCTCGCCTTGGATCTTGACGGGCTGCTGCCTGCCCAGGTGGAGAGCTTGGAGCTCCAGGTGCAGCGCAGCTGGCAGGTGTTCTGCGATCTCAAGGGCAATCTGGCGCGCTACAGCTTTGTCGACGGGTTGCGGCGTAGCAACTTGGTGTTGTTTCACCGTTTCCTGGCCGATTACACAGAAGCGGTGTTGCCGATCGTCTACACGCCAACAGTGGGCGCGGTGATCCAGGGCTTCAGCAGCAGCTACCGCACGCCTATGGAGGGCACCTTTCTCAGTGCAAACCAGGGCGGCCGGCTGCGCCAGGTATTGCGCAATGGCATCAGGGGCCCGATCGACCTGGTGTTGGTTACCGATTCAGAAGCGATCCTCGGCATTGGCGATCAAGGGGTGGGAGGCCTCCACATCTGCCAGGGCAAGTTGGCCGTCTATACCCTCTGCGCCGGACTCAATCCCGAGCGGGTGCTGCCGGTGGTGCTCGATGTGGGCACCAATAACCCCAGCCTGCTGGCCGATCCCCTCTATCCGGGCCTGCGGCAGCCGCGACTGGAGGGGGATGCCTACCTGGCGTTTGTCGATGAATTTGTTGAGGCTGTGCAGCTGGAATGTGCTGGTGCCTGTCTGCACTGGGAAGACTTCGGCAACAGCCACGCCCGCTTGCTGCTGGACCGTCACCGCTGGCAGCTGCCCAGCTTCAACGACGACATCCAGGGCACCAGCGGCGTCGCCAGCGCCGCCGTGCTGGCCGCCTGCCGCGGACTGGGGCAACGCCTTGCCGATCAGCGCATCGTGGTGTTCGGTGCCGGCACGGCCGGATGCGGCATCGCCGAGGGTTTGGTGCGCCTGCTGCGGCGCTCCGGCCTCAGTGACAGGCAAGCTCGCGGGCGCATCTGGGCAATTGATCGGCCGGGTTTGTTGCTGCGCGACATGGCTGAACTCAGCCCGGCTGCCGCACCCCTGGCCCGCGATCCGGCCGAGGTGCGGCACTGGCAGCGCGACGCCCACGGCAGCATCGATCTAGCCACCGTGGTGCAGCGGGTGCGACCCACGGTATTGATCGGCACCTCCACCGTGGCGGGGGCCTTCAGCCGGCCGGTGGTGGAGGAGATGGCGCGTCACTGCCGCAACCCGGTGATCCTGCCTCTCTCCAACCCCACCAAATTGGCGGAAGCCACGCCGGCCGACCTGCTGGCCTGGACCGAGGGCCGCTGCCTGGTGGCCACCGGCAGTCCATTTGACCCGGTGCAAAGGCCGGAGGGGGAGCGGCTGATCGGCCAGTGCAACAACTGCTTTGTTTTTCCTGGCCTCGGTTTCGCGACGGTGGCCCTGGGGCTGCGGGCCATCAGCGACGGGATGATCGATGCGGGCCTGGAGGCGCTGAGCCAGTGGATTCCAGCCAGCCGCGACCCCTATGCCCCCCTGATGCCAGCCCTCACCGATGCGGCCGCGGTGGGAGCCGCTGTGGCCGAGGCGGTGGCCATCGCCGGCATCCGGGAAGGCCTGGCACCCGCCGGGGTGCTGGAGCAGCAGGTGCCCTTGCTGTTGCAACGGGCCCGCTGGGCACCCGTCTATGCAGGGGAAACCGTCTATGCAGGGGAGATAGGAGGGGCTCCCTAGGGGCGTCGGGCAGTCAGCTGCTGTCATCCTGCTCAACAGCAGAGCCCCGCAGCGTCTTTCCGTCACCCACCAGCTCGTCCAGGCCCTCAGCCCCGCCTGGGATCTGGCTGATCATCCAGGCCTGGAGCAGCTGGCCGCCGGGTATCCCCCGGCTTCTGCGAAGCAGTATTCCTGCAGGTGGGCCCTGTTAAACAGGTAGAGAAAGCTGGCATCCGCCGGCCAGCGCTTGAACTCCAGCCCCAGCTCCTGGTTAAGCGCTTCCCGGTGCCGGCGGGCAAAGGCCTCCAGATCACGGGAGCTGCGGCAGCCGCTCTAGGCGTCAGCCTTCTGCGTGGGCGAAGCCTTCTCGAAGAGAAGCAGTAGATCCCCAGTACAGCCAGCAGCAGCTGGTACCACTGCGGGTAACGCACCCCAAGGCGGTAGCGAAACGGGGGTGGGGCATTCGGAGCGGTGAGACCCGCTAAGCAAAGCCAATGCTGACAGCCCCGACAAGAGCTATGCGGACAGACTTTTAGGCGGCCCTGTTGGTGAAGGCGGAGGCGCGGCCTGCCTAGCGCCCGTTTCCCCTAGCTCGCCCAACGCAGGGTCGACCTGCTGCAGACACCAGTCTGCCGCAGTGCGGGGCGGGGCGGGGCGAAACACAGCCTCAAGCGCTCCGACTCCGCAAAGTCAGCTGCACTTATGCTGCACAAAGCCTTGCACTTATGTTGCATACAAGTTCGGCATTTAATCGATGCCTAATGCCATCCGCGTCCAGAATCCAGTGCAAACGGGCCTGGAATAGAGAGTGAATAAAAATCTATCCGGACTGGCCCGATGCTGCACGCCAAGGGGAGGAACAGGGCACCAACCCCGAGCGCGAGCGAGCAGCCCCAACCCGAGCAGGCCCCATCTGTCATCCGCATGACAGCCATGTGTCAGCAAGATGACAGATAAGTGACATTCAGTCCACAACTCAAAAGGGCCCCAGGTGGCACAGTTATTTCAACACCAATCCAGGGCGATCAATCCCTAATCCTTGCCAAATCCAGCCAAAACAAATCACTGCTCTTGCCACACAACTTCGCAAACTCTTTCCAGGAATTAGCCAGCCAATGCGGCGGTCAAGTCAACATGCTTTTTTCACTATGAACACGAAAAGACAACTCATCTTGATTCGGCCCTGGAGAAAATCCGATCTCCTATTGCTGAGCATCGGCGCCCAAAGAGATAACAACATTTACTTTCAAACACAAATTACACCAACTAGAAGCCCGCAGGCACAGGCCGAACATCGCAGCGAAAACAGGCGCAAGCAAGCCCTGGACCGCCGCAAATCCAGCGAATTTAAGGCTTGGGATCCACGGCCACCCCATCGGCCCAGCCACGGCCTCCCAGAGCATCCTTAACAAGCAACAAGACCAGGAGATCTCAGCACCAGCTCAAATATCCAGCCGGAAATAGTCAGCCATGTCTCATATCAAAATAAACAGGCTACTCCACGGCAATACACATAAAAATTCCAGCATGCAACATAATTCCATTATACAATATAGTTCCAACACATAATGCGATATCAACACATAACGGGATTCCAATGCGCAGCGGGACGTCAATACGGACTTATGCAGCGGTCGTCGGGTCGAATAATTTTATCAATTTCTTAATCATACCCCCCGACCACCGAACCTCGAGCGATGCGCGACATCCTGATTGACTGCCTGCCAATTATTGACCTGTTGGAAGTCACGCCCAGCACTAACGCCGTGGCATCTCTGACCAACTGCGACCAAAGCTCGGTATCGCGCATATATCGACATGTAAGCCAGTCTCTGGATCTCGGATTTCGAAAAATTAACGGCACCTACAGTGCCCATCGCAACCAAGAAGTGCTGTCTTCTTTGCGGCAAGCATCCCAGCTGATGCGGATGCACCGCGGTGCATCCCATCTCAACTGGGTAGGCAGCTGGTGGAATGAAACTGCCCTACTGCGTAAGGCGAAGTCTCCCCCCCTGCCGCGGCAATGGCAAGAAGAAGAACGAACTCTGCAACTCCTAGATGCGCGAGTGCTGGACCTGGCGGTGATCTGTGGCCTGGATGTGCTGCCCTGCCAAGACCTGCTCGACCGTGAGCCATTTAGCTGGGGGCACTGGGCCGCCATCGGCCTAGTGCGCTACCCCCTAGAGCTGCGATCAACGATCACCAAATTAAAGCCGGCCGCAGGCAGGCAAGACCAGTCTTACCAGCAAAACCCAGGGCAAATCTGCACAGATGTCGCCCTCATCCGCAGCGAAAACCTTAATCGCCCCGCCATTAAAGCCCTGATTGAAGACATTCGCATCGCCTACTATCAGGCCTGCAAACAGAACATCGAGCTCGAATGGCTCTAAGGAAACTCTGAATATCACCCAGGCGAACCTCAAGGTGATGCTGGAAAACCGCCATTTGGGCGTTCCTGCCACCCGAGAATCTCTGCGAAATCAGAGCGCGATTACCCGTGGCTCGGATTTCATCGGTCTTCCCTAAACTCTGCCCGCAGAGGAGCCCACAGATGGGCATGCATTTTTCATAACACTTACCCTGGAGCAGTTACTGGACAGCCTTAGCGATAGGATATTTGCCGATAGGATCTCATCCGCAAGCATCTCCACCCGGCTGCCAGCCTAAGCAAACCGCCTCCACTACCAGCAAAATTGTCTGCCATGACCAGTTCCCTGCCTAGTCCAGCAGCCTTAAGTCCGCTCTTGAAGCCAAGCCTGGCGGCGATGCGGGAACCTGTGTTAAGGGGCGTCACCCGTCCCTTGAGCTGGCGGTTGCAACAGCTAACACGGCTAGAAGAGCTGTTAAAACTACACGAAGATGAGATAGTTGAGGCCCTAGCTAACGACCTAGGCAAAGCTGCTTTGGAGGCCCATGCCGAGCTAGTGACAGTGCGCAGGGAAATTAAACTTTGTCGTCGCCAGCTGCGCCACTGGCTTAAAGCCAAGCCCTTTCCAGTGGATCTTGTAATGCGCCCAGGGAGGGTTTGGCAGCAGTGCGAGCCCCTGGGCTGTGTGCTGATCATCGCCCCCTGGAACTATCCATTCCAGCTCTGCATCCACCCATTAGTCAGCGCCCTGGCCGCCGGCAATAGCGTGGTGCTAAAGCCATCGGAGCAGGCTCCCCACACCGCCGCCCTGATCGCCCGCATCTTGCCGCAGGCCTTCGCCGCCGAGCAGCTACAGGTGGTGCTCGGCGGCGCCGAGACCGCGGCCCAACTGCTGGAAGAGCAGTTTGATCACATTTTTTTTACCGGCAGCGGCCGGGTCGGCAGCTTGGTGATGCAGGCAGCCGCCAAGCAGCTAACTCCGGTGACCCTGGAACTGGGGGGCAAGAGTCCGGTGATCGTGCTGGACGACGCCGACATCGCCATCACCGCTCGGCGCCTGGCCTGGGGCAAAGGCCTCAACGCCGGCCAGACCTGCATCGCCCCCGACCATGTGCTGGTGCAGCCAGCGGTGCGCGATGCCCTTGTGGCAGGGATCGCTAACGAACTACGCCAGTTCTATGGCGACGAGCCGCTAAGCAATCCAGACCTGACTCGGATTGTCAATGCCAGTCATTTCCAGCGCTTGGAGAAACTGCTGGAGGGAGCGCGGCAGCGCGGCCAGGTACTGGTGGGCGGTGGCAGCGATGCCAGCGAGCGGCGCATTGAACCCACGTTGCTGGCAGTGGACAGCCTGGAAGATCCCCTGATGCAGGAGGAACTATTCGGTCCGCTACTGCCGGTAATGACAGTGAACGACCTGGAACAAGCCCTGGCCCAGGTGCGGCGGGGCCCCAAGCCGCTGGCGCTCTACCTGTTCAGCCGCAGTGCCGCAGCCCAGCGGCGGGTATTGGAGGCCAGCAGTTCCGGCGGTGTGGTGTTCAACGATGTGGTGATCCAGGCCGTAGCGGCGGAGCTGCCCTTCGGGGGGGTGGGCGCCAGCGGCATGGGCCAAGGCCATGGAGAAGCGGGCTTCCGCAGCTTCAGCCATCAACGCAGCGTGGTCAGCCGACCCTTTTGGCTAGATATGCCGCTGCGCTATCCCCCCTATGCCGATAAATTAAAACTGATGAAATGGCTGATGCGCTGATCCAGCTAAAAGGAGGGGAGAGGCAGCAGCTGGCAATTGCCCAGCCCCTTGCTGGTGGTGGCCTTGATCAGTGGCTATTCTAGGATACAAACCCCTTCCTTTAGGACGTCTTTTCCTGAGCCTCCACATACTCCCTGAGCCGTTCAATCGGCGCACCGCCAGCGGAAGCTACAAAGTAGCTGGGCGTCCAGAGGTGTGCGCCACGGGCTGCTAGATCAGGGAAATCCTTGCGCAGCATCCTAATGCTGACGCCCTTGAGTTGGTTTACCAGCGTCGAGACCGAGATCGTCGGCGGGTACTCGACCAGCAGCTGTCCGTCCCCCACCACCAGCAAAGTTGTTCGCCTCGCCGTTCAGCTCCAACAGCTAGACACCCATTTTCTCTGCGACGCCCAGAAAGGCTCCGTGCATCCGCTCCAGTGCAGCGTCGCCTAAGCTTTTTTGCGGCATTTAGAAACAAAGGCCAAGGGAATAATCGGCCTCGAAATGCTGTGTCTACTTCGTCTGATTGGTGGTTGCGCCATTGCACCACAACTTTGGCATGATGGTTGGTGTGAAGCAACGCTACCGCTACCGCCTCTACCGGCACCCCCATCAACAGGTGGCGCTGGCAAAGGCGTTTGGCTGTGCGCGGGTGGTCTGGAACGACGCCCTGGCCAAGAGCCGTGAGCTGTATGCCGCAGGCGAGAAGAGCAGCTACCCCGTGCTGGCGAAGCTCTGCATCACGCAGGCCGAACAGACCCCGGAGCGCTCCTGGCTGTCAGGCCCCAGTGTGGTGCTGCAGCAGTCCGTGCGCGATTTGGATCAGGCGTTCCGCAACTGGTGGGCGAGCCTGAGCGGCAAGCGCAAAGGGCCGAAGGTGCGGGCGCCTCGCTTCAAGAAGCGGAGATGTGCTCAGTCGATCCGCTTCATGTCCCATGTATTCCGAACCGGAGAGCGGTCGCTGACCCTGGGCAAGATCGGCACTGTCCCGATCGAATGGAGCCGGGTTCTGCCATCAGATCCCAGCAGCGTCACGGTTATCCGCGATGCCAGCGGGCGCTACTTCGCCTCCTTCGTGGTGGAGGTGGAGCCAAAGCCGCTGCCTGCCAATGGCAAGGCGGTCGGCATCGACCTGGGCTTGGCATCCCTCGCCGTCACATCAGCCGGTGAAAAAGATCGCCCCGCCGAAGTTTCTGCGCTCTGCGCTGAAGCGTCTCCGGCGTCTGCAGCGGCACCTCAAGCACAAGCAGAAAGGTTCCCACCGCCTTGCCGTTGCTCGGCGGAAGGTGGCAGCACCAGTGCCTCCATCGCAGACAAGCGCCTCGATTTTTTGCATCAGCTCTCGACCCGCATCATCCGCGAAAACCAAACGGTGGTGCTGGAAGACCTGAATGTGTCGGGGATGCTTAAAAACAAGCAGCTGGCCCGCTCGATTGCCGATGCCGGCTGGCGGCAGTTCCGCACCCTGCTGGAATCCAAGGCCCTGCAATACGGCAGGCAGCTGGTGGTAATCAACCGATGGCTGCCCACCAGCCAGGTCTGCTCAACCTGCGGCCACCACGACGGCAAAAAAGAGCTGTCGATTCGGGAGTGGCAGTGCCCGAGTTGCGGAGCGGTTCACGACCGCGACATCAACGCTGCTTTGAACATCCTCACCGCCGGACTGGCGGAGAGTCAAAACGGGCGTGGAGCCGCCCATAAGTCCACCGCCTTGGTGGCAGCAGGCTGGGAAGCGCCAACCCACCCGATCGCTGAGGCATCCCCATGCCCAGCGTAGAAGGAATCTCCGCTGTTCACGGAGGGGAGGAAGTCAAAGGCCTCTTAACCTGAGTCTCTGGTTAGAAGTGCTTCCATGCGCCGCGCCCTTGCCGCCCTGGTTCTGGCGGTGGCCCTCCCCCTGCCTGGCCTTGCCGATCTGGTGGTGCAGCCCGGCGAGACCCTCTCAGAGATCGCCGAACGCAATGGCGTTGGCCTCCAGCAGCTGATGCGCGTGAATGGCATAGAGAATCCCAAGCTGGTGCAAGCCGGCCAGCGCCTGGTGCTGCCTGGCAGTGCAACGGCCCCCTCGGGCAGGAGCCGCGGCAGCCGAGCCAACGGCGGCTCCACCCCAGGCACGGTGGTGGTGCAGCCCGGCGAGACCCTCTCAGAGATCGCCGAACGCAACGACGTTGGCCTCCAGCAGTTGATGCGGGCCAATGGCATCGAGAATCCCAAGCTGGTGCAAGCCGGCCAGCGCCTGCTGCTGCCTGGCGGTGCCACCACCGCAGCCAGCGGGGGAGGGAATGGCCGCGGCCGAGATGGTGGAGCAGCCGCCCCTGGGACCAGTGGTCGCAGCTTCTCCTACAGCGTGAAAGAGGGTGAAACCCTCTCGGAAATTGCCGAGCGTTATGACACCACGGTGAATCAACTAATGCAGCGCAACCGCATTGGCGATCCCAGCCAACTCCAGGCCGGCAGCCAATTATTAATTCCAGGCACTCAAGTCACCGCCCCGAGCAGCAGCACATCCAGGTCTGCCACAGCCAAACCTGCAGGGCAGGCCTACAACCCCAAAGCCAAGGAGCACGTGGTGCAATCGGGGGAGAGCCTCTCCCAAATTGCTGATGGATACAATATGCCCCTGGACAAATTGGTGGTGATCAACAACATCAGCAACCCCGATCTAGTACTCAGCGGCACCCGGCTCAAGCTCACGGCGCCGCCGCCGGTGACCCCAACCAAACCCATTAACCCTGTCAAACCAACCGGCAGCGCCAGCCAGGTCGCCTCCCAACCAGCCCCTGCCAAGCCAGCGGCGCCCAAAGCCAGCGCCAAGGCAACTGCGGCTGCCAGCGCAGTTCAATCCTTCCCAGCCGCTCCCACCAGCAAGCCCTGGGTAACGCCCAATCCAGGGACAACAAGCCCCGCCTTTGGCCAAGGCCAAACCAGTAGGCCCACCAGCAGTCCAGTGGCAATTAATACAACTGGCGGCGCAATACCTGGCAAACCAATTACGGCCAAGTCCAGCTCAGTCCCCATGGCAGCTGCGGGCCAGTCCGCGGCAAAGACTGCTGCAACCACTGCCACTCCCACTGCAACTGACACGGGGCCCGCCAAGAAAGCAACTATTGCCTCGACAGCTGCAGCAGCCACTGCCGCAAGCATGGCCAGCTCAGGTGCCGGCTCCGGCAACTCAGCCAATCCCAAACCAGAAAAATCAAGCCCGATCACAGCGAAACCAGCCGCCAGGACCAGCCCAACAGCCAGTGGCTCCGCACAAAACAGTTCAACATTAAACAGTTCCACATTAAACAGTTCCACATTGAACAGTGCAGCCCCGAACAGCGCCGCCATTAACAGCTCGACCCAGAACAGTTCCGCGGCAAATACAACTGCCAGGGATGTCGCTGGCAGAGTTGGCAGCCAATCAGCAGCAACAGCAGCAGCAGCCACCAGCGCCAAAAATGCCACCACTGATAGCGGTGCCGCCCCTGCTGGCAGAGGTGCGGTTAGCAGCAGAGCCCAGGGCGGCAGCAAGCCCCTGGACAGCGCCAAAACGGCGAAAAATATTGCTCCTGACTGGCGCACCTACGGGCCGATTAGCGTGGATTGGGCTAACTGGCAATCGATGGGTGGCAGCTACGTGGCCCCCAGTCTCAATGGCGAGGGTCAGCCTCTCTATATGGCGATCAATTGCGGCGCCCGCAAACTCAACTCCACCAGCCAGAGCGGCCAGTGGAAAACATGGGAGGGGCCCCGCAGCGATGCTGAGCAACAGCTGGTCAACGACCTCTGCAAAGCCAAGGGCGGTTGATCTAATGCCAAAGGAGCTGATCCAATTTCCCAAGGCAGCTGATCCAATATCCCAAGGGAGTTGAACCGGGGCCAGGCTCAAGCCGGCCAAAGCAATGGCCAAGGTCGCTGCAAATAATTGCGCCCCAGCAGCTTCAGATAGAGCCGCTGCAGCCCATCATCGCTCTCCTGGATCAACTCCTCCTGCACCAGCCGCCGAGCCAGCCAGGCCCATTGACCAGCGTCTGCTCCATTTAGCTGAGCCTGGTCTACTGAGCTGGAGAAGGATAGGGAGCCAGCTGGAGATAGGGGGATGGCTGTAGATATGGAGCTAGCTGGAGATAGGGTGCTAGCCGGAGTTAGGGGGCTAGCCGGAGATACCTTGCCCATCAGAGCAACGGGGCTCGACAGCTGAACCGGGCCAGCCAGGGATAGGGGGCTCGCCAGGGATTCAGAGCTACTTAGAGATTCGGCGAGGCTGCGCAGATCCCCGCCAGGGCGCCGGGCCACGGCATCGAGCAGGATTACCGCCTGCTCAGACCAATTCTGGCGTCGCCGCTGGGCCAGGCAATTGTCACAACGGCCGCAGGGATTGGCCAGTTCACCCACCACCAGGAGTAAAGCCTGCTCCCGGCAGCCCTCACCCTCGGCCACCGCCTCCATGCGCCGCAGCTGCCGCTGGGCCTGTTCCCCCCGCTGCTGATCCAGCAGCGGGGGGTCTGCACCAGCGCGCTCTCCACTGGGGCGCTCTTCACCAGCGCGGATCGCCAAGCTGCGCATCGCCCAAGCCAAGCTACTGCGATCGCCAGGATCAAATAGCAGCAGGCAGCGGGCGGGCAAACCATCCCGGCCGGCCCGGCCCGATTCCTGGAGATAGGCCTCGGCACTGGCGGGCAGATCCAGATGCAACACCAGCCCCACATCCGGCCGATCGACGCCCATCCCGAAGGCCACCGTGGCCACCAAAACCGGCCGAGGCTGGCCTTGAAAATGCTCTAAAGCCAACTGCCGGCCATGGGGCTCCATGCCCGCGTGATAAGCGATCGCCATCACACCGGCCGCCGTAAGGGCGGCCGCCCAGTGGTCCACCGAGCGGCGGGTGCGGGCATAGATGAGCACCGCGCCACGGCTGCTGGCCAGCAGCTCCAACAGCAGTGGCAGGGGATCGGCGGGCCGCCGCTGCATTGAGTAGATGAGATTGCTGCGGCGAGCCGAGCTCACCTGCACCAGGGGGCGCCGCAACTGCAACAGCCGGATGATGTCGGCACGCACCTGCGGCGCCGCCGTGGCGCTCAGGGCCACCAGGGGCACGCCGGGGCAGAGCTGACGCAACTGGCCCAAGCGGCGGTAATCGGGGCGAAAGTCATGGCCCCAGGCGCTGATGCAATGGGCTTCGTCCACGGCCAGGGCCACCAGCTGGGAGGCCTCGAGCAATTCATCGAGCAGTTGTCGGATCGCCTCCGCCTGCAACCGCTCCGGAGCGAGATAGAGCAGCCGCAACTGGTGCTGGCGCAGGCGTTGATGCAAGGAGCGGCAGTCTTGCGGCGACAACCCCCGATGCAGGCAGGCCGCGGGGATGCCACGGCGTTGCAGCTGACTCACCTGGTCCTGCATCAGCACCACCAGCGGTGAGATCACCAGCACCAAGCCCCCCCTAACCAGGGCCGGCAACTGGTAGCAGAGGGACTTCCCACCGCCCGTGGGCAACACCGCCAGACAGTCCTGGCCGGCCAACAGGGCCTCGATCACGGGTCGCTGTCCCGGCCGAAACCCCTGCCAACCGAAATGGCGCTGCAGACTTTGCTCCAGCGCGTCTTGCGCCAACAGCATCCCAGGAACAGCCCGCAGACACTAGCGACCGGCCGGTCCCAGCCCCCAGGCCCATAGCCGGGCCAACTCAGGGCAGCTGCGGTGAGTCCAGCTGCTCGGGCGACTCCTCCACCAGCTGCAACCGCAGCCGCTTACCCCCTGCCAACTCGCCCAGCGAGACCCGCAGGGTGCTGCCGGTAAGGGTCTGCAGGGCAACCATCACTTCGCGCAGATGGGGCGTGCTGCTGCCGCTCTCCACCCACAGCCGCTCCTGGAGTCCATTCAAGCGACGCCAGCAGGTGTGCAGCTTGAGCACCGCCGACTCCAGGGCCAGGGCCTGGGCGAGGGAATCCGCCAACAGGCCGAGGGCATCGAGCCGCTGGGCCTCCTGCACGGCTTTGTCCAGATCCAGATGCTCCAGCTGACAGGCCCGCACCGCCAAGCCCGCCTCCGCCGCCTTGCTCAGCCAGCGGGCCGTGTTAGTCACATCCTTGACCCGATCCAGTTCGGGTTCGTCGCTCAGCACCCGCCGCAGATCGTCCTGCTGCTGGTCGGGCAGCTTGGCCAGCTCCCGCACCAGGGGAGCCACCGCCCGCGCCGGCAGCAGGTTATCGGCGGTGCGTTGGCGGATTTCCTGGGGCAACAGGGGGCTGGTGGCGGCGGTGAAGTCGTCGGTGAGGCGCCGCACCTGTTTACGGGTGATCTGCTGACCCTCATTGGCGGCCTCACTGATCAGCTGTTGCACCTCTGGATCGGCCTGGGAGGTCTCGAGGAAGGCGCGTTTGGAAAAATTGTTGACGCTGGTCAGCTCCAGCATCCCCTCCCCCACCAGGTCATCGGAGGAGTCGGCCAGCTGGATCAAGGAGTAGGCGCGGGTCTTGCTGATCTCCCGCTCCCTCAGCCATTGCAAAAAGCCCGTGCCCCTGCCCTCGCCACCACGCTTTTCGCGATCGCGTACGGCCCTGAGGATGCGACCACGGCAGATCTCGGTCTGCAGATCGAAGCGATCGCAGACAGCCCAGGCCTCCTCCAGCCGGGCCATGAACTCCATCGTGCTGATCGTGTCGCTGTCGGGATCCGGCAGTTCCAGGCTCAGCCCAGGGAGCTGCGGGGGGGCGGCGACCATGGCGGCTCAGGGCAGAGGGGGGAACCCGCGATCGTGCCATGGCCTTCGCCCTTGTAGAGCGACGATTCGTGACTCCCCCCCTGCAAGGGCGACGATTCGTGACACCGCTCTGATTGAACTGACCAATGGCAGTTATCCTCGCTTTGGCAGCCACCCGATCCCCAACCCAGCGATGGCCATTTCCCGCGGCGACAAAGTGCGCATCAAGCGCCCTGAGTCTTACTGGTTCAACGAAGTCGGCACCGTCGCCACGGTCGACACCTCCGGTATTCGTTACCCCGTGGTGGTTCGCTTCGAGAAGGTGAACTACAACGGTTACAGCGGCTCTGAAGGCGGCATCAATACGAACAATTTCTCCGAAGCCGAGCTCGAGAAAGCCTGAAGCTCCTGCCACGGGCAAAAGCCAGCAGTTAGCATAGGCAAACTGCATCCACAAAGTGAAACACCTAAAAGACTAAATCAAAAGTCTACAGGCAAAAGCCAAATACCACCGAGTTTGCTCCATTGCAAGCCTGGTGGTTTTTTAATGGCCATGCCCCCCGGAAACCTCTCCAGCCCAGCAAGTTTCCCGATCCAAGGAATGCGGCAATTCGCCAGTGAAGCCCTGGAAAACTCTAGCGACGGCCAATTGAGCCTTGATACTCCCAAGGTTTCCTGGTGACAGGATCGCCGCAATGGCGTTTTTCCAGAGTCTCCCTAGGGGCTATCGCCAGAAAAACCTACTACTACTACTACTACTACTACTACTACTGCTGCTGCTGCTGCTGCTGCTGCTGCTGCTGCTGCTGATTATTATTATTAGTATTCATTGCAACTTGCCGCCGCTGAACTTGCCGCAGCTGAATCGGGCGAAGCCCCTGTTGGGGTCGTCGTGTCGTCTGGGGGCAACAGCCCATGTAAATTTGCTGTACATGTCCCTGCGAACAAAGGGCGCCCCCAGGCTCCACCAGCCCACCTCCCGTGCCGGAACTGCCCGAAGTTGAAACCGTCAGGCGCGGCCTGGAACAGCGCACCCAACAGTTCCTGATCGAGCGGGTGGAAGTGCTGCGCGATCGGGCCATCGCCAGTCCCGAGCAGCCAGCCGCCTTTATCACCGCACTGCAACACTGCCGGCCAGAGATTTGGCGGCGACGCGGCAAATACTTGATCGCCAGTCTCAAAACAGAAACCGGCGCCGCTGGCGGCCACTGGGGGGTACACCTGCGCATGACCGGCCAGTTTCTCTGGCTGGAACAGCCCCGCGAGGCCTGCAGCCATACGCGGGTGAGACTGTGGAATCGCCAAGGGGTAGAGCTGCGCTTCGTGGACATGCGTAGCTTCGGCACCATGTGGTGGGTGCCCCCAGAAGTGGAGCTGACATCGGTGATCACCGGACTGAAACATCTCGGACCAGAACCGTTCAGCGAAGAGTTCAACGCCGCCCATCTCCACCAGAAGCTCAAGGGTTCAACGCGGGCGATCAAAAGCGCCTTGCTAGATCAATCGCTGGTGGCTGGCGTAGGCAATATCTATGCGGATGAATCCCTTTTTGCCGCCGGTATCCGCCCCGACACCCCCAGCGGCCAGCTGCGGCCGACCCAGCTAGAGCGGTTGGCCAAGGCCCTGGTGGAGGTGCTTAAGGCCAGCATTGGCGCCGGCGGCACCACCTTCAGCGATTTCCGCGACCTCACTGGCACCAACGGCAACTATGGCGGTCAGGCTTGGGTCTATCGCCGCAGCGGTGCCCCCTGCCGCGTTTGTGGCACTCCAATTCGGCGCGAGAAGCTATCGGGGCGCAGCAGCCATTGGTGCCCTAGCTGCCAAACCTAATCAGGCCAAAGTCAGCATTGATTCCCATGCAACACCTTCTAGCCCAACAGCTCACGGCCGCCATGGCCGCCATCCATCAGCGGGGCTGGTGCGAAGGCACCGGCGGCAATTTCAGCTGTGTACTGCAAAGGCAACCACTGCAGCTATTGATGGCACCGAGCGGCGTGGCCAAGGGTTCGGTGGCAGCAGAAAAATTGATCGTGGTGGATGCAGCGGGCCAGGTACAAAGGGGCCTGGGCAAGGCCAGCGCCGAGACGCTGCTGCATCTGGCCATCGTCGAACAGACCGGTGCCGGTGCCGTCCTGCACACCCACTCCCAAGCGGCGACGCTGCTGTCCCAACGCCTCGGCCAACGCCAGCCCGCCGAACTGCTGCTCAGCGATCTGGAGATGCTCAAGGGGCTGGCGGGGATTAACACCCATGCCACCACAGTGGCCCTGCCGGTTTTACCAAATGATCAAGATCTGGCACGGCTCAGTGCCGCAGCCCGGCCGCTGCTCAGCCAAGCGCCCCAAGGGCTGCTAATCGCAGGGCATGGCCTCTACGCCTGGGGCCAGGATCTCAGCAGTGCCCAGAGACATCTAGAAATCCTCGAATTCCTGCTGGAACAGCGCTGGCGGCAGTTGTTGCTGGAACCCCAGGAACTAACACCCACCGAGATCTCAGGAGTTACCCATCTACTCCTCGACATAGAAGGCACCACCTGCCCGGTAAGCTACGTGAGCAACACACTTTTCCCGTACGCGAGCAATTCAGTAGATCAGTATTTACAAAGCAATTGTCAGCACACAGAAGTAAAAGCCCTGATCGAAGCAATAGGCCAAAACTGGCAGACCGACGCGGATGCCAGCGCCGCAGGCCTAGCCTTCAATCCCAAGGCAGAAATCACAACCTACATAAAATGGCTAATTCAGAACGATCGCAAGCTCACACCCCTGAAACAATTGCAGGGCTTAATTTGGAAGCAAGGATATGCAGCAGGCGAACTACAAGCCCCCCTGTTTGAGGACGTACCAGCAGCACTACACCGCTGGTGGCTACAAGGCCTCACATTAGCAGTTTACTCATCCGGATCCATTGGGGCACAGCAGCTACTATACGGCCATAGCAATGCCGGCGATATAAAACATTTTTTCAGCTATTGGTTTGACACCAATGTAGGCGGCAAGCAGCAGGCACAGAGCTATAGCAAGATCGCCGAGATGATGAACGTAGCACCAGGCTTGGTGCTATTTATCAGTGATGTCAAAGCTGAGCTGGAGGCGGCCGAGGCAGCAGGGATGCATGTGCTGTTTAGTTACCGATCAGACAATCCGCAGCGCGATGCCGGGGGATTTGCGAAAATTCACCAGTACAGCCTGCTACAGATCAGCTCTTGAACCACTCTGCCAGCGATCAAGAGATTCTTGGCCTCAATCAAGCCATGCTGGAAAGCGTGGCACGCGGGGACTGGAACAGCTATGCAAGCTACTGCGATCCATCCCTGAGCTGCTTCGAAGCCGAAACCAACGGCATCCTGGCGGAGGGATTAGCGTTTCATCGTTTTTATTTTTCCGACGAAGACAGCAATTCCAGTATTGACACTAATGGGAAAAACTGCTCTGTAAACGTGAGCATGGCCAGGCCCCATCTACGCTGGCTGAGCGATACTGCCGTGGTTCTGAGCTATACACGACTTACCCAACGCCGAGTGGGGGGGCACCTGCCGGGGTAGCGAACTGCTCGCTGGGGTTCCAGCTCCAGGCGGCTGTGGGCACCGGCACCTGCGAATCGCCTTTGATGGCGGCGCAGCGGGCCCATTTGCTGGCGGTGAGGTGCTTGGGCAGTTCAGCGGTGGGCAGACCATCGGGGCAGAACAGCCAGCCGTGGTCTGTGACCACCTTCACGAAGCACCAACCAGCCTCCAGCAACTTCTGAATGCGCAGCGCCAGCCGTTCGATCTCCGGCTTGATTTGGTTAGGTAGGTCGTTCTGCAGCTGATGGCCGCGGTGATCGAGATCACCGGTCTCCAGCCAGCCGCGGGCCTCAGGGCCGGAGAGAAGGTTCATTTGTCATCGCTCAGAACCGTGTAGCCCTGGGCTGTGAGGGCCTTGCGCAGCTCGGCGGCACCGGTGGCTTTGCCGGAGCGGAAGCTTGGGGCGAAGTCTTCCGTCAAGTCCTTGCCCTGGATGTAACCAATGAGGGGTGTGATCGCGGGCTTGGCGGTGGCGGTAACGGTAGGCAGCCCCGCCCAGCGGGTGGTGAGGCTGCCGGTGGCGATGCCGGGGAAGGCGGTGGGGTTGTCGGCAAAGCGCTGCCACAGCTTGCTCCAGGCGCCCTTGCTCTCAACCAGTCGCTCGGCGGCGGACAGCTCACCATCTTTGGCGGGCTCGAATTTCCCCCACTACCAGCAATGTTGTCCGCCCTGTCTGCCCGCTCCACCGGGGCGTCGATTAACCCCTTCGTGAAAGGAGAGGGGATGTCACCCAAGGCGCGGCGGGAGCTGCTGGGCCACGGGCAACTGGCCCTGACGCTGTGAACCATGCAGCCCTGAGCCTTGCCCCACCAAGGACCGCATCCCCGTGCGGTAGCTACCGTTGGTATGCACCGCCATTCTGGGCACCCATGGACACCGCCAAGCTGTTTCAATCGGGCCGCAGCCAGGCGGTGCGCCTACCCAAGGAATACCGCTTCCAAGGCAGTGAGGTGGCGGTGAAGCATTTTGGCAATGGCGTGCTGCTGCTGCCAATCGAGGATCCCTGGCAGCTGCTGGAGGCCGGACTGGAGGCCTTTGAGCCTGGATTTGTGCTCAGCCGCGAGCAGCCCGAGCAGCAGATGCGCGATGCGATCAACACATGATTCTGCTCGATACCAACATCTGTATTTACATCATCAATACCAAGCCAGCGGCGGTATTGAAACGCTTACAGCAGTACCGCCTGGGCGAAATCGGCCTGTGCAGCGTGGTGGCCGCCGAGCTGGCCTTTGGCGTGGCCAAGAGCGGTTCAGCCCGCAATCGCCAGGCGCTGGAGATGTTTCTCGCCCCCCTAACGATCCTGCCGTTTGATGACCCGGCCTTCTGGGCCTACGGCGATCTCCGGGCTGACCTGGAACGCCGCGGCACTCCGATTGGCTCGCTCGACACGATGATCGCCGCCCATGCCCTCAGCCAGCAAGCCACCTTGATCACCAACAACACCCGCGAATTTGCCCAGGTGCCCGGCCTGCACCTGGAGAACTGGGTGCCCGCTGCCTAGATCAAATCACCATTCCAAGCCCCATGCCCGCCTTCATTGAAACCCAGTTCCCGATTGCTCGGCTTTCGGCTGAGTCATTCAGAGAGCGCGAGGCAAACACTGGTCAGACGCTTACTCGATCTTTTCATCGGTGAGCGCTTCAGCTGCCCTGGCAAAGCTGTTGAAGGTGCTTTCCCCAGGGCTGGCCGGTAGAAGCCCTCCAGCAGGTTGTCCGGTGAGCTGCTGGAGCTGTCCAGAGGATCAGATCGCTGGTTTTCTTCTCGGCCAGTACGCCCACCACGTCTTTGTCGAGGCCAAGACCGACAACTTGGGCCAGGCGTAGTGCTTCGTCGAAGGGGAACTGCGGCGCCTGGAAGGCATCCCAGGCGAGCACAAACAATTCAGTGAGCGGATCGAGCTGGACGCGGCGTGATCCCGATGTGAGCTTCTCCATACGCCATGCTTTGACCCCGCGGCGGCCGGCATCGAGGGCATCTTCCGGGCTCACCGCGTAGGGATCATTACCTGGCTTCCCGGTCTCGACTGGCGCTGACTAATCGAGCCCATCTGAGCGGCCAGCAAAAAGCCGCCGATCCCGTGGGACTGGCGGCTTTAGCAGAAAGGGTGCTACTGAGAACTAGCTGCTAGTCAGAACTGGGGGCACCTCAGAACTGGAGCCCTAGATGGTCCCCCTAGGGCCCGCATTGGGGTGAACCGATCAGCCGACTGCTGCTGCTGCGCGGTCGAAGTAGGTGCCGACTT
>DGYA01000035.1:21573-80607 GCA_002396505.1 Cyanobacteria bacterium UBA5018 | reverse complement strand
GGCCGGGTTTTTCAGCGAACTCCTAGACGACCAACTCTTCGGCCAGTTCCAGCGCTGCGCCGACATCCTCGGCCAAACGCCCCTGCAGGCCGCCAGTCGCGAACACCTGCGCGAACTACTCAACCGCGCCAGTGGCGGTGTGGTGTTCACCACCGTGCTGCAGCGGCCCTGGAAACTCACCCGCCAGGATCTGCGCCAGCTGAAGCTGGCCCTGGATCAGCGGGGGTTGAGCGAAACCAGTCTGGCCACCGCGAGGGCGGCGGCATGAGACCACTTGCCCAGGTTCAGTGATCTCCTTCTGACGAGCTCTTGCCGTTGACGCTTTCCCCCCTCATACCGCCAGTGCCACCTCCGGGACGGACGCTCCGGGGATGGGTTTGTGCAGCCGCCAACGGATCGCAACTCTGCTGCTCGCCTTGGTGGCTCATGTAATCGGCGAAGCCGAGGCACAGGAACGGCAGCGTGATCGCGCCGCCTTTGTTCTCCTCCCGCACCAACAGCAGCCCGTTGCTGCCGCGCTCGATGTGGTGGATGTAGCGCTGGCCGGGCCAGCAGGCGCGGGGCTCCTGGGGATCCATGGCGTGGGTGGCGATCAGGGTTTCATGGAGTTGCGCAGCTGCTCCTCCATGCCTTCGGTGAGGAGTTGCTCGTAGAGGCCGGGGGGGGGAGGACTTGCGGGGGCATGGGGTGGCCAGGCGCCGAGGCCACCTTGAATCGCCAGGTGCTAGGACGAGTTGCACAGGGTATATTTGTTTGCATAATATAAGTTCTTTCATCACGGGCCAGGATCGGATTCGTTCTCTTGCAAGGGTTCATCTCATGTCAACAAGACCACTACCTATTATCGATCCCGCGCCTCAACTGGGTGGCCAACCCTTGAACTACGGTGCATTCCTGGTTGAGAGCCGCCGTCTGATGCATGAGAAGATCTGCCAATGGGCGGAGATGCTGTGAGCACTAACTTCGTCCATCTGCGCAGTTACGACGAGCAGTTGTTCCGGCTTGGGTCGCTAGCTGAAAGGTATTTCCCCGAGGATCCGAATACGGCACTGATCAAGCTGAGGCAGCTTGGTGAACGGCTGGCCCAGCAGGTGGCGTCCAGGTTTGGGGTGTTCACCAGCGCCCAAGAGACGCAACTGGCCTTGATTCGACGGTTGGAGTTCGATGGCCTGATTGAGCGTGAGGTGTCAGCTCTCTTTCATGACCTGCGCTCGAAAGGAAATGACGCCACCCATGGGCTCTACGGCGACCATGCCAGCGCCCTCAGCACCCTCAAGATCGCCTGGCAGTTGGGGGTGTGGTTTCACCGCACCTTCTCGGATGCCGAGTTCCGCAGTGGTCCATTTCGCCCTCCCCAGCCCCCGGCCGATGAAAGCGAAGGACTACGCGCTGAGCTGGCCAGCCTGCAGAGTGCGCTTGATGCCTTCCGCGCCCAGGGAGGTGCCGTAGCCGAGCAGCTCAACGCCACGGAGGCCCAGCTGCAACAGGCCCTCGACGATCAGCAGCAATGGGAACAGTTGGCCACAGCGGTTGAGGCGGACAAGGTTGCCCTAGCCGCCCAACTGCAAGCCCTTCAAAATGCCGCCACCCGGCAACCGGCAGCGGTTTCGGCGGGATTGCTGCAGGCGGCACGAAAAGCCGCTGGTTCGATCGAACTGGATGAGGCGGCCACCCGCCAGCTGATCGACGAACAGTTGCGCCAAGCGGGCTGGGAGGCTGATACGCAGACCCTTCGTTATGGGAAGGGAGCGCGACCGCAAAAGAACCGCAACCTGGCCATCGCCGAGTGGCCCACCAGCAGCGGACCCGCCGATTACGTGCTGTTTGTTGGCCTGACCCCGTATGCGGCAGTGGAGGCCAAGCGGGCCAACAAGGATGTGGCGGGCAAGCTGCCCCAGGCTGAGCGCTATTGCCGGGACTTCCAACCAAGTGAAGAAACGGAACTGAAGGCCCAGGGTTGGGGTTCAGCGGGCGAATACCGCATCCCCTTCGCCTTCTCCAGCAATGGCCGACCCTTCTTGAACCAACTGCGCACCAAGAGCGGCATCTGGTTCCGCGATCTGCGCCGCAGCGACAATCTCGCCGGACCCCTTGAACGCTGGTATTCAGCAGAAGGGCTCAAGGCGCTATCTCGCCAGGACGTGGATCTGGCCCAGGCGAAGTTGCGGCAGGAATTGTTCAGCTTTGGCTTTCCGCTGCGGCCCTACCAGAGGCGCGCCATCGAAGCCACTGAAGCGGCGATTGCAGCAGGCCAACGGGAGATCATGCTCGCCATGGCCACCGGCACGGGCAAAACGAAGACTTGCATTGCCCTGATCTATCGGCTGCTCAAAACCGGGCGATTCCGGCGCGTGCTGTTTCTGGTGGACCGCTCTGAACTCGGCACCCAGGCCGCCGATGCCTTCAAGGAAACTCGCATGGAGAGCCTGCAGAGCTTTGCCGACATCTACGGCATCAAGGAACTGGGCGAGCGCGAGGCAGAAAGCGATACTCGAGTACACATCGCCACCGTGCAGGCGATGGTGCAGCGCCTGTTGCTTGGCAGCGAGGAAGAAAAGCCAACGGTGGATACCTACGACCTGATCGTAGTGGATGAATGCCACCGGGGCTATCTGTTGGATCGGGAGCTGAGTGAGCTTGAGCTGCGCTTCAGAGATTTCAACGACTATGTCTCGAAGTACCGGAGGGTGATCGAGATGTTTGATGCCGTCAAGATCGGCCTCACAGCCACGCCGGCATTGCACACAGTGAGCATCTTTGGGAAACCGGTGTTCGTGTACAGCTACCGCGAGGCGGTGGTGGATGGCTTTCTGGTGGACCATGAACCACCGATTCGGATTAACACCGAACTCTCCAGCGAAGGCATTGGCTGGGCTGCTGGCGAGGAAGTTAAATTTTACGATCCAACCACCACACAGATTGATAAGTTCACGACGCCGGATGAGTTGCGTTTTGAAGTGGAGGCCTTCAACCGCAAGGTGATCACGGATTCGTTCAACCAGGTGGTTTGCGATGCGCTCGCCGATGAGCTGGATCCGTTTTCCCCCTACAAAACCCTGATCTTCTGCGTTAGCGACGCCCATGCCGATCTGGTGGTGATGCTGCTCAAAGAGGCCTTCCAACAGCGCTATGGCAGTGTGCCCAATGATGCGGTCGCCAAGATCACCGGTGCCAGTGATAAGCCCAAGCAGCTGATACGCCGTTTCAAGAACGAAGCTTTTCCCAATGTGGCCGTAACGGTGGATCTGCTCAGCACCGGTGTGGATGTGCCAGCCATTTGCAACATCGTGTTCCTGCGGCGGATGAACAGCCGCATCCTCTACGACCAGATGATCGGCCGCGCCACCCGCCTTTGTGATGCGATCGACAAGACCCACTTCCGCATCTTTGATGCCGTTCGGATCTACGAGGCGCTGAAGAACTTCACGGACATGAAGCCGGTGGTGGTGAACCCGAATATCAGCTTCAGCCAGCTGTTCCAAGAACTGGAAACCACGGAGGGCGAGGAGAGCGAGCTAGTGCGTCAACAGCTGATCGCCAAGCTGCGGCGCAAGCAACAGCGGTTGAGCGAAAACCAAACGGCCCAGTTCCGGTTGCTCACCGGCGAGGAACCCGCCGCCTTCATCAACCGCCTGCAGCAGCTGCCGATCACCGAGGCCAGGCGCTGGCTTGGCACGATCTCCGGCTTGGCTGAGTTGTTGGATCAGCAGTGGGACGGGCCAGCCAAGCCCCAGTTCCTCTCCGAGCACGACGACGCGTTGCGATCGATTGAACGGGGCTATGGCGAGGCCACCCGCCCGGAGGACTACCTGGATGGTTTCACGGCCTTTGTGCGCGACAGCGGCAACGACCTACCGGCCCTCACCACCGTGCTGCAGCGGCCCTGGGAACTCACCCGGAAGGATCTTCGGGAACTAAGGCTTGCCCTCGATCAGCGGGGCTACAACGAGGCCACCCTGGCCACCGCCTGGCGCGAAACCACCAACCAGGCCATGGCCGCTTCGATCATGGGCTACATCCGCCAGGCGGCCTTTGGGGACCCGCTGGTGCCCTACGACCAGCGGGTGGATAAGGCGCTGCAGCGGATCCTGGCCTCCCGCAGCTGGACCACACCCCAACGCCAGTGGTTGCAACGCATCGCCAATCAAACCAAGGCGATCACGATCGTGGATCGCGAAGCGCTCGATGACGACCTGCTGTTCTTCAAGCGGGAAGGTGGCGGCTGGCCACGGCTGAACCGGATGTTTGGCGGCGAGCTGGATGGCGTGCTGCGTGAGTTCAAGCGTGAGGTTTGGGCGGCGTGAAGCCAGTGGCTGGCTACGGTGAGTTGATGGGATTGATTCGCGGCACCTTCTCGCTTAGCAACCCCACCCGGCCCGATCTGGCGCCGCTGGAGGTGTCGGCCCTGGTGGACACTGGGGCGGTGCACCTCTGCATCCCGGAGCACCTGGCAATCCAGCTGAGCCTGTCGGAACTGGAGCGCCGCGAGGTGGTGCTGGCCGATGGCCACCGGCGCACGGTGCCCTACGTGGGCCCGGTGGAGGTGCGCTTCCGCAACCGCCGCTGCTTCACCGGAGCGATGGTGCTGGGCAATGAGGTGCTGCTGGGGGCGATCCCGATGGAGGACATGGACCTGGTGCTGCGGCCGCAGCTGCAGAGCGTGGATGTGAACCCGGAGAGCCCCAACATCCCCGTGAGCGTGGCGAAGTGACGCCCAACACCTGAACCGTGATGCCCACCACCACCCACGACATCGTTGCCAAGCTCTGGAACCTCTGCAATGTGCTGAAGGATGACGGTGTCACGTACCACCAGTACGTGACGGAACTCACTTACCTCCTGTTCCTGAAGATGGCCAAGGAGACAGGCCGGGAGGAGGGGATTCCGGCGGAATGGCGCTGGGACGTGCTTGAGACCCTGCAAGGCCTCAGTCAATTTGACCATTACAGGGAATTGCTGCTGAAGCTTGGGAGCCCATCCCAGCAAAATAAAGAGATAAATGAAGAAGAAAAAGAATCGGATCCTGCCTCGGCAATCGTGACAGAGATCTACGCCAATGCCAGTACCTTCATCAAGAAGCCGGTCACCCTCAAAAAGCTGGTTGACGAGATCGACAAGATCGATTGGTACAGCGCCCGCCAGGAGGGATTGGGCGATCTCTATGAGGGCTTGCTGCAGAAAAACGCCGAGGAAAAGAAATCAGGCGCCGGCCAATACTTCACGCCAAGGCCGCTGATCGATGCGATGGTGGCGGTGATGCAGCCGCAGCTGGGGGATGTGATTCAGGATCCGGCCGCCGGCACGGGCGGCTTCCTGATCGCAGCCCAGCGCTGGATACGAGACCACCAGGATCCGAGCCTGCTGGATGAGAAGCAGCAGAAGCAGTTCTACGAGCGCACGTTTTACGGCATGGAGCACGTGCAGGACACACACCGCCTGGCGCTGATGAACCTGATGCTGCACGGGCTGGAGTCGCGGCCAGAGCAATGCGGCATCTGGTATGGAGACACGCTCAGCGGCGACGGCCAGGGCCTGCCACCGGCCAGCCTGATCCTCACCAATCCCCCCTTCGGCACCAAGAAGGGCGGCGGCCTGCCGAGCCGCACCGATTTCACCTTCCCCACCAGCAACAAGCAGTTCTGCTTCCTGCAGCACATCTATCGTGCGCTCAAACCCGGCGGTCGGGCGGCGGTGGTGCTGCCCGACAACGTGTTGTTTGAGGGCAACGTTGGCAAACAGATCCGCGAGGATCTAATGCAAAAGTGCAACCTGCACACGATCCTGCGCTTGCCCACCGGCATTTTTTATGCACAGGGCGTGAAGACCAATGTGCTGTTCTTCACCCGCGGCGCTAGCGATCGGGGCAACACCGAAGTTGTATGGGTGTACGACCTGCGGGCCAACATGCCGGCCTTCGGCAAGCGCACCCCGCTCACCCGCGAGCATTTTGTAGCGTTTGAAGAGGCCTATGGCCCCGATCCCCTGGGCCTGGCGCCGCGCACGGCCACAGGACCGGAAGGCCGCTGGCAGTGCTTCAGCCGCGAGGAGATTGCCGCCCGGGGTGACAGCCTCGATCTGGCCTGGCTGAAGGATGATTCGGCTGAAGATGGCGCCGATCTGCCGGAACCAGCTGTGCTTGCCCAGGAGGCGATGCTGGAACTGGAAGGGGCACTTCAAGATTTGCGGGCGATCCTGGCGGAACTGGGGGAAGAGGTGGAGGAGTTGGTGTGATGGAGGGGCGGGAGTTGCCGGTGGGGTGGGATCAAGTCACACTTGCTGAACTCATTGATCGCATTCAGGCTGGGAAAAACTTTCGCTGCATAGAACGTCCTCCTCTAAATGGAGAGACTGGGGTTGTCAAAGTGAGCGCTGTGAGCTGGGGTCGATTTCGTGAAGAGGAGAGCAAGACAGTCCCCCCTGGTGTGGCACTTGATCCAGAGACCAGGATCCGCCAAGGAGATCTGTTGTTCTCGAGGGCTAACACGATTGAGCTTGTTGGTGCCTGTGTCATGGTTGAGTCACTGTCCAAAGATCTTCGGCTTAGCGACAAGATCTTGAGACTTGTGGCCGCAGAAGAGGCAATCAAGCCATGGATATACCGATATCTTTCATCGCCTGAGGCCCGCAATTACCTATCCAAGACCTCAAGCGGGAATCAGCTGTCAATGCGCAATATTTCTCAGCGAGTTCTGCTTGAAACTCTTGTACCTCTTGCCCCTCTCAACGAACAACGCCGCATCGCCGCCAAGCTCGACACCACCCTCGCCGCCGTTGATGCCTGCCGCCAGCGGCTTGATGGCGTGGCGGCGATCCTCAAGCGCTTTCGCCAGGCCGTGCTGTCGGCGGCGACGTCGGGGGAGTTGACGCGGGAGTGGAGGGAGGAAAACGCAGATGCTAATCAATGGGGAAGCACCACTTTCGGAGCTGAATGCCATTACATAACTGTTGGGTTTGTCGGAAAGATGGCGGATCAGTACGTTGCCCATGGGGTTCCATTCCTTCGATCGCTCAACGTTCGGCCTTTTCGTTTTGACAGGGAAAACCTCGCCTTTATCAGTCCAGCATTTCATCAAAGCATCATTAAGTCGTCACTTCTACCTGGTGATCTCGCTGTTGTCAGGACTGGAGCACCGGGCCAATGCTGTGTTATCCCAGATGAATTACCAGAGGCGAACTGCTCTGATCTTGTTATCGCCAGGCCTGGCCCGAGACTTATTGCTGATTTTGGTGCAATTGTCATCAACTCAAGTCTTGGTCAAGGCTTCGTTAAGTCAGAACAGGTGGGGGTTGCTCAAGCGCATTTCAACGTCGGTTCAATGAAGCGTGCCCCGCTGTATTTGCCTTCGATTGCGGAACAAAAAGAAATCGTCCGCCGCGCCCAAGGCCTCTTCACCCTCGCTGACCAACTCGAAGCCCGCCTCACCACCACGCGCCATGTTGTCGATCGCCTGACCCCAGCGTTGCTGGCCAAGGCCTTCCGCGGCGAGCTGGTGCCCCAGGATCCGGGCGACGAACCGGCAAGCGTGCTGCTGGAACGGATCCGGGCGGCCCGTCAGGCGGAGGCTGCTGCGGGCAAACCCTCGCGGCGCGGGCGAAGGAAGGCTTCAACCAATCCGGATCAGATCGCTATAGAAGCCGCCCCAGTCCCGCCTGATTTTCTCGCTGGACTGCTGCGGGAGTGTGGGGCGCTCAGTGAGCGGGCCTTGTTGGCCGTTTCCGAGCTCGAGCCGCAGCGGTTTCAGCAGCAGTTGTATAGGGAATTGGAGAGTGGCACAGCCCGCGAAGTCCAGGAAAATGGACAGGTGTTACTGGAGGCGGTGGGATGACGGGCCAGGGGCCCCGCTTCGATGTGCAGCCCTTCCTATCCCAGGACGAAGGTCAGCATTTCGATCGCAAGTCCTTGTTTCACGGTCCGCCAGGTGAGAAGCAACCCCGCGATCGTCGCGAGTTACGTGATCAGGTTGCCCGCTATGGGGCCGGCTTTGCCAATGCAGAAGGTGGAGTGCTGATCCTTGGGATCGAGGACGATCACACCATCACTGGTCATCGGCTGCCCCCCAAGGCGCTGGAGTCCCTGCTGGCGGTTACCCAGGCGCGGCTACAGCCCCCGCAACCCCATGGATTTCTGGTTTCCGTTGATGGGCAGGAACTGGTGGTGTTCGACGTGCCCAGCGCCGACGGCCCAGTGCAGGTGACCGGCGATGGCTTTCCGCTGCGCATCGGCGATCAGACCATCGAGACCAGTGAAAGCAAGATCCGAGCGCTCAAGTTCCAGGGCCTGGTGGAGAGCTACGAAAGCCGCCCTTCCCCCCTGGCGCTCGCCGATCTCGATCGCGATCTGCTCTCCCAGGCGCGGCAGGGTGCCGGCCTCGAGGCGCTCAGCGATGGGGAGTACCTGCTGAAACGGAAGCTTGCCGATCGCCGAGGTAGTGGGCTGGTGCTCAGACAGGCAGCTGAGTTGCTGTTCGCCAAGCAGGGCCCAGAGCATCCCAACTCCGGAGTACGGGTGTTTCGCGTTGTAGGCACCGAGCGGCGCCTGGGGGCCGAGCACAACGTGGAGGAACGACCCCGCATCGAAGGCAACCTGCCCCAGGTGTGGCAGGAAGCTCTAAACGTGGTTGGCAGCCTGATGCGGCAACCCTCACGGCTGGTGGGCAACCGCTTCCGGCCAGTGAGTGAATACCCGCGATTCTCCTGGCAGGAAGCCCTGCTCAACGCGATCGCCCATCGCGACTACAGCGTTCAGGGCGCCGGCATCGAAGTGTGGCTGTTCGACGACCGCATGGAAGTGAGCAGCCCCGGCGGGCTGTTGCCCGAACTAAGCCTCGATGAACTGCTCAGCCTCAGGCGCGTGCACTGCAGCCGCAACCCCCGCCTGATGCGCACCCTGGTGGATCTCGGCCTCACCCGTGATCAGGGGGAAGGCATCCCACGCATGTTTGCCGAGATGGCCGATGCGTTTCTGCCCACGCCCCGCATCAATCCCACCCCCAGGAGTGTGAGCGTGGTGCTGCGCAACACCACCACCCTCGGCGAAGACGACCGTGCCTTCGTGGCCCGCATCGGTGGAGAGGATCTCAGCGACGAAGAGTTCCGGGCGCTGCTCCAGGCGCACCGAAGCACCCAAGTGGACAACGCCAGCCTGCGCAGCCTCATGGGTTTCGATACCCTCGGCGCCAGCCAGATCCTGCGGCGCTTGCGGGATCGGGGTCTCCTTGAGCTGCACCCCGCTGGATCGCAGAGCTTCTACACCCTGGCGCCACGGCTGCGCTCTGCCGAATCCGCCGATCGGGGGGAGCAGGTGCTGGATCGAGGGGAGCTCCAATCGGATCGGGGGGAGCTCGGGCCCGATCGAAGGGAGCTGGGCGCCGATCGAGGGGAGCTGGGCGCCGATCGAGGGGAGCAGCTGGCCCCTTCGTTGCTGGAGGCCATCGCAGCGCTTGGGGTACGTCCAAGAAAGGAACCCCTGCGGCAGGTGATCGCCCAGCTCTGCGCCGGCCACTGGCGAACCCCTGCCTGGCTGGCGGACCAGCTCAAAATGGAGGCCGGCAATCTTTCCAATCGCCACCTCGCACCGATGGTGAGGGACGGCACTCTGGAGCGGCGATATCCAGAGACGCCAACCCATCCGGAGCAGGCTTATCTCACAGCCTGGATCCAGAGCAGTCTTCTACCCTCCGCATCCGAATGATCAATCTAAGCCCATACCTGTGGCCACTTTTTAATATGTCTACAAGCTTTTTCGGCCCCAATTGGCATTGAATAACGGTGCGGTGCGGTGAGTTGATGGTCGCCCCGGCTTTTTCCCCGGCCTACGGTGACGTCAAAGTTCGGAGTATCAGACCTACAGCGTGAAGCGTCATCGGTTGGTTCTTGAGGGGGGCGATGCCGGCGCTCTTGGCATCAGCGCCAGGAACTACAGCACTCACCCAACCGGCCAACGAGCTTGTCGCCGACCGGCCAACTTCATTGTCCCGGACAGTTGTCTGAGTCGAAAACCAGATTTCATGGGAAGCTGCGGCCAGGCGATCCACTCAGGCACTCACTACTAAGAGATGGTCAAAGCGCTCCTCCAGCGGTGAACCGGCGCTGACACCACCACGCTCCACCTGGGACTTCGTCCAATGTGGCGAGGTAGCACCCCTCCGGCAAGCGCTCCACATCCAGATTGACAATATACTTAGCCACTTCGCCTGTACCCTGCTCAGAGCATCGCAGGGTTCTGCAGTCGGGCGCAAACTCCGCTTTGCTCCATTTACGCTGGTGAGCTATGTCATTAATACAACAAATGATTCCCCTCAAATCTCGCTTGCAACAACTCAAGCCGATTCATCAGCTTTTGCAGCTTTTGCTCCTTCCTCTTTTTGGCACTGGGTGGTCCATCAAAATGGCTCATTTCATTGCCTAATAGATAGTCGACAAAGTCTTTGGGCTCGCAGGGTTTTGAGCCCATCCACTTGTGGAAGTTTCGATGAATGCTGCCACTGATAGCGATCAGATTATCTTCATAAGCTGCCAGGTCGGGGCGTGAGCTGGCATCGAACAGATGATGCGCTTCCAGTTCAACTGGATGCTGATCGGAGGCAGATGGTTTTTGGCCGGATACCGCACAGCCAGGGCCGTCTTTTCGTAGTGCCCTCTGACGCACCTTTTCCTTCGCGGCCTTCACCCTGGCTTCATGGCTTTCTAGCAGCTTTCGCTGGACTTCAAAACATTCTTCAGCAACTTCAGAGACAGCTTTCACCCAGGCTTTACGTGCCTTGGTGATCTTGCCTTTGTCATTCATCGTCTTCGCCAGGCGCACGATGCCGCGCTGGCTCCAATGACGCTGGTCTTTATTCTCAAAGCTATCAAAATGCACACCGATCTCCAATCCTTCAGCACCTTCCAGCCCAGAACTTTCCTCCTGAATCCTTGTGATAGTGCCAGCCATCCCCTTGCCATTAGTACCCAAAATCCTCACAACAGAGCGCTGTTCCAGAAAAACTAGATCGCCTCGGATCTGAATGGTGCTTCTATCTTGGGTGACTTGAATGATACGCCGTTTAACCAGTGTGCGTGTCACCCGCACACGATGGTGGGTGAAGAACTCGTGAATCTTGGCCAAGATACTCCCACCTTCCTTCTCCTCTAGATACTTCGCCAGAGCCATTACGCCTTCTTCGTAAAAACGCCGGCTGCGAGCTTGACCCGGTTCGTACTCAAAGAATTCTCCTTCAATGAGCTCCCAATCGTCATCATCATGGGCATCGAAGAACTTACAGATACTTTCGAGCTTTTTGGCACTGATGCCTAGAATTCTTGCTGTCTCCTGAAATGAGAAGGCATCACGTGATCGCTTGGATTTTGTTGTCATCAGCTTGTTCACAGGAAGGCAAGAAGGGAGTCACGCATTTTTTGGAGCCGCTCCATAACGCGCGGATCGCCGCCTACATCGGGATGATGTGCCTTGGCAAGCCTGCGAAAGGCATCCTTGATGTCCTCGGCACTAGCCGTTGATGGATCGAGTGAGAACACATGCCACGGCCTAAAATTTTCAAGTACATCGATACCGTTAATCGAAGTTTTGCCGGTTTTGGTTCGCTCGCTGTGGGGAACACCAACCCACTCTCGATAGAGCTTGAGCCAATCAGCCTTCGTTTTGAGATCAAATGTGCGGCCCGCCATCGCAAGATTGAACTCATTTGACTTGCGTAGTTCCGTGGCATTCTTACTGCCAAAGACATTGCAGACTGCCGTTTTGAGCTCTGTAAGAGTGAGAACAGGTTCAGGGAAAGTCTTTCCGTTGATGAACTCAGCGAATGCCAACAGGGCTTCGGCATCCGGAGCCCCAGCCGAGAGGATCTCATCGATCCTTGCCAAGACCGCTGGTCGATCGAGCTTCTTTCGCGTTGGCGTCTTGGTGGCCACGGCTCAGTAGTGCTGTTTGCCATTGATAACCCACCGAACAGCTCCTTGGGCAAAATTGTCATCACTTGTTTAACGGGGGGATCAAATCCCAATGCGCATGAAACAGCGTCTGCCCCGCCGCCTCGCCTGAGTTAAGCCTCGCCTTCTTGCTTTGAGCGAACCAGCCCAAGCCCTGATCTTGTCGCCCTGGGCGCCCAGCAGCTCCACCACAGCTGCCCTATCCCCTGGCTATCAACGATTCGAATGCGGACCGTGCTGATGGCCAGTGTGACCAAGGCAGCCAAGCCGGATCCGAGCGCTCATGCAGCCTCCCCAGTCACGCCCGATCCGCTGAAGCGTGATTCAGGCCAACCGTTCCGGCTTCCATTCCGGGATGGCCCTGATCATGAAGGCGTCGAACATCGGCACGGTGAAAGCCGTCTGCCCGTGGGCTGGGCTCCAGATCATTCCCTTCTTGATCAGACCGTTACGAAGCGGTCCGGCCTGTTGCACCTTGATACCCAGGGCATCGGCGATGTCCCCGGAGCGATGGGGGCCAGGCCCCAGAGCGGCCATCGCTCTCAGATAGTCCTGTTCTCGAGGAGTAAGCCGATCGAACCGCACGCGGAAAAAGCTTCGATCGAGTGCCACCGTGGCCAGGCTGCTGGCCATCTCCACATCGTCTGCGGTGATGGGGGATTTACCCGCTGTGTTCCAGGAATGCTTGCCCCACTCCTGCAAAAAATAAGGATATCCCTCGGTGATTGAGAGGATTCTATTTAGGGCATCCTCGCTGATGGATTCGCCTTCCTCCACTATCGGATCGAGAAGAGCTGAACGGGCTGCGGCAGGAGGCAGCGGACCTACTTCAGGATAGTCAAATAATCTCTCCGCATACGACTTAGCCTCCCCAGCCAAGGCTGCAACCTGGGGCAGACCGGCGCCGAACAGGATCACAGGCCAGCCTCGCTGAGCAATTCTGTGCATGGCCACGATCAGACCGCGCAGATCTTCTTCTAACAGATATTGCACCTCGTCGAGAAGGATGACGACACTTGTATTTGCTGCTTGCGCAGCCCTGCCCACACTTCCCATCAACTCCGGCAGATCAATCTCCAGATTGCCGCTATCGGCGATCGGTTCCGGAGAGATGGACAGCTCGATCTCCCCGATCGACACCTTGAAGGCACTGGCAAAGCCGCGCAAGGCTCCCAGCCCGCGTTGGGCGAGTTCGCGGGCCTGAGCCACACGGCTCAGCCGCAGCAGCACACTCTTGAGGGCCGGCGCCAAAAAAGCGGCCAACCGCTGACCTTCAGGAGCCTCAAGAGGCACCACGATGGATCCCATGTCCTCGGCGAGCTGGGCGAGCCTGTTGAGCAGAACGGTTTTGCCCACACCCCGCAGACCCAGCAGCATCTGGCTTTTCTCCTGCCGGCCGCGCCGGATGCGCTGCATGGCGACGTTGGCGGCGTCGATGATCGATTCGCGGCCAGCCAGTTCGGGCGGCCGAGCTCCGGCTCCCGGGGCGAACGGGTTACGCGTGGGATCCACGAAGCTCGACCATCGGAAAACCTAGAAAGACCTTAGCCCAGATTATCAAGCTATTCAGAGTTTATCGATGTATGCAGAGCCGACACCCCCTTGGCCAGCCGAGCTGCCTTCTGCTTCACCAACACTACGTTCCGGCGGCAGCCCCGGCAACGAGATGCCGGACCTCATCACCGTGCTATAGAGGCCCTGGAAACTCACCCGCCAGGATCTGCGCCAGCTGAAGCTGGCCCTGGATCAGCGGGGGATCAGCGAAACCACCCTGGCTGCGGCTGTACAAGCTGTTTGGCGGCGAGCTGGATGGCCTGCTGCGCAACTTCAAGCGGCAGATCTGGCCGGCATAATGCCTCCGCGCTTCGTGCCTACGCCAGACGGGGGTACCATGACTGTGTGATCAGGTCGTTTCGTTGCCGCGACACCAGGGCCCTCTTTGAGGGAAAGCCGATGCGGCGGTTTGAAAGCTTCGCTCGCGTGGCCTTCCGCAAGCTCGCCATCCTCGATGCCGCCGGATGCCTCAACGACCTTCTGATTCCACCAGGCAATCGCCTGGAGCCGCTCCAGGGAGACCGCCATGGCCAGCAAATCGATTGCGTCAACAGCCAGCGCATCAACGACCAGTTCCGGCTCTGCTTTGTCTGGACAGAAGCCGGGCCAGAGGAGGTTGAAATCGTTGACTACCACTGACTTGATGCTGGTGCCCCCGGGTGAGGTGCTACTGGAGGAGTTCCTGCGGCCGATGGCAATCAGCCAGTACCGATTAGCACAGGCCATCGATGTGCCGGAGAGCCGAATCAATGCGATCGTGAAGGGGCAGCGGGCGATCACCGCCGACACCGATCTGCGCCTCTGCCGTTTCTTTGGATTGAGTGAAGGCTTTTGGCTGCGGATGCAAACCAGCCACGACCTGAAACTCACGAAGCAGGCTTTGGCAAGTGTTCTGCCAGCCATCAAGCCATTGCAGCAGATCTGAAACCTGATGCCCACCACACCCACGACATCGTTGCCAAGCTCTGGAACCCCTGCAATGTGCTGAAAGACGACGGGGTTACCTATCAAGTAGGTGGCCGAGCAGGAGGCTCTGGCGGCCACGTACAAAGCCACCGCGAAAAAGAATGAAGCACTTGGAGTAATTGAAGAGGCTAGAGGCCAAGCGGAGGCCAACCGACTCAAGGCCGAAAGTTTGCGGGTACCCGGCGCCCATGAAGTGGCTGAGCTGGAGAAATTCCGTTTATGGGCCCAAAACGGAGCGAAAGTGCCAACCACCCTGATTGTCGGAGGAGCAGGGGGCTTTTGGTTATCCAAAATGCTCGGCATCCGTTAAAAGTTTGCTGAAATACCCGGCCATCTCTGCGAATGGGTCAACCTCCCAGTTTAGCTGCGAGCTCCACAGCTGCAGCGGCTCCCTGTTATCCTCTATCCGTAAATAACCAGCGCTGCGAGATGGTTTTCCCGCAAACTTTTTAGAGCCAGGTTTAGTTCTTGGCGGCCCGTCAGGCGATCGCCACTGCTGGGCTTCCTTCTGACATCGAGCGCGGTATCGCCAGGCGACGATCAGCAGGCCGCCACCGCCCTAGAGCAAGGGCTCACCGTGGTGACCCGCAACCTGCGACTTCATCCCCACCGGTGTAGCCACGCTCAATCCCTGGCAGGCCAACGGCGAGGTCTGACAGCACGCCCCCTCACCTACGCCCCTCACCCACGCCCCGCGCCCCTGCGCCCGGGCTGCCTAGGGTCTGGCTCATGGCCCAGCTCACCATCCTTTACGACGGCGGTTGTCCGCTCTGCCTGCGGGAGGTGCGCTTCCTGGAACGGCGGGATCGCCGCTGCAATCCCGGCGCTGGCCGGCTGGCTTTTGTTGATATCGACGCCGCTGATTACGATCCGGCCCGCCATGGCGGCATTGGCTATCGAGAGGCGATGGGTCGCATCCATGCCATCGCCGCCGATGGCAGCGTGCTGGTGGATTTGGCGGTATTTCGTCAGGCCTATGCCCTGATTGGCCTGGGCTGGCTATACTCGCCCACCGGCTGGCCCCTGGTGGCACCGCTGGTGAATCGTCTCTATGGGCTATGGGCTGCGGCCCGCCTGAGGCTCACCCGCCGGCCCTGCCTGGATCAGCTCTGCGCCCTGCGCCAACAACCCCTTGCCGCAGCGGCGGCCTCCAGGCCCTGAATTGTTCGGCCCCAGCCATGTCTTCTCCGGCCGCCAGCAACGCCTCTAATCGCAGCGACAGCCCCAGCAACAACCCCAGCCAGCCCGACCTGATCGTGATCGGCGCTGGCCTGGGGGGCCTCTGCGCCGGCGCCATCGCCGCCCGCCACGGCCTTGATGTGCTGGTGCTGGAGGCCCATAGCGTGCCCGGTGGCGCCGCCCATGGCTTTAGTCGGCGCGGCTTCCAGTTCGAATCGGGACCCTCCCTGTGGAGCGGCCTGGGCCGCTGGCCCTCCACCAACCCGCTCACCCAGGTGCTCAAGGCGGTGGGTGAAACACTGCCGGTGGTTTCTTATCACCACTGGGACCTGCTGCTGCCGGAAGGTCGCCTGCGTGTGGGGGTGGGCATGGAGCCCTTCCTGGAGGTGTTGCGGCAGCTGCGCGGGCCCGCCGTAGCGGAAGAGTGGCAGCGCTTTTTGCTGGCGATCGAACCGCTCTGCCGCGCCGTCCGCTCCCTGCCGCTGCTAGCCCTGCGCCCCGGCATCGGCAGCGCCCTCACCCTCGGTGGCAACGGCCTCGGACTGCTGGCAAAAGCGCCGCAGCTGGCGGCCCTGGGGGGCGGTTTCGGGCCGATCGCCCGCCGTCACCTGCGCGATCCCTTCCTGTTGCACTGGGTGGAGCTGCTCTGCTTCCTGATCTCCGGCCTGGAACTGGACCACACCAGCGCCGCGGCCATGGTCACCCTGTTTGGCGAGTGGTTCGAAGCCGACGCCTGCCTCGACTACCCGATCGGCGGCAGCGCGGCGGTGGCGGCGGCCCTGGTGCGGGGCATGGAGCGCCACGGCGGCCGCCTGCGCACCGCCGCCGCCGTGGAGCGAATCCTGGTGGAGGGCGGCAAAGCGGTGGGGGTGCAACTAGCCGCCGCCTCCGGTGGCGAAATCCTGCGGGCCCGCCAGGGGGTGATCTGCTCCGCCAGCCCCTGGGACACCCTCGCCCTGCTGCCGCCTGACAGCCTGCCCCAGCGCTGGCGTCGCCGCCAGGCGGAAACCCCCGCCTGCGGCAGTTTTTTGCATTGGCACCTGGCCCTGCGCGGCGGCCCCGAACTGGCCGATCTGCCGGTGCACACGGTGTGGGTGGGCGACTGGCAGCGGGGTATCGGCGCCGAGCGCAACATGGCGGTGCTGTCGATGCCATCACTACTAGACCCCAGCCTGGCCCCCGCCGGCCATCAGGTGCTGCACGGCTACACCCCAGCCAATGAACCCTGGCAGCTGTGGAAGGATCTGCAGCGGGGCACCCCCGCCTACGCAGCCCTGAAAAGCGAGCGCTGCGGCCTGTTCCATCAAATATTCGACCAGCTCCTACCCGACTGGCGCCAGCGGCTGGTGTTGGAAATGCAGGGCACACCCCTCAGCCACCGCCACTGGCTGCGGGTGCACCAGGGCAGCTACGGCCCCGCCTGGCCGGCGGATCGGGGTCCCTTCCCCGGCGGCTCCACCCCCATCGATGGGCTGGTGCTCTGCGGCGCCGGCGTCTTCCCCGGCATCGGCGTACCGCCGGTGGCGATCAGCGGCGCCCAGGCCGCCCACCGCTTTGTGCCGGCGGCGGCCCAGCGGCGCCTGCTGCAGGAGCTGGAGCTGGTGGCGGCCAGCTGATGCGCCCGGCGACAACCCAGTCACCCTCAGCCCAACCGCCCTGGTGACCCGCCCCAGCAGCATGGGGATCATCTCCGCAGCGACCCGCCGATGACCACCATGACCTGCCGCTATGAAGGCCAGCTGCGCTGTTTGGCGGTGCATGACTCCTCGGGCAGCGAGCTGCACACCGATGCCCCACTCGACAACCAGGGCCGCGGCGAGGCCTTCTCCCCCACCGATCTACTGGCCACCTCCCTGGCCAGCTGCATGCTCACGATCATGGGCATCACCGCCGCTCGCCACGGCATCGCCATCGAGGGCACAACAGCCCGGGTGGAAAAAACGATGACCAGCAGCGCCCCCCGCCGCGTCAAAACCCTGGAGGTGTGGGTCAGCCTGCCGGCGGATCTAGATCCACAACAGCGCAGCCTGTTGCGGCGGGCCGGTGAAAACTGCCCCGTGAAGCTCTCCCTGGAAGGGGCGGTGGCGATGGTGCTCCACTGGGAATGAGGTCAGGTTTTAGTGGGCCTTACAGCTATGCGCCTGCAGCCGGCTGTCGGCGGGGGGGCCGCGGTTCCAATTGGCTGGCGACGCCCTTGGCACCGCCGGGGAGGGTAGCCCGAGAGCGGGGGCCGCTCCAGGCGGCTAGGTAGTAGTGGCTGGCGGCATCGAGCCCCTGCACGCCGGTGAAGTTGGCGTTTTCCACCACCGCACCGGCGCCGCGGCCGGTAACCAGGTCGCGGCGGCCATCGGCAGAGCGGGGGCTGGCGGTTTGGCTGCGGCCAAAGAACAGTCGCGCTCCCTCCAGCCTGGCGCGCTCCAAGTTCGCCCCGGCCAGGTTGCAGCCGGCCAGCAGGGCGCCGCTGAGGTCGCTGTGGCTGAGGTCGGCGCCGCTGAGATCGGCGCAATTGAAATCAACGCCGCGTAGATCTGTGCTGGAAAGATCCACACCCTTAAGAATAAGATGCAGCTGAATCACCGGCACGCCAGTTAGCCGATCTTCCTCGTAATTGCCGTTGCCATCGAGGATCGCCCGCCCCAGCCGGTTATCACGCCGCAGCGGCGTAAGCAGGCGGGCGTGGGAGAGGAAGCGCAGGATGCGGGCCCGGCCATCTTTATCGATGCTCCCGAACACCGCCGCCAGCCGACCCTCCGCCAGCATCCGCTCCAGGGGCCAGTCTTCCAACATCCCCTCCTGATCGCTGATCAAATCGGAGATGCCCTGGATGAAGCTATCGATCGTTTGGGCCTGGGTGATGCGATTTTGTTGGCCGGTGAGCCGCTGGTCGAGCAGCACCTGCCGCCAGGCGATCGCCAGGGCGACAAGCGCCACCAGAATTTGACCGATGGCGCCGATCACCCCCTCCCCCAGGGCCCCGATCGCCTCCCAATTGCGCTGGCGATAGAGCTCCAGGTAGGGATCCCACCAGCCCAGAGCCCAGGGCAGGGCCACCAACCCCAGCACCAGCCCCAAAACCGCCAGCAGCCGCGCCGTGGGTTCTTCATCGAGCCGGGTGCTCACCAGCCGCCAGAGCTCGGGCAACAGCTGCGCCAGCGCCAGCGCCAGCAACAGTCCGCCGCCAACCAGGGCCAGGGCCGGCCAGTGACCCACCAAACCCACTAAAGTGGCAGTGCCCGCCAACAGCAGCCGCAGCGCAGCCGAGCGCTGGAGGCGGCTCAGCAGATGGCTGGGCCGAAACGGCGGCAATGCCATGGGGCCGCCACTGGTCATTGAGCTGACACTGGCGATTGAGTCGCCACTGGCCATGGAGCTGGATGTGGAGCTGGCGATAAAGCGAGCGGTAACAGCTGTATTGGCGCCTTGCGGATTAGAGGCGGTGAAGGCTCCGCTGGGGCCGGAAAGGGCCTGGGGCTCCTGGTCCTCCTCCAGCTCCTCCTGGGGCAAAGAATCATGGGGAGGAGCTATCTGCTCCCGGCCGGATTCAAAGCCGGCAGCTTGGCGCGCGCGCGGCCGGCGACCCCGGTTCCACCAGCGGCCAGCACCGCCACCGGCTGGGGAGGAACCCCTGGGCTCTGGCGTTCTGGTCATCCGATCGGAGTGCTCTGGAAGAAGAAACCGGCCGCCAGGATCACGTAGGCCGCCAGCAGCAGCACCCCCTCCAGCCAGTCGGAGCGGCCATCAAGGCTGGCCAGGTTGCTCACCACCACGGCCGTGGCGATCGCCACCAGCTCATAGGGATTGAAGCTCAGATCCAGCGGATGGCCCAAGAGCGGCCCCACCAACACAAGCACCGGCACCACCAACAGGGCCACCAGCAATGTGGATCCCAGCGCCACCGACACCGCCAGGTCCATCTTGTTGCGGCGGGCCATGCCTACGGCGGTGATGTATTCCGCCACCCCACCCAGCAGCGGCAACAGCACCACACCGGTGAACAGGCCAGTCAAACCAAAGCCCTCACTCACCGTTTCCACCACACCCACAAACAGTTCCGATTCGTAGGCGATCCCCGCCGTCGCTCCAAGCAGCACCAGGAACCAGGGCAGCAGAGGCGGACTGTGGCCATGGCCCCCTGGAGCCTCTGCTGTCTCACGCCCGGCTAGCTCCGCCGCGCCTGTCTCCACAACGCCCGTCTCCGCCGCCAGATCCACCTGGGCCACCTCGTATAGGGAGCGGTGGGTGCGCAGCGAAAACACCAGGGTGAGGCCATACACCAGCAGCAGCAGCCAGGCCACGAAGCGCGAGAAGGCGCCAATGCCGGCAGCGCTCTGGAGCGGGTCGAGACTGGTGAGGCTGGGGATCAGGATCGCCAGCACCGCCAGGGTCATCGCCGAGCCATTCACCCGCGCAACCACCGGCTGGAAGGTCTGCTCCTTACGGCCGATGCCGCCCACCAGCATCGACAGGCCCAGGGCCAGCAGCAGGTTGGCCATCACCGTGCCGGTGATGCTCGCTTTCACTATTCCCACCAGGCCAGCCCGCAGGGCGGTGAGGGCAATGATCAATTCGGTGGCGTTGCCGAACAGGGCGTTGAGCAGGGCGCCGAGATTCGGCCCCAAGGCAATAGAGATCTCCTCGGTGGCGGTGCTCAACCACACCGCCAGGGGCAGGATCGCCAGCACCGCAGTTAAGAAGACGGCCCCATCGCCCCAGTGAAAATGCTCGGCGGCCGCCGAGATGGGCACGAACGCCAGCAGGGCCAGGGCGATCGCTTGGCGGCTGTTCATCGGCGGCAGCGATGGCCCCCAAGGCCCAACGGTCGCCCCATTGTGACCCGGCTGGCAAGCAGTTACGGGGCTAACAAGCAGCTATTCAGGAAGCCCAGCGCAGGACTAGACCCACCCAGACATCGGGACGGTCGAGCTTTTACCACTGCCACCAGCTACATATCTTTATAAATTAATCTCCTAATAAATTAATCTCCTATTTATCACAAATTGCAATTCTTTCTTGATTTGCAATTATTTTCTTATCTGCACTATTTTCTTGCTTGCACCCTCGGGCACTGCCCTAGCTAGCTAGCTGGCTGGCTGGGTGGCTGGGTGGCCTCAAGCCAGCCGGCCAGCGATTGCTGGGGTTGCTGGCGATTGCTGGTGATCTCGATGATCCGGCCGATCGCCGCCGGCGATTCGAGGGCGTCCAGGCACACCTGGGCCACCAGGCGGCGGGGAATGCTGGCGCTCTCCTGCTGGCCTGGACCGGTGAACAGCACGCTTTCGCCCTGGCAGCGGCTGTCGTCTTCGCTGAGGCCGCCGGGGCGAATCACGGTCCAGTCGAGCTGGCTCTGCTCCAGCCAGCGCTCGCCCAGCCGTTTCCACACCAGGATCAGCCCGAACAGATTTAAGGGGTGCCACCAGCGCCCGGCGCAAAGGGCGCTCACCAGCACCACCCGCCTCAGGCCCACGGCCTTGCAGGCCTGGATCTGCTCGCGCACCCCGAAGGCATCCACCTTCAATGGCCCACTCAAATCCACCGATGGGCGGGCACCGGTGGCGATCACCAGGGCGTCGCAACCGGATAGGGCGGCATGGAGGGCCTCGGTGCAGCTGAAATCCAGCCGCACCAGCTCGGCCCCCTCCAGCACGGCGGGGAGCTGGGAGCCCGGTCGCACCAGGGCCCGCACCGAGTGCCCGCGGCCGAGCGCCTCCTGCACCAGGCGCCAGCCGGTCTTGCCGGAGGCGCCGCTCACCGCAACCCTTGCCATGCCCATCTGCCACTGGGGACCAAGGCTAGGGAAAACGGGATGGCAGCCAGCCCAGCGCCCGCAGGTATGGGCAAAGGCAAGTTGGCCAAAGGATGTTTGCCGAGTCAGGGGCAGGACAACGCAGTGGCAGCTCAAAGAGCCGGCAGCTGCTGTAGCTGTTGCTCCAATCTTTGCCTCATTCGCCCCTGCACCAGATTGCAGAGTTCCTCCACCAAGGGGTCGGCCAACGCATAGATAAGTCGCACCCCGTCGCGTTCACAGCTCACCAGGCCGGCGCGCTGCAACTGGCCCAGCTGGCGGCTGATGTGGGACTGACTGAAGCCGGTGGCCTCGATCAGGGAGGCCACGTCCATGGCTCCCCCATGCTTGAGCTGACAAAGCAATTGCAGGCGGGTCGGCTCGCTCAACAACCGAAAGAACTGGCTGAGCGCCTCAATCAACTGGGGGCTGGGCAGGGTCAAAGCAGCGGGCGCGGCCATGGCATTGCTATCTGATGCCAAAGGGCTGTATGACGCCAAAGAACTCTATGACGCTAAAGGAATTATGCACCTAGCCGCCAGTCGCTGTTCAGGGGGCAGCTTGCCCGCCTCGGCCCCTGGGGATCAGCTTGGGCCGCCCCTGGCGATCTAGCCCCTGAGCGAGCCGGAAGTGCTGCGACTTGCCCTGGAGGGTCCGGAGATCTTGATGCTGGAGGAGAAGCGCCGCCTGAACCAGCGATGGGCCCCACCTCCGCAACCAGAGCGCCGCGACTAGAGCGCCGCAACTAAAGCCCCGCAGCTAGAGCGCCTCAGCAAGAACACTGGAACAAGAGCGCTGGAGCGCAGGCTCCCTCACCGCAAACCCCCCGAGTAGCGCGGCCAGCGCCCACAAGATTTTCCTTTGTGGGCATTATGCGGCTATGCTCATAGCAACTAGGAGCCCCTGCTGCCACGGCTCCCCTCAGCTGTTTTCGCCTCCGCAGCTCCTCTCTCCCCTTTTTTCGCCTCCGCCCGCACCCCTGCCCCCCTTCGCATCTCCGCCAATGGCTGTTACTCCCCAGTCCACAGCTGTTAATGCGCCAGTGGCCGTCGCTGCCGCTCCCGCCCTGTCCCTTTCTGCCGCCGCCGGCGGGGGCTCCCTGCTCTTCCGACAGCTGTTCGACGGCGACACCGGCAGCTTCACCTACCTGCTGGCCGATGTGCCCAGCCGCCAGGGGGTGATCATCGACACGGTCTTTGAGCAGCACGACCGCGATCTCGCCCTGATCAACGAGCTGGGCATCGAGCTGGTGGCCTCGATCGACACCCATGCCCATGCCGACCACGTGACCGGCAGCTGGCTGATGCATGAGGCCAGCGGCTGTGCCATCGGCCTGGCCGCCGCCGCCCACGCCGAAAACGTCAGCCTGCCCCTGGCCCATGGGGATCGGCTCACCTTTGGGGGCCGCTGGCTGGAGGTGCGCGCCACCCCGGGCCACACCGACAGCTGCCTCAGCTTCGTGCTCGATGACCAGTCGCTGGCCTTCAGTGGCGATGCGCTGCTGGTGCGCGGTTGCGGTCGCTGCGACTTCCAGCAGGGCGATGCCCACAGCCTCTACCGCTCAATCACCGAGCAAATCTTTAGCCTCCCCGACAGCTGTCTGCTCTATCCGGGGCACGACTACACAGGCCGCAGCGTTACCTCCGTAGCGGAGGAGAAGGCCTTCAACGCCAGGCTGGGCGGCAACGCCAGCGAGCGGGATTTCGTGGGCCACATGGAGAACATGAAACTCCCCCATCCCCACAAAATCGCCGAGGCCCTGCCCGGCAACATGCGCTCCGGCAAACCCCACGCCACGGCAGAGGGCCCGGCACCGGCCTGGGCACCCCTGACCCGCAGCTATGCCGGCCTGCCCGAACTCAGCCCCGCCTGGGTGGTGGCCCATCAGAGCGAGATCACGCTGCTCGATGTGCGCTCCGCCGAGGAATTCAACGGACCCGACGGCCGATTGGCCGGCAGCCTGCTGATCCCCCTGCCGGAGCTCGAAAGCCGCACCGGCGAGCTGCCCGCCGATCGCCCGCTGGTGGTGGTCTGCCATTCCGGCAGCCGCTCGGCCCTGGCCACCCAGCAGCTGCTCAAGGCCGGCCGCCAGCGGGTGGCCAACCTGCGCGGCGGCCTGAGCCGCTGGCTCGCCGAGGGCTACCGGCTCGAGGCTGCTGCCCAGCCCTGAAGCGGCCGCCCCGTAACTGCCGCCCAGATCCCATCTTTCGCTGCGCTCCGCACTCAGAACCATGACTCCCACCCCTGCGATGGCCGCCCAGATGGCCACCCCGATGGCCAGCCACATCAGCGCCCACGACTTGTCCGAGCAACTTGCCGCCCGCCAGGTCGGCGTGATTGATGTACGCGAACCGATGGAATACGCCTCTGGCCACATCAGCGGCAGCCTCAACATTCCTCTCGCGCGCATCACCCAGGTGGATCTACCCCGCGGGCCGCTGGTGCTGGTTTGCCAGAGCGGCAACCGCAGTGCCCGGGCCTTGACGCAACTGCTTCAGCAGGGCCACAGCCAGCCAATTGCCGATCTAATGGGGGGCTTACCCGCCTGGGAGCAGGCCGGTTTCGCCCTACAGAAGACCAAGGGGGCACCGCTGCCGCTGATGCGCCAGGTGCAAATCGCGGCCGGCAGCCTGGTGCTGCTGGGGGTGATCCTCGGCCAAACCGTGGCACCGGGCTGGATTTGGTTGAGTGGCTTTGTGGGGGCTGGTCTCACCTACGCGGGTATCAGCGGCTTCTGCGGCATGGCCCGTCTGCTGGCCGCCATGCCCTGGAACCAGGCGGCTATCGAATCCAAAGGGGAATGATCCCGGCAACCATGGCACTACTGCTGGCGGGCGGAGCCTTAATTGGCTTTCTGCTCGCCGTGCTCGGGGCCGGTGGCTCGATCCTGCTGTTGCCCCTGCTGGTGAGCGGTGCGGCCTTGCCCACCAAGGCCGCCGTTCCGCTTTCGCTGCTGGTGGTCACCCTGCTGGCCCTCGGCAATTTGGGCCCCTACATCCGCCGCCGCCAGATCGCAATCAAACCCGCCCTGGTGCTGGGCTTGCCGGCCCTGGCCGGCAGCTGGATCGGCGGCTCGCTGGTGAAGGCCGATCTAATTCCGGAGGCGATGCAACTGGGAATCTTCGCCGCAGCGGCTTTGTTTGCGTCCTGGCTGCTCAGCCGCCCTAGCGCCCTGGGACAGGCCGCAAGCCCCAGGCGTCCAGGGGGCTCTCCCTTGGCGCTGGCGGGCCAGGGAATTCTGGTGGGCCTGCTCACCGGCATTGCCGGGGTGGGGGGCGGCTTCGCGCTCGTGCCCGCCCTGGTGCTGCTGGCGGGCCTGCCGATGCAGCTCGCCAGCGGCACCAGCCTGCTGCTGATTAGCACCAATTCCCTGGTCGCCCTGGCCGCTCTGGGCTACTGGCCCGCAGCCCAGCTGCCACTACTCTTGCCGCTGGTGGCTGGTGGCCTGGTCGGTGCGGTGGTGGGCCAGCGCCTGGCGCCCCACCTGCCGGAACTGCAGCTGCGCCAGGGTTTTGCGGCACTGCTGATCGGCTCGGCCCTGCTCACCGGCTACGAGGCCTGGCAACACCATCAGCGGCTGCCCAGCCCTCCTCGGCCTACGGCCAACCGCCAGCCCCTGTTCCCAGCTCGCTGGTCTCCAGGAACCCCAGTCTCGCCCCTGCTGCTCTGCGCCGCCGCTCCACACCGGCCATTCAGGCAGCTGGATCCACCACCTCCAGCACGCCCCTGACCATGGCCATGCCGCAGTGGAAGGGATAGACGCCGGCCGGGGTGGGCGGCAACTCCAGGCTGGTGGTGTCACCAAGGGGCAGATCGAGGGTTTTGTGGAAATCGGGGAAGATCACCTGGGCCAGACAGCCGCTGGGATCGAGGCGATGGAAGGCAAGCCGCAGCGGCCGCCCCGCCAGCGCCTGGATTTTGGAAGGCAGATAACCCCCGTCCACGGTGATGGTGATCTCCTGAACGCCCGCCTCGTCTGCATGGGCCGCCACAGCAAGGCCATGGCGACCAAGAAACCACCACAGTTCCGCGGCAATCAGCGCCAGGCCGCCGGCCACCACCACCAGCTGGAGCGCCAGCGGCTGGTGGAGCGTGCGCCAGAGCGGTGCAGGCGCTAAAGGGGCGGAGCGATGGAGAACGGCGGCCACCTGGAGTGAATCAGCCATATGCAGTGCAACAGCCATATGCAGGGCAACAGCTGAATGCAGTGCAACAGGCAAATGCAGTGCAACAGCCAGGAGAGCACTCATCGGCTAACTGCCAAGGGCAGGGGCGAGGGCCGGAAGCGGCGCAGCCTCAGGGCATTGCCCACCACCGACAAGGAGCTGAAGGCCATGGCAGCGCCGGCGATCATCGGGCTGAGCAGCCAGCCGGTGAGGGGAAACAGCAGACCGGCGGCGATCGGGATGCCAGCCACGTTGTAGGCAAAAGCGAAAAACAGGTTTTGACGAATATTTGCCATCGCTTGGCGGCTGAGCTCGATCGCCGCCGGCACGCCGGCCAGATTTCCGGAGATCAGGGTGATGTCGCTGGCGGCGATCGCCACGTCGGTGCCGGTACCCATGGCGATGCCCACATCGGCCTGGGCCAGGGCGGGCGCGTCGTTGATGCCATCTCCCACCATCGCCACCGGCCCCTCCCCCTGCGCCTGGAGCAGCCGAATCACGGCGGCCTTATCGGCGGGACGCACTTCTGCGATCACCCGCTCAATCCCCGCCTGGCCAGCCACCAGCTCGGCGGTACGGCGGGCGTCGCCACTGAGCATCACCAGCTGCAGACCCTGGCGTCGCAGGGCCGCCACGGCAGCCGCTGAACTGGGCTTGAGGGGATCGGAGATGCCAAAGCAGGCCTCGATCCGCCCATCCACCACCACAGCCGCCACGCTGCAGGCGACCGCCTCGAGCACTTCCACCAAGGGCTGGAGGGCGGCGGTGTCGATGCCCAGCTGCCGCAGCCAGCGGGGGGTTCCGATAAGCAACTCACGGCCGGCGATCGCACCCCGCACGCCGCAGCCGGCCACCGCCTGGAAACCCTCCACCGCCGGCAGTTCGCTCTGCTGCGACCGGGGCCTGGCATAGGCCACGATCGCTTCCGCCAGGGGGTGCTCCGAACGGGATTCCAGAGCTGCCACCAGGGCCAGCAGGGTGTCGGCTTTCAAAACGCCGCCGCTCAGCCGTTCGAAATCGGTCACCTGGGGCTGGCCGCGGGTGAGGGTGCCGGTTTTGTCGATCACGATGGTGCGCAGCTTGCCGGCGGTTTCCAGCGCTTCGGCGCTGCGAAAGATCAGGCCGTTCTCAGCCCCCTTGCCGGAGGCCACCATGATCGAGGTGGGGGTGGCAAGGCCCAGGGCACAGGGGCAGGCGATCACCAGCACGCTCACCAGAAACAGCGTCGCCAGCACCGGGTTGCCGCTGATCAGGAACCACACCACAAAGGAGGCGATGGCGATGGCGATCACCGCCGGCACGAACCAACCCACCACCTGATCGGCCAGGCGCTGCACCCGGGTGCGGGAGCTCTGGGCCTGGCGCACCAAGGCCACGATCTGGGCCAGCACCGTGTCGGCCCCCACCCGGCTGACGCGGAAGCTGAAGCTGCCGCTGCGGTTGAGCGAGACGCCGATCACCTGGTCCCCGGGAGCTTTGGCCACGGCGGTGGCTTCTCCGGTGAGCATCGATTCCTCCACCCAGGAACTGCCTTCGATCAGCTGTCCATCCACCGGGATTTTTTCACCGGGGCGCACCTGCACCAGATCCCCCACCACCAGTAGCGACACCGGGATCTCGATCGGCTGGCCATCCCGCAACACCCGGGCGGTGGGCGGCTGCAGCTGCAGCAGGTGCCGTATTGCCGCCGAGGTTTGGCCCCGGGCCCGGGCCTCCAGCAGCCGGCCCAGCAGCACCAGGGTGACGATCACCGCGGCGGTTTCGTAGTACACCTCTGCCGGCAGACCTTCTGCGATCAGCACCTGGGGGAAGCAGGTGGTGAACAGGGACATCAACCAGGCGATGCCGGTGCCGGCGGCCACCAGGGTGTTCATGTCGGCGGAGTGCTGCCGAAAGGCCGAGACGGCGCCGCTATAAAAATCGCGCCCGCACCAGAACAACACCGGTGTGGTGAGCAGCAGCTGGGTCCAGGGGCTAATGAACCAAAGCGGCAAAAAGGACAGCTGCGGCCCGCCCAGCATCGGGGACAGGCTGGAGAGCAGCACCAAGGCGGTGAGCAGCGCCGCCACCAGCAAGCGGCGCCGCAGCCGGCTGAGCTCCCGGGCCAGCTCCCGCTCCATGGTTGCCGCCGATCCGGCCGGGCCAGCCGCCAATTCGGCCGAACCCTCCGCCTGGCAACAGGAAGAACTGGGGGTTGGGGCGTTCATCGGGTGATTGTCCTGGCGTTAACGAGAGCTGGCCTATCGAGGCAACCGCGGCGCAGCGGCAAACAAGCCCTCATCCCAAAAACACCGGGCAACGGAAAATCGGCGCAGGCCGAGTAACCAGCGCAAGCCCCAAAACCAGCGCTTACTCCTAAATCCGTGCTCACTCCCAAACTAGCATTTACCCCAAAATCACTGCGCAAGAAGCAATGAGAATTCAGCGAATAATCACCACGCAGCAAATAATCAGCAAACACCAAATAATCAATACATGACGAATAATCTATGCATTCCGAACAATCGATGCCCGCCCAGGCAAAGGCAATGCCCGCCAGGGCGTGGTCGCAGATAGAAACAACAAACCTCATGGTCTCCATGATGGCCGCGCAACAGGGCTGCAGATTGATGCACCTTGAGGGCATGCTGTATTTCGTATCGTGGATATCAAGTCATAGGTATCAAATCGTGGGCATCTCGCTCCGTGGATATCGCTCCGTTGATATCGAATTGTGGACGGTGCAGCGGCCAACGGCTTGGGGCTCAAACGCTTCGCTCACCCGTGGCCAGCATGGAGATGGACGTTTCGCAAGGGGGGGCCGAGCGGATGGCCAACAACAACCCACGGCCGGCACCAGGGCGAACGCTTACTTGGCGACCGGCCTCTTTGGCACTGGCCACCGCCACTGCCATCGCCACTGCCACTGCCACTGCCACTGCCATCACAGCAGCGGCCTACAGCTTCTGCCCAGGGGCTGGAGCCCAGTGCCTGTCCCAGGGCTGGCCGCGAGCTGGGGACCAAGGGCCGGCCGCGGCCGGCTACGGAACGGGCCTGAGTGGGGCGGGCCGCATGGGGATGGGTTATGCGGATCGGCAGTTCATCGTGATGATGATTCCCCACCACGAGGGGGCGATCGCCATGGCCGATCTAGCCCTCAGCCGCGCCCGTCGGCCCGAAATCAAAGCCCTGGCCCAAAACATCAAGGCCAGTCAAACGAGCGAAAACCTGCAGATGCGCAGTTGGTATCGAGAGTGGTATGGCCAGGAGGTGCCCGGCTGGGCACTGGGCTCCCGCTGGGGCTGGCAGAACGGCAGGGGCATGGGCGGTCCGATGGGTATGGGTGGAGGCATGGGCATGCAGGGCATGGGCATGCACGGCATGGGCATGGGTGGCACCAACCTCGCCGCCCTGCGCCAGGCCCCAGATTTCGACCGCGCCTTCATTGAGCAGATGATTCCCCACCATCAGATGGGCGTGATGATGGCCTCAATGGCCCAGACCAACAGCCAACATCCGCAGCTGCGCCAACTGCAACAGGCCATGGTGCGGGCCCAGAGCGACGAGATCCAGCGGATGGAGCAGTGGTACCGCAATTGGTATTTAGGAGGGCGCTGAAGTTTCAGGCCTGCCCGGCGGCGTCCGCCTGGCCCTGGCGTCGATTGGCGGGCCGCCGCGCCTGCTGGCGGCAGCGGTCTGAGCAGTAGCGCACCTGCTCCCACACCTGCTTCCACTTGCGGCGCCACTGGAAGGGTCGGCCGCAGCAGGCGCAGATCTTGCTGGGTCGATCGGCGTGGTGGGGCATGGGGGCAGCCTGGCGCAGATCGCTGGCAAGCGGGGCCATGGCTTAAGGATTTCAGCGCGGAAGCTTCGTGATCCCTCCCTGGCCTTCAGGTGAGGGTTGATCGCCAGTTTCCCGATGATGGGCTCTTGACAGCGGGCACCCGATACCTATTCGAATAAGCGACCGCTTCGTTATGCGGTGGAGCATCTTCCAGAGCTGGGGCGCCTCAGCGGTAGACCTCCCGGCGGTGCCCAATCCGCACCACCTGCACCAGCAGAAGCCGATCCACCACCTCATAGAGAATGCGGAAGTCGCCCACCCGCACCCGAAACACACCGGGTTCTCCCTGGAGTGCAACGCAACCTGGTGGACTGGGATTCTCGGCCAGCAAATCAATGGCGGCGCGGATGCGCAGCTGTTCCTGCCGTTGCAACAGGGCGAGCGAGCGGACGGCTCGCCGCGCCAGCCTCACTTCGTAGCGCTGGGTCACGGGACTGCGGACCTCAAAGCAGCCCGAGATCCGCCTTCACCTGCTCCCATGGCACCGTGTCGCCATCTGCCCGGGCCTGGGCCAGGGCCTTGCGGTCGCTGGCCTCGTCGGCAGCCGCCACCAACTGCTCAAAATGGGCATGGTCCAATACCACGGCCACCGGGCGACCGTGGCGGGTGAGCACCACCGGTTCGCCGCTGCGTTGGGTGCTGTCGATCAGTTCCGCCAGATTCTCGCGCGCCTGGCTCACCGTGAGCTCGCCCATGACCGCCTGGAAGCGTACGTTTTGTACATTACTACCGGTGGATGGTTTTTGGCATGAGGCAGCTCACGGCCAACCGAAAGTGGCGGAAGCCACTGCTGTGGCGCCACCCTCTGCAGCATGGACGCGCCGTTTGTGAATGGGGCATTGCTCACCCCAGCGCGGCGCCCACTGGCCGAACTGTTGGCCTCCATGCCCGAAGTGGGCCGGGATGATGACTTCGAGCACGAGCCGCACGGAGAGAGACAGATGTATTTAGTTGACACCGCTGGTTACGCATTTGGTTGACACCGCTGGTTACGTATTTGGTTGACACCAATGTGATCAGCGAAGCCCGCAAGGGCGAGCGGGCCAACGCGGGCGTACGGGCTTTTTTCGCCGAAGCAGGCCAACAGGGTTGGCCGCTGTTTCTCTCGACGATCAGCATCGGCAAATTGCGGCGTGGCGTGGATCTGATCCGCCATCGCGGTGATGGGCCCCAGGCCGAATCTCTGGAGCAATAGCTGGTAGAGCTGTTGCAGGACTATGGCGATCGGGTGCTGGGGTTAGCCAGCGATGCCGACCAGCTTTGGGGACGGCTGCGAGTGCCCCTCGGCAGCCCCACGAAAGCAGCCGCGGTCGAGCAAGACGCCCTACGGGCGGCAAGGCACCTTATTCAGGGGAGAAGCCACTTCCTTGAATAAGGAGGCGCTGTATTCAAAGTTCGGCCTGGAGGGGCTCCATGAGGCGGAACCTATCAGCAAAGCTGTCCGCTCAGGCGCTGGGCACGGGCTACTGAGTCAGCCATGGGGTGATCGTCAGCCTGATCGATCGTCACGTAGCCCGCGACTGAAGTGTTATGGCCTGGAGCCAGCGACTCGATCAGATCCAAAGCTGTTGCTGCTCCCAGTCAACCGGGCAACCCATATCTTCCTGCTGCTCGATCGGCATGCTGGAGATGATAGCCGCCAGGCGCGCAGGCCAAGTGCTGAGAGGAGCGAATTTACCAGGGCGGATGGCATCCCCAGTGACCTGGCAACATTCATTTTGACCTCCGACTTAGATGCGGCGATCCAGGCTCGCAAAGCTCCGAGGGAGATCATTTCAGTCATCGCCCAGATCGGGGGCAGATCTGGCTCCGAGTAGGTATTACGGTAATGGATCACGAAAGTTTCGTTGCTTTGCGGCAGCTGGATACGCAACTTCTCCAGCTGCTCTGCATGATTAAAATCAGATTTGAAAAGCCAATTGTTTAGGTAGCAGTGAGCGGTACCGTGCCTGATGCTCATCTCCTGAACCCATGCTGATCTGGCGGCAATTTCAATCCGCTCAATCGCATCAATCACCAGCAGCCGAATGAGGCGATCCTTGTTGTAGAGCTCAATTACCTGGTCAAAGCCTGAGTCAGGCCTGAAGCGGTGGCTTCTGGTCTCCCCTGCAGCAGGAGGCTCCTCAAAGAACAACCAGTAGGCGCTCAACCGGTAGTAACCGATCAGACTGAGAGCATTCAGAGCAAGAGTCTCCGACTCCACAAACAGCCCACGATCTCGTAACTGCTGGAGTTGATTAGGAATGCTCAGCGGAGGTTTGGAATACCTCAACAAAAGTCCGCTGGAAAGAGTGACCCCCAGGTTTGGGCATGCCGGGAACCGACAGAGGCCTAGGGGGTGTTGCTGCTAGAAAAATAGCAGGCGTGTCAATCGGGTGATGCTTGCCCATCGGAACCGCACCGGCAGTGCCGCTGGCAAGCGGCGGAGCTGCCGGTGTGCGCAGCCCTCCCTGCCCACTCCTTTTCACTCAGCCAAGCCGCAAACCCCTCAACCCACCAATGCCATCACCGGTAACCAGGCCGCCGGGATCGGCCGCTCCAGCCGCCAGCGAATCGCCATCGGCCGTTCGCCTTCGTGGCTTTCGTAGTTGGCAAAACCAAGGCAACGGAAAGGCTCGGTAACGGTGCCCTGCTTACGCTGCTCTCTGACAAACAGGAGCACACGGCTACCGCGCGACCCGTGATGGATGTAGCGCTGGCCAGTGGGGGAGGTCTCGGTAGTGGTGCTCTGGCTTTCCCAGTGGAACAGCGAGGGGCCCAGGGCCAGGTCCCGGTAGCGGGTGGATGGGGAGAAGAGGGCTTCGCTCTTGCGCAGGGTGATGAACAGAAGATCGGTCTGGCTGCTCTGGTGCCAGAGCACTCCTTCGCGGTGGATCCAGGGGGCGTCGTTGGTGAGCACAGCGAAGGCCGCTTCGATTTCGGCACGGGTGTAGTGGGCGTGCACCCGCAGGGGCACCGGCAACGCCCAGGGCAGGGGATGCAGGGAGTGATCGACGCGCTCGGCCAGCAGCAGCAGCAACTGGCGCAGCTCCTCGCGCCAGGATGCGGCCTGCCAGAGCAGCGCCAGAGCCTCAGCCAGAGGACACCACAGGCGACCGGTGCCGAACAACTGCACGGTGAGCATCAACCACTGGCGCCGCTCACGCTCGGCGAGGGCCAGCGGATCGGGCGGGGCGGGGGCAGCCAGGGCGGCGGCGGTGGAACGCAGCCGATCGGGATCATCGAGATGGAGCAGCCCAGCGGTGATCGAGCGCCTGAGGCGCTCCACCTCAGGATGGGGCGACTCAACCAGCCAGCCCAGCTCGCGCCGCAACGCGGTGAAGCTGGCGCCGCGAATCCCGTAGAAGTCGGCCGGCTCCATAGCGAGAGCAGCGAGCCAATCGGCCAGGCCACTGGCGGGGCCGATCTGGCCTTCTGAGGAGAGGGATCGCAGCTCCGCCAGCAGCTGGGGCCGGCGCGAGGGCAGGCACTGGCGCAGGTTGGCGAGCACCGCCTCGCTGGAGACGCGGTCGAGCACAAGCCGGCAACCGAGCGGCAGGAAGGGAAACCGCTGCTCCAGCTGCTCCTGCAGTTGCCGCCGACTGCAGCCCAGCAGGGAGCGATAGCGCAGATCAAAGCGAAAACGGCGGTGCTGCTGGCCAATGAAATCAAACACAGTGAGGCAGCTCTTGCCAGTTTCGGGGGAAAGACGCAGGCCCCGACCCAACTGCTGCAAAAACACCACGGCGCTCTCGGTGGGCCGCAGCAGCAGCACGGTGTCGATTGAGGGGATGTCGAGCCCTTCGTTGAATAGATCTACGGCGAAGATGATCTGCAGGGAACCGGTGTGGAGACGGCGCAGGGCGCCTTGGCGCAGTTCGGCGGAGCTGGATGAATCGAGGGCCTCAGCAGCAAAGCCGCGGACGCGGAAGCGCTCGGCCATGAAGCGGGCGTGCTCCACGCTCACGCAGAAGCCCAGGGCCCGCATTCGCTGCGGTTCGGCCAGCTGCTTCTCCAGCTCGCTGAGGATCAGATCCACGCGGCGATGATCACCGGTATAGAGCGCACTCAGCTGGGCCGGCACATAGCCGCCGCGGCGCCATTCCAGGGCGGACAGGTCGGTGCCATCGGCCACCGCGAAGTAATGAAAGGGGGCGAGTAGTCCCTGATCGAGGGCGCTCCAGAGGCGCAACTCGGCGGCGATGCGGCCATCGAACCAGTGGAGGATGTCTAGCCCATCAGCCCGTTCGGGTGTGGCGGTGAGGCCGAGCAGCAGTTTGGGGCGCAGGTGATCGAGCCAGCGCCGGTAGCTTGCTGCGGCCGCGTGGTGAAACTCATCCACGATCACCACATCGAAGCGCTCGGCGGGGATCTCGGCGAGGTCACGCTGGGCGAGCGACTGCACCGAGGCGAACACATAGCGCCATTGGCTAGGTAGCTCGCCATCTACATACAGCTCCCCGAAACAGTGATCGCGCAGCACCTGGCGGAAGCTGACCAGGGCCTGCTGCAGGATCTCCTTGCGATGGGCGATCAGCAGCAGGCGCGGCGGATCGGGCGAGGGGAACCGCTCGGGGAAGTCGGCGTGGAGGCGGGCGAAGTCGAAGGCGGCGACCACGGTCTTGCCGGTGCCGAGGGCGGCCACCACCAGGTTGCGAAAACGCTGGTGGAGCGAGCGCTCGGCCGCGAGCTGATCGAGCATCTCACGCTGGTAGGCATAGGGCCGCAGGTCGAACCACACCGGCATAGCGCCAATCGTGGCGTCCGAATCGACACCCCGGGCCCCAGCGAGCTGATGATCGAGACGAGCCCGCTGCTCAGGGGTGGCCGCATAAGGCTCGAATTCGCTCTCCTCCCAGTAGGTATCAAAGGTGTCCTGAAACTTGCGCAGCATGTCGGGCGTTTCCAGAGCAGCCAGCCGCACGTTCCACTCCAGCCCGTCGAGCAGCGCGGCGGCCGAAAGGTTGGAGGAGCCGATATAGGCGGTGCTGGCGCCGCTGGCGCGCTGAAACAGCCAAGCTTTGGCATGCAGGCGAGTGCGGCGGGTATCTGTACTCACGCGCACTTGGGCTTTGTGCTCTACCAGCCAGTCGAGCGCCTTGCGATCGGTGGCGCCCATGTAAACGGTGGTGAGCACCCGCAGGGAGCGACCGGCATTGAGGTGTTGCTTGAGAACATCCTGCAGCAATCGCAACCCGCTCCACTTGATGAAGGCGCAGAGCAGATCGATTCGATCGGCCGAGGGCACTTCCGCCTGCAGGGCCAGGCCCACGCTGGGTTCGCTTGGGGCATTGATCAGCAGGGTGCCGTCGGCCAGGGGGATCAGGGGCCGAATCAGGGGCGATTCATTCGGCAGCAGGGGGCTCACTAAAAGCTCCTGCAGTAGCTGGAAACTTGGATGGAGCTGATCGCCAGCGCTGATCGCGGTGGGCGTCTGCTGCTGGAGCAAAGCAACAATCTGATTGACCAGGGCCAGCTGACGTTGTTGCCGCTGGGCCTCCGGCATGGCCGCCAGGGCGATTTGACTGAGCTGGCGCAGGTAGCGGCTCAAGCGTTGTGGCACTTCTGCTGGGTCCAACGGCGCCAGAGTGTGCCTGCCTGCAGGTTGGAGGCTGAGCTGTTGGTGGCCAGCCTCACTCAGGGGGTGGTCGTAGAGGCCCGGGGATAGATCTTGCGGAAACATTGGGCTGGGGCCGCAGGTGAGGACTGGCTTTGGTGTGGCAGGAGACGGTCGATGTTGTTGGCAGCCAACAGCTATTGGCCAATAGCTAATAGCCACCTGCCAATAGCTATTGGCTAATTTACAATGGATTACCAGGGTCTGACCTCTCAGTTGGCTGCTCAGGAGCATGTTTTGAATCAATTCCTCATTGACAGAACTATTGGCAGTCAATGAATTTGACGACATCGGCCTGGCCAACAGCCCCGTCTTGCTCACCGCCCTGGCGGAATAGCTGCCGGCGCCTAGGCAATTGGAGCTGGTGCTGAACTGGCAGAGCTGGCCGAAGCCAGCGAACCATTCTGCGTGGCGGATTTATTGTGAAGCCATGATCCGGTCGCGAGGAGGGTTTTGCGCCGGCGGCTCAAGGCGAGGGCCAGCCGACATCGCTTCAGCAGGCTTGGCAAGCCTGGGAAACCTCGGGGCAAGAATTCTGGCAGCGGATAGATGCGGTGGTAGCCATACTGGATGGACTAGCGGACGAGATTTCCTTCACCGATGTGGTGAAGGAAAATCAGGGTTGACGGCCTAGGATGCAGATCACCTACGCCAGCAAGACCATCCAGCGCCTCTGCGAGGAGGACAAGCACCAGCGCAAGCAACTCGGCGAGAAGCGCGCCAAGCGCCTCAAAAGCCGCCTGAACGAACTGCGGGCTGTGCAAAACGTGAGCCAGCTCCAGCTTGGTCGCCCCCATCCTGGAGATTGGATACACCCATGGTTGAGATCATCACCGCCACAAACACCGCCAGCTTCAATGCCGACTGGGCCTCTCCTCCCGGGGATCTGATCGAAGAGGTGCTGGAGGAACGCGGCTGGAGCCGCGCCGAGCTGGCCCAGCGGCTGGCGTTCAGCGCCAAGCATGTGAATGAACTGCTCAAGGGGCGGGCGCCGATCACGGCCGACACGGCCGAACGGCTGGAGCGGGTGCTGGGCCATGGGGCCGGCTTCTGGCTGCGGTTGGAGGCCAATTACCAGCAGGATCTGGTGAGGCTGCAGCAGCTTGATCAGCTGGCCAGCCAGAAGGACTGGCTGAAAGAACTACCGTTGCGCTGGATGCAACACCAGGGCTGGGTAGAAACCTGCAGCCATGCCGGCCAGCAGGTAGCGGCTTGCCTGAAGTTCTTCGCGGTGGCTTCGATCGAGGCCTGGCGGGTGCGCTATGGCCAACCCCTGGCTGTTTATCGCACCTCTAAGAGCTACGCCACGGAGCAGGGCGCCCTGGCCAGCTGGCTGCGCCGCGCTGAAACAGATGCGGGCTCAATCGCCTGCAGACCCTATGAAGCCAAGGCCTTCCGAGCTGCTCTGCAAGAGATTCGTCCCCTCAGCTGCGTAGCGGATCCCACGGTGTTTGTGCCTCGGCTGCAGGCCCTGGCTGGCGCTGCCGGTGTGGCGGTGGTGTTCGTGCCAGCACCCCCCAAGTGCCGGGTGAGTGGCGCCACTCAGTGGCTCAGCCCGGATCGGGCCCTGATCGCCCTGAGCCTGCGGCACAAGAGCAACGATCACCTCTGGTTCACGCTGTTCCATGAGGCTGGGCACATCCTCAAACACGGCAAGAAGGCCACGTTTGTTGATGGCCTCAATGGCGTGGATGAAGTGCATGAGGCAGCAGCCGATCGCTTCGCTGCGGATCAGTTGATCCCCCCCGCCGAAGTCCGCAAACTGCAAGGGCTGAGCTCTGAACAGGAGCTGAAGGCCGCTGCTGAGTCCCTAGGCATTGCTCCGGGCATCGTGGTGGGGCGACTGCAGCATGAGGGTTGGCTACCCCGAACCCATCTCAACGACCTGAAGGTGAGCTACCACTGGCCGCAGGAGGAGAGCCATGACTGATCTGAAACTTGGCTGGCAGCGGAAACCCTGCGTCGGGCCTTGCCTGCGGCAGAGGAGCCCATCTGTTCGCTCAACGCCACCCAACTAGGGCGTCGACTGGGCATATCGGCCAGGGTGATCAACCAACATCTGGCGGATTGCGGCCTGCAGCACGGCAACGCTCAGGATGAAGGGAGCTGACGTTGGTGCCGTTGGGGTTAGCGCAGTGCTGATCAAGTCTTTTGATTGCCTCGCGAAGAACGGATAGGTACAGCTTGTTTGCGTCGTGAGATTCGGGTGAGTAGCGCTTGTGGATGCCAACATAAAAGACAACCCCCCCAACAGATTTAATCTTGTTGAGGAATCTGTTCGTGAACTGGCGGAGCTCGGGGTAGGTCGATACGTTTTTGTGCGTATAGAGAGCAGAACTTTTCTTTTCCCAACAAGCCGCCCGCCTCGCCAAACCCGTCAACCGCAGGCCGCTGCGGGGGAGCGCTATCTGGCGGAGCTGGGTTTCCTGGTGGCCGACAGCGCCCCCCGCGTCAGGCACACCGGCAAAAGGCTATGCCTAACTTCTTCCGCATCTCTGCCGCGGGCAAGGCCAAATAGTCCAAATAGCGATCGGATCAAAATAGGCACCGCCAAACCATCTGTCAGCCGACAGCGAAAACTGAGCCCGCATTGCATCTTAAAAACTATTAACTGCTTAGGCTGTTGCCTCAGCTGAACTGTTGCCGCCATGGGCCGTGCTGCAGGGCGGTCTGTTCAGAAGCGAAAGGGGAGAGCGGCCGGCCCTGATCCGTAGCGCTGGTGGATGAGCTGGTGATGATCACCGGCTATCACCGCAAATCGGTGCAGCGCTCGCTCCACCGGTTTCGGAGCAACCTGCAGCTGTTGTGCCAGGAGAGCCAACCGCTGCCTGAACCCAAGCAGAAGCGCCGATACACCCCTCGCAGGCGCACCCTGTTCGCTGAGCACCAGGAGCAGATCGAGCAGTGGCTGGAGAGCGAGGCCAACACGCATGCCGCCGAGATCCTCAGGCGGCTCATGGCGCTGGCTCCGGGCAGCTATCACGAGGTTCAGTTGCGCTCAATGGAGCGGCGCGTCAAGGAATGGCGAACAGCCCGAGCAGAGCGACTACTGGGGGTGATGCGATTAGCCGAAAATGGGGACGCAGACAGAGGAAACGACCAATTTTGTCGCGACACTAAATAGCGGTAACATTTAATGATGCAAAGCAGTGGTGCAGTTTTGGATGTCGGTTGACATCCCAGGAGTAAAGGCAACCGGAGCAACTGGAGCTGTCAGTGTTGGCTTAGATGCTTCTGGCAAGAGTGATGAAGAGCGGCCTCCCGATCACCAGCAAAGCCAAAGAGAACCACACGAGAGAGGCCCTCACAACCAAGTATTTAAAAACCAACCTCGCCAGACAACGGAGCAGCTATCTTGTTCCAATTTGCATATATTTTTTTCCATTCTTTGACTGTATCTTCCCCTATCTGATTGAATACAGCACCAGAGAACTCTCTTGCGTATAACTTGATAAATACTGGCTTCCCAAGCGGCTGAGAAGATAACGCATCGGCAACTCTTTTGTTTACAGGAAAACGACCATTGCAGCCGCGCAAAACGATATATTTTTCTCCAGACGAGATCATCATCACATCAAATAAATACCGCCGAAAAAAATAAGGGGAAAACTCAATTCCCTCCGCAAGTATTGCGTCTTGATACCATACCGTATGGATCCTGCTCGCATTGGGTATGTAGTTTCTATCGATAACGCCTACCCTTTTTCCTGTCACCGGGTCGTTGAATATCCTTGAGCTTGACCATGGAATATCATTTTTAGGATTTCTAAAGTCGCTGTCAATTTCATATACCTGAAGATCTGAATATCCATTCGGAGCGGTTGGCTTTGTGAACTCTGTTATCGAGATCGTATTTTCTCTATTGCAGAATACTTGGCTGTTACTGTCCTGGGCATTTACTGCGCCACCCGATATTGAAGCAACAGCGAAAAGGCCGACAGCAAGCTTTATTTTTGTTTGCATGTCAGGTTTTTAATAATTTAACAATGCTGGCATTTCGTGGCTATTGGCGCCGGCTAGTTGCTCTATTCTTGATAAATCTTTACGTGTGTTTTCGAATTAGGGCGATGCTTGTTGCTGATCGCGAGGAAAATATTGCACCTTGTAGCTGTGAGTTGGATTCCTATTATTGAACAGTTCGACCCCGTCCGGAAGAGTGGTTCGGCCACCACTCGATAACGCCAGGCACGGTCCCCAGCCTCCCGGTTTCGCTTGGCTTCGAGTCGGTAGCAGGCCAGGGCCAGCAGGTTGCGAAGCGTGGTGGTTGCTCGCTCTCCTGGGCTCACCCCCAGCACCTGTCGCGTGCTTGCTCCGTGGGTGATGGCGAGAACCTGCAAGGCCTGCCTGCAGCTGAGGATCAGCGGCAGTGAACCATTCCCCCCGATCGGCCCGCTCCAGCCAATCGGCCATGCCAATGGCATCGGCGGCGGCCATTTGCGAGCCGATCGTCTCGCGGCATAGATCAGGCGCCCAACCTTTGCCATGGGGAGCCAGGGCACTGCGACGCGGTGGCGTCCCAACTGGGCTGACTCTGCTGGTGTTCGTTTTCGCTTGCGGCTCAGCTTTGCCGCTTCGGCGGTCGAAATGGCCCCGCAAGGTGACCGACAAGGCGGTGAAAAAATGGTCCCAACCAGTCAATTATTCGCAGCGGGTCAAGATGATCCCAGCGGATCGATTATTCCCAGAGGGGCAATTGGTGCCTGCGGATCGACCCGAGGGGCCCGCCGCCCTAGCTATTCCGTGGCCTGAGCACCAGCCACACCACCAGCAGCAGTCCGCTGGTACTCATCACCGCCTCGATCCAGTCAGCATTGGCTGTCCAAAACATTGCCAGGGGTAAGGGCACAGCTACTCAAATTCCCAGGCGCTGCCAGATCACATCCAAGTTGGCCAGGTGTAGGTCGGTGGCGAAACAGGCCGCCAGCTGCTCGGCGCTGAGCGCGCCATTCACCTCCGCGTCGGCGGCCAGGTTGGCGCGGAAATCGCCCCCCTCGCTGTTCCAGGCGGCATGGGCATTGCGCTGCACAATCCGATAGGCCAGCTCGCGGCTCAGGCCCGCTTCCACCAGCGCCAGCAGCACCCGCTGGCTGAACACCACGCCGCCGTAGACATTCATGTTGCGGGCCATGTTGTCCGGGTATACCCCCAGCCCCTGGATCACCTCGGTCATCTCCCGCAACATGAAGTGCAGGGTCGCCGAACAGTCGGGCAGCATCATCCGCTCCACCGAGCTATGGCTGATGTCGCGCTCATGCCAGAGGGCGCAATTTTCCAGGGCGGCCACCGTATAGCTGCGCAGCACCCGGGCCAGGCCGCTGATCCGCTCGCTACGGATCGGATTGCGCTTGTGGGGCATCGCCGAGCTGCCCTTCTGGCCCTTTGCGAAATTCTCCTCCACCTCCAACACATCCGTGCGCTGCAGGTTGCGGATCTCGGTGGCAAAACGCTCCAGGGCCACCCCCACCAGGGCCAGGGTCTGCACGTATTCGGCGTGGCGATCGCGGCCGATCACCTGGGTGCTGGCGGCATCGGGCACCAGGCCCAGCTGGGCGCAGGTGATCGCCTCCACCTGGGGATCGGTGTTGGCGTAGGTGCCCATGGCGCCGCTGATCTGGCCCACACTGACCACCTGGGCCAGGCGCTCGAGACGCTCCTGATTGCGCTGCACCTCGGCCAGCCAGCCGGCCAACTTGAAGCCAAAACTGATCGGCTCGCCGTGGATGGCGTGGGAGCGGCCAATCATCACCGTGGCCTTGTGGGCGCGGGCCAGGGTCAGCAGGGCATGGGCCAGGGCATCGAGCTCCTGGCGCAGCAACTGCACCGAGGCTTTGAGCTGCAGGGCCAGGCCGGTGTCGAGCACATCGGAGCTGGTCATGCCCACGTGGATGTAGCGGCCCGCCTCGCCCACGTGTTCGTTCACATTGGTGAGGAAGGCGATCACGTCGTGGCGCACCTCGGCCTCGATCTCGAGGATGCGCTCCACCTCAAAGCTGGCCTTGGCTCGAATCGTGGCCAGGGCCTGCTCAGGTACGCGCCCCAACTGGGCCTGGGCGGCGGTGGCGGCAATCTCCACATCCAGCCAGCTCTGGTACTTGGCCTGTTCGCTCCAGATGCTGCCCATCTCAGGCAGGGTGTAACGCTCAATCAAGGGCCAGCGCCTGGCGACGTCCTAGCCAATGTATGGCGTGGCCTCGCAGCAAAGTGATCGCCGCCGCCGGCAGGGGTGCGCCGGCCTGTGGTTGGATCGCTCAGGCAGCAGCGACGGCATAACGCCTTGGCCCCCAAGCAGCGCCTGGATCTGGAACTGGTAAACCGCGGTCTGGCCGCCAGCCGCCAGCAGGCCCAGCAACTGATCCGGGCTGGCCGGGTACGCAGCGGCGATCGGCTGCTCGACAAACCCGGCACCGAGGTGAACCCGGAGCTGCCGCTCAGCGTGCAACAACCGCCCCGCTTTGTCTCCCGCGGTGGCGAGAAACTGGAGCGGGCCTTGAGCAGCTTCCCGATTGCGGTGGCGGGTCGGGTATGCCTCGACGGCGGCATCTCCACCGGCGGCTTCAGCGATTGCCTGCTGCAACGCGGCGCGGCGCGGGTGTACGGCATCGATGTGGGCTATGGCCAGACGGCCTGGAGCCTGCGCTGCGATCCCCGGGTTGTGCTGCGCGAGCGCACCAATTTGCGCCGTCTCACGGCTGAGCAGCTCTATGGCCCAGGGGACCCCCGCCCTGATTTGGCAGTGGCCGATGTCTCGTTCATTTCCCTGGCGCTGGTGCTGCCGGCGCTGCTGGCGCTGCTCAAACCAGAGCGGTGCGAGCTGGTGTTACTGGTGAAACCCCAGTTTGAGGTGGGCAGAGCCCGAGTCGGCAAGGGGGGAGTGGTGCGCGATCCGGCCGCCCATGAGGACGCCATTGGCGGGGTGATCGGCGCCGCCGCCGGGCTGGGTTTAAGCGCGGCGGGGCTGGTGGCCTCGCCGATCACCGGCCCGGCGGGCAACCACGAATATCTGCTCTGGCTGAAACCTGGCGATCCTCTGGCGGCCGCCAGGGGGACAGGGGCGCCCAAAAATGGAGAGCCAGGGGCCCAAGCCGCTGGCACAAGCCATGCGTGCACGAGCACCGCCATCACGAGCGATGCAAGAACAAGACCTGCCAGCACAAGCCCTGACAGCACAAGCCATGGGCCGGCAACCCATCTATGCCCCAGCGATGGGCTGCCGATCGATCCTGCTCAGATCCGCCGGTTGGTGCAGGAAACCCTGGCCGGCAGCTGATAAGAGAGCGACCAGGGGGGGCAGAAGCAGGACCCAGCCGGGCCAGGGGCCGCCCTCCTGGGACTAGATGGCGCTGCTGTCGCGATCGCCGGTGCGGATGCGGATCACCGATTCAATGGTGCTAACAAAAATCTTGCCGTCGCCGATTTCACCGGTGCGGGCGGCGTCTTGAATCGCGGTCACCACGGTATCCACCTTCTCGTCGTCCACCACGATGTCGAGCTTGAGCTTCTGCAGAAACTCAACCGTGAACTCCGAGCCTCTATAGCGCTCCACCTGGCCCTTTTGCCGACCAAAACCACGCACCTCACTGACGGTCATGCCCACGATGCCCGCATTGACCAGTGCGATCTTCACGTCTTCAAGCTTGAACGGACGAATGATGGCCTCGATTTTTTTCATGGAAGCAGCGGGGGGCTTGTGAGCAGTCTCTCAGGACGTCCTGCCAATTTTGGGAGGACCTGGCCATTAGGCCCGAGCCCTGGCCGGCTCGCCGTAACAATAGTTACTTGAATAGCCGAGCCCTCACAGCTAAACGGCCGAGCGGTGCTGGCTAGGATGGCCATAGAACAGATTGCCGAATCAGCATCCGTGAGCCCTAGCGCCGCCAACCACCAGGCCGAGGCCACCCGCACTCCGCTATACGGCGAGCGAGCGATTGCCGATGCCCAGCTGATCTGTTTTGACAACCCCAGGCCTGGCCGGGCCTACGAGGTGTCGATCGAGCTGCCGGAGTTCACCTGCCTATGCCCTTTCTCCGGCTATCCCGACTTCGCCGTGCTGAGACTGCTATATCAGCCAGGCCCCCGGGTGCTGGAACTGAAAGCGATCAAACTCTACGTAAATAGCTACCGCAATCGGGCTATTTCCCATGAAGAGGTGGCCAACCGCATCCTCGATGATCTGGTGGCCGCCGCCAACCCCCAATGGATTGAATTGGTGGCAGATTTCAGTCGCCGTGGCAATGTCCACACCGTAGTGAGGGTGAGCCAAGGCACTCGCCTGCCCTGCTGAGCGGCCGCATAAAACTCCTGCGGCTCAACCTATTAGTGATATTGCCGTTTAGCGATGTTGCCGTTTAGGGATATTGCCGCCCACCAGATGAGAGCGTTTGCGGCTCAACTTATTGGAAATATTGCCAACTAGGGATATTCCGCCCAACAAATCAGAGCGTTTTCCGCTCAGCCACCGCTAGCTTAGCCGCCTCTAGCTTAGCCGCCTCTAGCTTAGCCGCCTCTAGCTCTGCAACCGCTAGCTCGGCCACCTCTAGCTCGGCCAATAAGCCTGGCAATTCCGCCGCAAAACCGGTGAGATTGCGATTACACATGCCGGCCACATGCAGAGTGTGAGCTTCTGCAATCGCCCACAATTGCCGCGTCGCCACCAGGCTCATGCCGCCCCCGAGCAGGGCAATGGCAAAGCCTGTGTACACCAGCGGCACACCGGGGTCACGCTTGAGCAAAATGCCGCTGGCGGGAAGCACGCTGGCCACCCGCACCGGCAGACCCGCCAACTCCACCGGCTCACCACCCACCGACAGGCGCCCGATCGAGCTGCCGCTGGTGTCATAGACCTCCACCGGCCCCTGCTCGCTGGTGAGCAGCAGCAGCACCGGCTCACTGCCATCGGGCCGGGTGGGCAGCAGCAGGCCCCAAACCTGTTCTCCCAACTGGGGAAAGCTCTGCAGGGGCAACTGCAGTAGGGGGCTGCGACCGAGTTGCACCGTGATCGCCGCCAGCCCCCAGTCGGCTTGATAGAAGGTGACACCCTGGAAGCGCAGCGGATGGTTGACGCTGATCTGGGCGGTCTTGAGCAGCTTTGGTTGATCGGTACCGCCCTCCAGCAACCTCAAGCTGGAGGTGTACTGCTCGGGGCGACCGGCCGGATCGCGCTGCACCGAAAAGTGATCGAGGGCCAGGCTCATTTCACTGTGGCCGCGACTGTCGATCAGTTCCAAGCTGCGACCGGGGGCCAGGAATTGCTCCAGCCGATGGCCCCCAAGTGAACCCCAGGCAGCACCGAGCATCAACACCACCATGCCGGCATGCACCAGCAGCGGCCCAATGCGCCCGGTCAGGCCCCGGCGGGCCGCCAGCCGGTCCCCATGGCCCTGGATCTGCCAACCGCGTCGCCGTAAGCCCTGCTCCAGCAGGGCCAAGCTGTTGGGGCCATCGGCCACCGTCAGGCTCTCGGCCAGGCTCAACTTGCTCAATTGACGGGCTGAGCGGTAGTCGATCCAGCGCAGGGCAGCCCGCAGGGCCGGCCACTGGCGCCTCCAGCTGCACAGCAGCAGCGACAGCGCCAACCAGGCCAACAGGGCCAGAAACCAGCCGCTGGAATAGACGTGGTCGAGTTGCAGGGCCAGCAACCGATTGGCATCCACCAGCCCCAACCAGGGGGAACTGTCATAGATGCGGTGGTAGAGCGCTTCGTTCTCCTTCTGGGGGATGACTGTGCCGATGCCACTGGAGACAGCGATCACAAACAGCAGGGCGATCGCCAGTCGCAGGTCTGAGATCCAGGAGGCCAGGCGGCTGAGGGCTGACTTGGCTGCGGTCACGGGTGGGGGTGGGATGGGCTCAGGGAGCTTTTTGGGCCCTGGCTCGCTGCTGGCCCGATTACGAGCGGTAGGCCGCAGTAATTGGGCCGCAGCGGCTGAGGCGACTCAGAAGATATTGGCCACCAGGGTGATTACCCCGGTGGTCACCAGCACTACGCCGCTGAGCGGAGGCAACCACTGGCTGAGCTGGCGCAGGCTGAGCAGCTTGGGCAGGCTGGCCGCCGCCGTACCGGCCAGCAGTAGCGGCAGCACCTGGCCAGCGCCAAAGGCGGTGAGCAGCAGCATCCCCACCAGGGGCCTGCCATTTTGGGCCATCCAGCCCAATAACACCGCCAATACGGGGGTGGTGCAGGGGGTGGCCGCCAGCCCAAAGGCCAAACCGGCCCCCAGGGGGGCCAGCGGCGCCGGCAGGCGACGGCGCCAGATGTCTGGATCCGGGCCGACGGGAAGACGCATGGGCAGCAGCCCCAGCAGGTTCAAGCCCATCACCAGGGCCAGCACAGCCACCAAAACGGGCACCAAGCCAGGGATCTGGCCGTAAATCCGCCCCAGCAGGCCGCTGGCCAGGCCCAAAATCACCAGCGAACCCACGATGCCACAGGCAAAACTGAGGCTGCGCTGCCAAGGCAACTGGCGATCACCAGCCTCAAAACCAGCCAGGTAGGCCAGCGTCACCGGCAGCAGCGATAGGGAACAGGGGCCGAGGCTGGTGAGCAGTCCGCCAGCGAATACCACCGCCAGGGTGAAGGGAGAGGGGGAGGCCAGGGACTGTTGCAGCAGCGAATCGGCGCTGCGGGCCCAGTCGGCAAAAGAGGGTCCGAGGCTGATCATCAAACCAGCCTACTGAGCCGCTGCAAAGGCTGCTTCAAGCGCCGGGCCCGCTAGGGCCCCCACTTGGGCTGGAGCGGCGCCGGGATCGGGGCGGCGCGGCCAGGCCACCGCTCTCCAGGGAACAGCGGATGATCAATCCACAAACCAGCAAACTGGCCATCAACGAATTGCCCCCATAGCTGATCAAAGGCAGGGGCAGTCCCGTGGTGGGCATGGCGCCACTGGCCACGGCAATGTTGAGAATCGACTGGCCCACCAACAAACTGGTACCACCAATCGCCACTAACCGCTGCATATTGCTGCGGCAACTGAGGGCAATGCGCAAACCCACATAGCCAAACAACAGCAGGAACAACAACAGCACCACCGATCCCACGTAGCCAAATTCCTCGGCAAACACCGCAAAGATGAAATCGGTGTTCTGAATCGGCAGGTATTGCAACTTCTGGGTGGAGAGGCCAAAGCCCTCGCCCAGCACCCCACCTGAACCAATGGCCATCAAGCTCTGCACAAGCTGGTAGCCGTCGCCGCGGGCATCGCGCCAGGGATCGAGAAAGGAGATCACCCGATCGCGCTGATAGCTATTCAAGGCGATGCTGGCACCAGCCACCAACAGGCCACCGCCAGCCGCCCCGGCCAAGAGTCGCAGCGACAGGCCACTGGCCAGAGCCAGCAGCCAGAGCAGCAGACCGGTGAGCGAAGCCGTGCTGAGGTTGGGTTGCTTGAGGATTAGCAGAATCAAGCCGGCGAACACCCCCAGCCACAACAGCTTCTGATCGATGCCACTGCGCTTCCAGTGGGCGAACAGGGAGGCCCCCTGCAGCACCACGAATGGCTTGACCAATTCAGATGGTTGCAGCTGGATGGGGCCGATCACCAGCCAGCGGCTGGCGCCATTAACGGTGCTGCCCATCACCAGGGTGGCGGCCACCAGCAGTAAGCCGATCAATAGACCGATCGGCGCCAGGTGGAACCAGCGCCGCAGGCTGGTGCGCAGGGCAAGCCACAACAGGCTCCAACTGGCCAGCATCCAGACCAACTGGCGCTTGAGATAGAAAGCTCCATCGCCCATCTCCCGATCAGCCACCCACCAGCTGGCGGAAGCGAGCACCAGCAGGCCAACGCCACTCCAGAGGGCGACCATCGCCAGCATCAAGCGAGCCTCCGCCGGCCATTGCCGCCAGGGCAGCGGCACCAGCCAGCGATAGCGGGGGATGGCCCCAGCCGCTTGGCGGCTGGCAGGACGATTGACAAGGAGGTTAGGGGCGGCCAAGAGCGGAGCGGATCGAGACAGCTAACTGAGCTGATCCATTGAATCGCGCCGAAGTCCCGGACAACAGGGGCATCTGCGCCAATCCCGCCCAGGCAAACCAGGAACCAGCCCCCATGGTTCAGCAAACTCCCAGAGTTGCCAAATAGAAATGGCTGCCAAATAAAAAACCCACTGATTTCAAAGCTGAAATCAGTGGGTTTCTTGTTGCACAGTAACTTAAATAGCCCAGGTAATTCGCCTAAGCAATGAAACCAGGCTGAAGAGACTGAGCTGTAAAGCCTGGACTGGAACGCAGAGCCTTAACCGGAGTGCAGAGGCCGAACCGGAATGCAGAGACCGAACCGAAATGCAGAGTCTGGACCAGAATACAAAGACTGGACCAGAATAAGAAACTGAACCGGACTGCAAAGTCTGATTTAAATTACAGAGCTTCAAACAAAAAAGCTGGGCAATCAGCCTAGACAGCTCAAATGCCGCAATTTGTTTGGCGGCGTCCGGTGGCCAATTCCACCTTGAGGATCTTGCCACCCTGCTTCATGATTCGCTGTTGCTCAGCAAACCAACTATCAAAGGGGACCCACTTGGTGAAGTAGGTGTTTTGAATTTCCCGCTGATTGCGGGCTTTTTCAGGGCAGGGAATGCAGGCTGTGATCTTGAACAGACGCATGGGGTAGATCCTCAGAGAGTTCCGATAGCGGGATCAGTTGCCCAAGCCAGAGCTGATGTAGTCGAGGTAGACGCCCAGCTCACGGCCAGCGGCGGGACCCACCAAGGCAGCAGCGGCTTCCTTGATCGCTTGAATCGACTGCACAGTGGCACCGATGGGCACGCCCAGGGAGTTGTAGGTCTCCTTGAGGCCGTTTAGAACACGCTCGTCCAGGATCGAGGTGTCGCCAGCCAGCATGGCGTAGGTGGCGTAGCGCAGGTAGTAGTCCAGGTCGCGAATGCAGGCTGCATAGCGACGGGTGGTGTACATGTTGCCACCGGGACGGGTGATGTCCGAATACAGCAGCGACTTGGCAACCGCTTCCTTGATGATGGCGGCGGAATTAGCGCTGATGGTGGCGGCAGCACGAACACGCAGCTCACCGCTGGCAAAGTACTGCTCCAGGCGGCCCATGGAGGAGACGTCAAGGTAGAGGCCTTGAACGTCGGACTGGTTGATGACGTTGGTGATCGCGTCTTGCATGGATTCAGCTTAGATGCGGTTAGGTGAAGAAGGCGAGCAATCTCAGGCGAGAGCGCCGATCAGATAGTCGAAGTAGAAGCCAGCTTCTTCGGCATCAAGACCGGTGAGCAGGGAGAGGGCGCCATTCTTCAGCTCGCGGACGCCTTCGGACATGGCCTCTAGGGGAGTACCAAGTGCGCGATACATTTCCTTGGCACCAATGACACCGATTTCTTCAATCGGGGTGACATCGCCAGCGACCACGCCGTAAGTCACCAGGCGCAGGTAGTAGTCGAGGTCACGAAGACAGGTGGCGGTCATTTCCTCACCATAGGCATTGCCGCCGGGGGAGATGATGTCAGGGCGCTTCTGAAACAGGGCGCCTCCTGCCTGCTTCACAATGCGCTCACGGCTCTCGCTGAGCACTTGAGCCACGCGTAGACGACGTTGACCGCCAGCCACAAACGACTTGATTTGATCAAGTTCGCCTGGGCTGAGATAGCGGGCTTCGGCGTCCGCGTTGATGATCGAGTTGGAGACGATGCTCATGCAGTTCTGCCTCGAAACAAGCGGCCGCCGTTATGGAGACCGGTATCCGGTGGGTAAGGGACGGATCGACGTGTCGATCACCTGAATATTCTGCGGCACAGCCGGTCGCAGCCCAGGGCACCGGTAACAGTTCTTCACGGCTGTCCTCGCCTGGCGCAAACGACAAGATCGACCGCACCGCAAGGGTTCCGGCGAAACCACCAACGATGACAAATCGCATCAGATCCAAGCGATCGATGCGGTAAACAGAAACGGGAACCCTTAGGGGCCAAAGCCAAATCAAGCAACTTGCAGTAGCTCAATAAAAAGCCCCGCGAGCCGTAGCCAAGAGGCAAAATCAGAAAAGCCAAAAACAGATGCCAGAATCTTTGCGGGCGCAAATATGCAACGGCAAAGGCTTCAATGAATTACAGGAGCAAGCAAATGGGGAATCGCCTAGCTGACGATATACAGCCCGTTGAATTTTGCGGGCAGCCAGAAAAATCCCATATCTCACCGATCTCACCACAAAAGAAGCGTTAAAACAACTTGCTTGACTCTGAATCACAGGAGCCGAACAAGAAATTTTTCGAGCTGCCCTTCAGCTTGCGAGAGTAGCGAGACCTTATCTTATCAGAGGCGGACCTTGGCAGGACTTAAAGACTAAACAAGCATAAGCAAGTAACGTCCAAGATCTAGACCAAACAACTCGGGTAATCACCAAAGCTCAAGCCCAAGCCAAGCACCAAGTCTTTGCCCAAGACCAGGTCCAAATCCTGGTCCAGATCAGGTCCTGGTCCAGGTAAGGCCCAGGTCAGATCGAGGTCTAGGCCTAGGTCTAAGTCTAGGCCTAGGTCTAGGTCAGGTATAAGTCCAAATAGAAATTAAAATCTAGACAAAGAAGAGAAGCACCACACAGATCTAGGAAAGTTCTGGGAAACCCGAGCCACACTCAATGGAGCTCTGATTCCGTAGAAGTTCTCGGGTGGCAGGATCGCCGAAATGACGGCTTTCCAGATTATCCTTAGAGTCTGCGGTAGATGGGGAGCAAAAGATATAGAACCAATCAAGATAGAGACCAAGACCCAGGGACAGATCCAGGGCCAAGATAAAGATTGTGATCGAGGTTTGTCCCTAGAGGTGGAGGAGGACTGACCCTCAGGCAAATAAAAATAGAATAAAAAAACAATAGGAGCCGGAATCGATAATGAGGGGACAGAAGGAGGGAGACAGAAGTAAGACGAGGTGGGGCTTTCCCCGCTCCGATTACCTCACAACTGCTGCAGGCAAGAAGAACCAGGTAATCCGCTGCAAACAAACAAAGGACAAACAAAAAAATTAAGTATTCGACAAGTCTCTGAATTGAGGAAAAAATAAGCCAACCTCAAAGGCACTATTTGCCAAATAATTAATTTATCCTTGCATGGCCCCCTAAGTGAATCAGCTAACCCTTAAACCGCTCCCTTCGTGCTTGGGTTCAATCCGGCATTGCCATTGTAGAGCGCCGCAGTACGGTTGACAGTAGACAGGGGGATGCCGTCCTGAGTAGCCATGCCGAGCACATAAGGCACCGTATCTTGACCAAAATTACGGGCATAATCGTCGCTAGAAAGCAGCTCTTCCAGGGCGGGCACCAGGCCAACGGTAGTGCGAATCGCCAGGAAGCGACTCACCTCGGCCGGCTGAGCGGCACGACCCAGCAGGCATAGGTAGGCGGCAGAGGCAGCCCGCAGCGGAGCCATTTTGTTGAGCCTTTGCTGGAAAGCATCGCTGCCAGCCACCAGGGCCACAAAAGCAGCCACGCTCAAGCGACGATTGCGGAACTGGGACTCGCTGTCCCCGAGCCGCTCGACGGCCAGGGGAACCCGGTTCAGCAGCTGGCGATAGCAGGCATCAATCACCGCCTGGAACTGTTGGGCGCTGGCGCTGCGAGGCAGGCTCAGGGGCCGAGCCAAGCTCTGACGACGGCGGAAACCCTGGGGCTGGGGCGATTTGAGTGCCTGCACCATGGCCGCCCCAGCGGGCTTGGCAAAGGCGTTGAAGTTGCCGCCACTGACGGCCGCGCGCCAACCACCAGCTGGGCGGCTGGAAGACTGGCTGGAGTACTGGCTGATGGAGGCGCTGAATCCAGCCGCCACCCCACCACTGGTCCAGCGGGTGGTGGTGCCAGGGGCGGTGGGCCTCCAGCTGCGGGTGGGGGCAGGGGCCTGACGAATAGAGCCAGGGCCAGTCTGAGCCTGGGGCTTGGCGGCGACCTCACCTCCGGTGAGTTTGGCGCTCCAGCCCCCAACGATCACCCGACGGCGACTGGGCAGGTTGCGGGCCACCAGGCTGCCTGGCGTGCTGATCTGGGCCGCAGGCGCCACGTCTGGACGCTTGCGGGGGGTGAGATCTGGGATCGCGTCGTAATCGATGAGGCGATTCAGACCGGGCACCTTGCGGGCGTTGCGGTCGGCCGGGGTGAGGAAGCGCTCGAAGGGCACGGTGTCCTCGCCGAAGCAGTCGCTGTACTCGCGGCTGGCGAGCAGGGCATCGACCACGCCGTAAAAGCCCTTGCGAGCAGCGGTGTCGAAGTAGGCATCGATCTCCCAGCGGCCCAGGGTGGGCCGGCCGAGGATGCGGCGATGCATCACCTCAATCGCCTTAGTGATGTAGAGGCCGCTCCAATAACGACGGCGGAAAGCGGTGGAGCGGGCCACCTGACGCACGAACTCCCGCAGGCTGATATCGCCGTTCTCCAGCTTGATCTCATCCACCTTGCTGCGCTCGCCCTCGTAGCCGGCGCTGCCAAGCACCTGAACGTATACGGCGCGGATAACAGCTTGGGTGCTGGATTCGGTGTTGCGAATGCTGGGCTGGCCGCCACGACGCGGCACGGAATTGCCACCGGTGGGGATTTGCTGCAGGCGCACCAGCTTGGGACCGACCCGACGGGGCCTGGCCTTGCGGAATTGGGCGGTGGCCATCTGACCCGGCTGGGCCAGGCCGTTGCCGATCAAGATGCGACGGCTGTCGTAGCTGAAGGGAGCAGGACGGGTGGCCACATTGGCAGTACCCGAGGGGAAGATGGCCCCGTAGGTAAGCGCAAGCGGGTCATTGCCACCGCCGTAGGGGTGCTGATCGGCGAAGGGCTGGCGGTAGGAGGCGTAGAGGGTGATGTACTGAGGTGCGCCTTCAAAAGGTGCGCTAAAGCGGAACAACTTGCGGTTGCTGCCCCAGCCGGCGCTCTCCTGAGCCTCCTCGCCAATATCGCGGAGATAAGGAACGGTTTCTTCACCAAATACCTGGGCGTACTCCATGGTGTTAACCAGGGAATCAACCAGGCCAGCAAGGCCTTGCTGGGAAACAATCGCGAAATATCTACGGAATTCTTCAATGGAACTAACACCCCGACCCAGGAAGTGGCGGAAGGCCAGTTCCACTACACGGCTGTTGGAGAAGCGGCCGTAAAACTGCTTGAGATACTCGTTGCTGCGGCCCAGGCAGCGAATGAATTCGCGCATGGAGATCTGACCCTGGCGCAGCTGGGTGGCCTCCACAGGGCAGACCACCTGGCTATAGCCCTTGACAATATCCCGCTCAAAAACCTGGCGGTAGGCGGCGCGAATCACCTCGGCCTTCTGGCCGCCGGTCATGGCTGTCTTGAGCACATAACGGGGTGAACCCGCAGCGGCCAGGGCATAGGTGGCAGGCAACTGCAGACCCTGGTTCTCAGGGCTACCCAGCCGTTGACGAGCCGAGGGAGTGGCCACCGCCAACTCACCGATCAGCACATTGAAGTAATCGATCAGCAGCTGGCGGCCTTCGGGCAGATCCTTCAGCAAACCGGCGCCTGCGGCACGCATCTCCTGGAGGGCCACGTTAGTTGCGGCCAGGGAACAGGCCTGCTCCAGGATGTCCCGCAGACCGCGGGTGTTTACGGCCAGGATGCTGGGGTCGCCGGCCACTAGGGCATAGCCCACGTAGCGGAGGAACCAGGCCAGGTCGCGCACGGATTTCTTCATCCGCTCGTTGCCGTAGCGGGCTACCGCAATCGGGCTGAAGCCGCTGGGCAGCACCACGCGCACATCGGCATCCCCGCCAGCACCGTCCAGCAGACGGCTGAGGAAATTGCCCTTGCTAACGGTGCCCTGGGAGAAGGTTTGCACCGATTGCTGGAAGGCCAGCTGATCGGCCGCCAGCGGCGTGGCATCAGCTGCGCCGGCGGGCTTCAGGGGGCCATCGAGATAGGAGAGCGGCGTGCCGCCAGTGAAAATGCGATTGGCCGCACGGGCCACGATGAATTCCGCATTGGCACTGATGCGACGGGCCACCTCGACCCGCAGCTGGCCACTCTGGAAAAAGTTGAGCAGGTTGCCGAGTTCGCCCCCATCGGGGAAACGATCCTGCTGCACGGCTTGACGGACGCTGGAGAGCGGCAGGGTGTCGTAGCGCTGGGGCGAAACCCTCGTGCTGCCGCTGCTGGCGGTCACGGTCATTGACGGAGAGCGAGCCTGGCTTTGGAAGATTACGGCTCGCCCTGGCGCCAAATCGCCGGTCTTGAACAAATGTTTGCAGCAGGCTGGCCCGCCCCCGCCAAAGCCGGGGCCAGCCCGTGAAAAGCTCGCCCCAGACCAATCCGCCGCCAATGTCCGAGGCCTCCATAAGCCCCGCAGCAAGCCCCGCAGCAAGCCCCTCAGCCGGGCCCCGCGATGCCGCCACCCCCGTGGTGAGCGCCTTCTACGACCGCTTCCCCTACCCGGGCGATCCAATCCAGGACGGCCCACCGCCTGGTTACAACTGGCGTTGGTGCGTCGACAGTGCCCTGGCCGCCGCCCGCGGCTGCCTGCCAGCCTCCCCCGCTGCCACTGGCCCCACTGCCACTGGCCCCGCTGGCGCACCCCGCCGCTGGCGCATCCTCGATGCCGGCTGCGGCACCGGGGTGAGCACCGACTACTTGTGTCACCTCAACCCTGGCAGCCAGGTGCTGGCTGTGGATATCAGCGGCGGAGCCCTGGAGCTGGCGCGACAGCGCACGCGCCGCTCCGGGGCCGCCGCCCAGGTGGAGGAGCTGCGCATCGAGCAGCGCAGCCTGCTGGATCTGGAGCCCGGCGGCCGCTTCGACTACATCAATTCGGTGGGCGTGCTGCACCACCTGGACCAGCCCGAGGCGGGCCTGCGGGCCCTGGCGGCCCAACTGGCCCCCCAGGGGGTATTGCATCTGTTCCTGTATGCCGATGCCGGGCGCTGGGAAATCCATCGCAGCCAAAGAGCCCTAAACCTGCTGCAGGTGGGCACGGGCGAACTGGGGCTGAAGTTAGGGCGCCAACTATTCAAAGAACTGCCCGCCGCTAACCGGCTGCGGCGCCATCACGAGCAGCGCTGGGCACTGGATACCAGAGCCGATTCGAACTTCGCCGACATGTATCTGCATCCGCAGGAAACCAGCTACGACCTGCGCCGACTGCAGCAATTCGTGGCTAGTGCCGGCCTGCACTTCGCCGGATTCTCCAATCCGGAAGTTTGGGATCCGGCCAGATTGCTGGGCGGCGATCTACTGGATCGGGCCCGGTCTCTGCCCCAATGGGACCAGTGGCTGCTGGTGGAAGCCCTCGATCCGGAGATCAGCCACTTCGAATTCTTCCTGACAGCCGATGCGACGGAGCCAAGCGATTGGTCTAACGATCAACGGCTGCTGAACTGCGCCATGGAGCGCAATCGCTGCCTGTGGGGCTGGCCTTCCGACAGCCTGCTCGGCCCCGATCTACTGCCCCTGAACCTGGAGCCAGGCGATCTACCCCTTGCCGAGGCGGCGGAGGGCGCCCCAGGGCTGTCCCTGGGCCAGCTGGAGCTGGCCATGGGGGCGACGGAACGCTGCGAAAGAGCCCGCAGACTGATCGCCCAGCGGGTGCTGCTGCCCGTGGAACTGCCCGTGGAACTGCCCGTGGTATCTACCGTGGCCAGCTGAGTTTTCAGGGGACAGCGGCAACTGCCTCCGCCAGGGGGGGCAAAGGCCTGCGTGATAGATTCCGGCCGCTTTTCGACGGCTTCGTTCTTGCAGGCAGCTCTTGCCGCCACACCCGAAGACGTTGGCGCCGCAGGCCCTTCCGGGCCAGGCGTGACCATCGATCACCACGCTGATCAGGCCGCTGATCAGGCCGCTGCGATTAGCGCAGCGGAGCCTGGTCTGGCGGAGTCTGGCGCGCTTGGCCCCCGGGCCAATGCCGAGATCCCTTCAGACCCCAAAACTGAGGCTCAGCGGCAGGTCGATCCCATGGACGACTATGTGCGCCTGCAGCAGCGCCTGATGATGGCCACCCTGGCGGTATCCGCCGCCGCGGTGCCGCTCAGCTGGATCTGCTTTGGTGGCTCCGCCGCCGCCAGTTTGTTGTTGGGAGCCTGCTCTGGATTGCTCTATCTGCGGCTTTTAGCTCGCAGTGTGGCCCGCCTTGGCAAGGGTTCCCGCTCCGTCGGACGCTTTCAGCTGCTGGTTCCGGTACTTCTGGTGATAGCAGCCCTGCGAATTCCGGCCATTGAGCTACTGCCGGCCCTGGCCGGATTCGTGCTCTATAAACCCGCCCTGCTGCTGCAGGCGGTTCTTGCTCCCTGAACCACTCCGTCCCCATGGTTCCCCTGTCCATGCACCTACCATTTGCCGCACTGGAGGTAGGCCAGCAGCTCTATTGGCAACTTGGCAATCTCCGTCTCCATGGCCAGGTTTTCCTGAGCTCCTGGGTGGTGATCGGTGTCCTGCTGACCCTCGTGGTGGTAGGCACCCGCAGCATGGAGCGCGACCCCCGCGGCGTGCAGAACCTGCTGGAGTTCATGTGGGTCTACATCCGCGATCTGGCCAGAGAACAGATTGGCGAGAAGGCCTATCGCGATTGGCTGCCATTTATCGGCACCCTGTTCCTGTTCATTTTCGTGAGCAACTGGGGTGGTGCCCTGATTCCCTGGAAACTGATCCACCTGCCCCACGGTGAATTGGGAGCCCCCACCGCCGACATCAACACCACCATCGCCCTGGCGCTGCTGGTCTCTCTGGCCTACTTCTATGCAGGGCTAAGTCGCAAAGGGTTTAGGTACTTCGAGTACTACGTGGAACCCACGCCGATCATGCTTCCGTTCAAGATCGTCGAAGATTTCACCAAGCCCTTGTCCCTGTCCTTCCGTCTTTTTGGCAACATCCTTGCCGACGAGCTGGTGGTGGCGGTGCTGGCTTTCCTTGTGCCCTTGATCGTGCCGCTGCCGGCCATGTTCCTGGGCCTGTTCACCAGTGCGATCCAAGCGCTGATCTTCGCCACCCTCGCCGCTTACTACATCGGCGAAGCGGTGCACGAAGAGCACCACTGAGCCCCGGCTCAAATCCGCCAGATCGGGCAACCGATCTGACAAACTCACTGCGCGCAGGTCCGGCTCGATCCGGGCCCATCTCGATGATCTCGAGATGTCCCAGGCGCAGGGTTAACGTCCCGGTCCAATCCGCGCTCTCCCGGCGCCCCACATTCCCCGTTCCACCATGGATTCCCTCACCTCCGCTGCGTCTGTTGTGGCTGCTGGCCTGGCCGTCGGCCTGGGCGCCATCGGCCCTGGTATCGGTCAGGGCACCGCTGCCGGCGGCGCTGTCGAAGGCATCGCTCGCCAGCCTGAAGCTGAAGGCAAGATCCGCGGCACCCTGCTGCTGTCCCTGGCCTTCATGGAAGCTCTCACCATTTACGGCCTGGTGGTCGCCCTGGTGCTGCTGTTCGCCAACCCCTTCGCCTGATCGAACTGAGCTGGTGACTCAAGCCGGCTCGCCAAGCTTTTTTTGCTTGGCCGAAACGGCTTGATCTCCCTCTCAATCGCCTAGTGCCCTCAATCGCCTAGCGCTCTCAATCGCCTGGCACCAAAGTCTAATCAGGCCGTTAAGGCCGCCCCATTTCCAGATCTGTTCCGGTTTCGCTCATCTGTACCGGTTCAGCCAACGGATCACCCGCCCGCACCCCCGCCTCATGACCAGCTGGCTTCTGCTTGCCGAAGCAGGTGCGACCGCAGGGTCGCCTGAGGGAGGTCTGTTTGACCTCGATGCCACCCTGCCGCTGATGGCGGTGCAGGTGGTGCTCCTCACCTACATCCTCAATACTCTCTTCTTCCGTCCCGTCGGTCGGGTTGTGGAAGATCGGGAGGGCTACATCAACACCAGCCGCGCCGAAGCCAAGCAGAAGCTGGCCCAAGCCGAAAGGCTGGAGGCGGATCTCAAGGAACAGCTCAAGGAGGCCCGAGTGGCCAGCCAAAAGCTGATCCAAGAGGCGGAGCAAGATGCCGACAAGCTCTACCGCCAGGCCCTGGCCGTCGCCACCGCCGAGGCGATCGCCTCCCGGGAGGAGGCCCGCAGGGAGATCGATACCCAGCGGGAATCCGCTCTCACCCAGCTAAGGGCTGATGCCGACAAACTTGGTGACCTGATCGTCGATCGTCTGCTGGCAGCCAAATGACGCTTCCTTTGCCCCTAATCCTGGCCTCCCACAGTGGATTTGGGTTCAACCTGAATCCATTCGAAACCAACATCATCAACCTGGCGATCGTGATCGCCGGATTGTGGAAATTCCTACCCGGCTTCCTTGGCTCGATTCTCGAGCGGCGCCGCAACGCCATCCTCAGCGATCTAACAGACTGCGAAGAGCGTCTGGCGACAGCGGCTTCTGCGCTCAGCCTGGCCCAAAAAGGGCTGGCTGAAGCCCAGCAAAAAGCCGAGCAGATCCGCGCCGACGGCAAGCTGCGGGCAGAAGCCCTGCGCAGCGATAGCGAAATGCGCACCGTGGAGGAGATGGCTCGCGTCAAGCAGGGCGCCGCCTCCGACCTGGCGGCAGAAGCCTCCCGAGTTAGCAATCAATTGCGGCGGGAAGCGGCCCAATTGGCCATCGAGAAAGCGCTCTCCAGCTTGCCTGGCAAGCTCAATGAAGCCGCCCAGGCTCAGCTGATCGACCAGTCCATTCAGAACCTGGGTAACGCCTGATGCCGCTGCTCAACACCGTTACCACCCCCTACGTGGAGGCCTTCCTCCAGGTGGCCGAAGCCCGCGAGGAAACCGAGCAGGTGGTGGAGCAGGCCAAGGTCCTGCTGGAGCTATGGAACCAATCCCCCGAGCTGCGTGAAGCCATGGGCTCGCCGGTGCTGGAGGTGGAGTCTAAAAAAGCCGCCATCACCGAGTTGTTTGGGGCACAGCTGTCTCCCACCTTCCTCAACTTGCTGAAGTTGCTGGCCGATCGCCAGCGCATCGGCATTCTTGGTCCAGTGCTGGAGCGCCTGCTGGAGATCTATCGCGAACAGCGCAAGATCGTTGTAGCCAATGTTTCTTCTGCCACGGCACTTTCCGAGGCCCAAGAACAGGCGATCGCCCAAAAACTGCAGGCCATGGCCGGCACCGATCAACTGGAAATCAACCTCCAGGTGAATCCCGAGCTAATCGGCGGTTTTGTCGTCTCCCTGGGCTCCCAAGTGATCGACGCCAGCCTGGCCGGCCAGGTGCGGCGCCTCGGCCTAGCGCTGACCAAGGTGAGCTAGCCACCAAAGCCCAGCCCCCTACCCTCCTCCACCAAATCACCCCCTTTGGGGATATCCACCCATGGTTTCCATCCGCCCCGACGAGATCAGCGCGATCCTTAAGCAGCAGATCTCCGATTACGACAAGTCGGTATCGGTTAGCAATGTCGGCACCGTGCTGCAGATCGGCGACGGCATCGCCCGGGTCTATGGCCTGCAACAGGTGATGGCCGGTGAGCTGGTGCAGTTCGAAGACGGCACCGAAGGCATCGCCCTCAACCTCGAGGACGACAACGTCGGCGTGGTGCTGATGGGTGAGGGCCGGGGCATTCAAGAGGGCAGCACCGTCAAGGCCACCGGCAAGATCGCCGCCGTGCCCGTGGGTGATTCCCTGCTCGGTCGGGTGGTGAATTCCCTGGGCCAGGCCATCGACGGCAAGGGAGATATCGAAACCAGCGAGACTCGCCTGATCGAGTCGATGGCGCCTGGCATCATCCAGCGCAAGTCGGTGCATGAGCCGATGCAAACCGGCATCACCGCCATCGACGCGATGATCCCCATCGGTCGCGGCCAGCGGGAGCTGATCATCGGCGACCGCCAGACCGGCAAGACCGCTATCGCCATCGACACGATCCTCAACCAAAAGGGTGAGGACGTGGTTTGCGTTTACGTGGCCGTGGGCCAGAAGGCCGCCTCGGTGGCCAACGTGGTGGAAGTGCTGCGCGAGCGCGGCGCCCTGGACTACACCGTGGTGGTGGCTGCCAGCGCCTCGGAAGCAGCCGCCCTCCAATACCTGGCTCCCTACACCGGCGCGGCGATCGCCGAGTCGTTTATGTATAAGGGCAAGGCCACCCTGGTGGTTTATGACGACCTCACCAAGCAGGCCCAGGCCTACCGCCAGATGTCGCTGCT
>DGYA01000035.1:11279-21395 GCA_002396505.1 Cyanobacteria bacterium UBA5018 | reverse complement strand
CAGATGTCGCTGCTGCTGCGCCGTCCCCCCGGTCGTGAGGCCTATCCCGGCGACGTTTTCTACTGCCACAGCCGTCTGCTGGAGCGGGCCGCCAAGCTCTCCGATGCCATGGGCAAGGGTTCGATGACCGCCCTGCCCATTATCGAAACCCAGGCCGGCGACGTTTCCGCCTACATCCCCACCAACGTGATTTCGATCACCGATGGCCAGGTGTTCCTCAGCTCCGACCTGTTCAACTCCGGCCTGCGCCCCGCCATCAACGTGGGCATCTCGGTGAGCCGGGTGGGCGGCGCCGCCCAAACCAAGGCGATCAAGAAGATCGCCGGCACCTTGAAGCTGGAACTGGCCCAGTTCGATGAACTGGCGGCCTTCTCCCAGTTCGCCTCCGACCTTGATGCCGCCACCCAAAAGCAGCTGGGCCGTGGCAAGCGCCTGCGGGAACTGCTCAAGCAGCCCCAGTTCAGCCCCCTGATCCTGGCCGAGCAGGTGGCTGTGGTCTATGCGGGCGTCAAGGGTCTGATCGACGAGGTGCCAGTGGAGCTGGTGAGTCAGTTCACCCGTGAACTGCGCGAATACCTGAAGTCCAACAAGCCCGAATTCATCTCCAAGGTGCAAACCGAAAAGCAACTCAGCGAAGAAGCTGAGGCCATGCTCAAGGAAGCCATCAACGAAGTGAAGTCGACCATGCTCGCCACCGCCTGAGGAAGGACTTAGTAGATGGCAAATCTCAAGGCAATCCGCGACCGAATCAGTTCGGTCAAAAACACCCGCAAGATCACCGAGGCCATGCGCCTGGTGGCGGCCGCCAAGGTGCGCCGCGCCCAGGAGCAGGTGCTGCGCAGCCGGCCCTTTGCCGACCGCTTGGCCCGCATACTGCAAAATCTGCAGTCCAGCATGCGCTTCGAGGATCTGGACGCCCCCCTGCTTGATTCCCGCGAGGTGCAGACGATCACGCTGCTCTCGATCACTGGCGATCGGGGCCTCTGCGGCGGCTACAACGCCAACATCATCAAGCGCACCGAACTGCGCTTCAAGGAGCTAGAGGCCCAGGGCTACAAGGTGGATCTGGTGTTGATCGGCCGCAAGGCGATCACCTATTTCCAAAATCGTAGCTACCCGATCAGGGCCACATTCACCGGCCTTGAACAGGTGCCCAACGCCCAGGAAGCCATGGGTATCGCCAATGAAGTGCTGGCGGCATTTCTATCCGCATCCACCGATCGGATCGAAATCATCTTCACCAAGTTCATCAACCTGGTGAGCTCCAAGCCCGTCACCCAAACCCTGCTGCCCCTGGATCCCCAGGGCATCGCCTCGGCTGACGACGAAATCTTCCGGCTCACCACCCGCGAGGGCCGGCTGACCGTGGAAGTGGGCCAGGTGGAAAACGCCGAGGTGAAGCTGCCCTCGGACATCGTTTTCGACCAGAGCCCCGACGTGCTGCTAAATGCCCTGCTGCCGCTGTATCTGGAAAACCAGTTGCTGCGTTCATTGCAGGAAGCGGCGGCATCGGAACTGGCTAGCCGGATGACGGCCATGAACAACGCCAGCGACAACGCCAAGGCCCTAGCCAAAACGCTCACCCTCGACTACAACAAGGCCCGTCAAGCCGCCATTACCCAGGAGATCCTGGAAGTGGTGGGCGGCTCCGCCGCCCTGGCCTGAGGCCCAACCTCAACGTCACCCCCCAGCACCACAGCCGGCAGTTCCCCGCCCATCGAGGCAGGAGCTGCCGGCTTTTTTTTCGCGACCCAGTTCTTGGCTTCCATCTCCAATCCCGAGCTGGCGATTCAGCCCCTGTTTCCTTTGGCCCTGGGCCAGGTGCAACTGCGGCCCGATCCCCTGGATACGGCACTACAAATCCAGGCGCTACATCAGCTGCGCGGCGCCGCCAGCTCCAACCCCGATGAAGGCTGCGCCTGGACCGGCGATCTGAACGGCGTGTGGCAACTGCACCGCCAGCCCCAGTTCGCGCCTCTTATTAAAACCATTAGCGGCCATGCCGCCAGCTACCTGGAGCGGCTGGGCTTTGATCAAAGCCGGCTGGCGCTGCACATCCAGCGCTGCTGGCCGGTGGTGAGCGAATTGGGCCAGGTGGTGGGCCGCCATCACCATCCCAACGCCCACCTCAGCGCCGTTTACTACCTGAACGGCGATGGCAGTGGCCGCAGCGGTTGTCTGCGTTTTTTCCCGCCTCGACAGCCCAATGAGCTGGTGCCCGGCCTTGCCGTGGGCCATGACGGTCCAATCCGGCCCAACTCCGCCGCCGCCCAGTGGAATGCCCCCTGGTTTGATCTGGCGCCGCGGGCCGGCCTGCTGGTGCTGTTTCCCGCCAGCGTGGATCACGCGGTGCTGGAAAACGAAGATGCCGACGACAGCCGCTTCTCGATCAGCCTGGATCTGGTGCTCACCGCCCCGCCAGCGCTCCAGGCGGAACCTATGCCTGCCAGACCGAGCGACCGGCCACAGGCCAGCCCACCTGAATACCTGGCGCCCCATCCGGCGGATTGGCAGGAGCTGGATTGGCAGGCGGTGGATTGGTGAGCCCAAGGCAGCAGCTGGCATAGGCTGTCGCCATGGCGGCTAAACTCTGGCTGAACCAGCTCCGCCGGCCTGTTTGCTCCGGCTTCAGCGGGTTGCTGCTGGGGCTGCTGTTCGCCCCTGCCCTGCAGGCCAACCCAACCGCAACGATCACCGCCTCCGGCACGGTGCCCGAGACCGCTGAAGTGGAGGTGAAGCCCAATCCGAGCCCTGAACCGCCGGCATTGAGCGACGACGGCAGCCTGTTGACGGTGGCCAACCAGCAGACAGTGGAGATCACCGCCAACGTGCCCAGCCTGTTGGCCCTGAGCCAGCTGCAGTTGGCTGCGCCGCAAGGGGTGAATCCGGGAGCGGTGGGCGCCGAAATCAAGCTCACCGCCAACGGCAGCTTCCTGATCGGCGCGACCACCAACGCAGGTGGGAATGCCCAATTCAACGGTGGCTTTGTTACCACCAGCGTCAACGCCCGCTTCTACAGCACCACAGCCCAACCCCTGGCTGCGGGCACCTACACAGCCAGCACCGTGATCAGTGTGCTGGCGGATTGACGCCGCCTGAGGAGCGGGGCTGCAGGCGATCCTTGCCGTGTTCGAGCAACCGGAGCACCAGCTGGCTGCGATGGCTGACGCCGAATTTGCGTCGCAGCGAGCGACCATGGCTGCGGACCGTTGCGTAAGCCATGGCCAAGCGATCGGCGATCTGCAGATCATTCAAACCTTCTATCAGCAGGGCTGCTACTTCAAGCTCTCGCCTTGTCAAGGATTCGGGAGCAAGCGCCAAATGATCCTCAGCAGCCGGCTGCTTGGCGGCCACGAATTGCTTGAGCAGAGGTGAGCGAAAGCGTTTGCCCTGGGCCAGGGCGAAGACCAGCCGATCCTGGGGTGCCTCTGGCGAAAAAACTTCGTGCTCACAAATCACCGCATCTGCTTGTGATCGGTAGGCGAGCTTGAGATTGTCCCGACTGCAATCAATAATCAACACACTGCGCAGATCGTTGTCAACCTGTTTGGCTGCGTCTATGATGGAGACCCCGGAATCGCCATGCTCCAGATCGGCTGTGACGATGAGGAGGCCAGGCTTGTGCTGCTTGATTTCCTCCATGGCTGAGCTCTGGCTTGTAGCCATGAAGCAGATGTTCAGTTTTCGATAGGCAAGGTGATAGAGGGCATAGAGGAAGAGGTGTCGATTGGATACGACGCCAATTTTCAGATTGATGCCACTTGTTGACAGCCAGCTGATTGCAGCCGAGAAGTTTGGATTGGTTTTGCTGATTTGTGGCAGAAGATTCATTCAATAGCTGGTCTGCTTGGTCATTGTTTTGGCCTGGGACCTGAGGGTGTCAGGCCCTGCTGGGGATGCCGGTTGGGCCTAGTTTTCAGTTTTATTGCCCTATATTTGTATGATTTAGGCTCCCTGAATGAATTGCCTTTTAGATTACAGAGGGCTCCCGATTGTCGTCAATCGCCCGTGGACGATACCTGGTAGCCAGGTGCTCTGTCATCGCTTCCAGCCTGCGCTTGGCTGTGGGCAGACCATGGCCTGCGGTTGTTCAGCAGCGGCGGCATTGTCTGCAATCGCTTGATTGATGCGAATTGCGCCTAAAATTAAAATAGTTGACCTAGGGCACTGAAGCCAAGCGCTAGTGCGTTGCGCAGGGCTTTTTGGCGATTATTTGTTCCCAGTTTTCGCATCAGATTGGCGCTGTAGGTCTGCACTGTTCGAACAGAGAGACCGAGAAGATCAGCTGTCTCCCTGTTGCTCAGGCCAAGGGCATAGGCCTCGAGAAGTTGGCGTTCGCGGGGGGTTAGGCTATGTATCCCTTTGACGTCTGCTGGTGGCTCCTGGCTGAGCTCGTTTAAGCGCTTCAGGATTGATGGACTCTGATAACTTGTGTTGGTAACAACCGCCATGGCCATGAGACTATGCGTCTCCGGGTGAACGAGCATGTCTTGGTCGGCCACGATGATTGAATTGGCTGAGTCTTGAGTGAGCTGATCCAGTTTGCCTATGATAGCAACCGTTCTTATTTCTGGATGGATCTCTTTGGCTTGCTTGGCAAGGCTTTCTACGGATAAATCCGGAAGATCATCGTGCATCGCAACAATGCTGGGCTGGGCCTGGGCGATAAGTTCCAGAGTGGATGCGCCTGTGGTGCAGGCACCCAGGCAGTCCCCCCGGGTCAACGCCATGCCCCGATAAAGACTTGCCAGCATGGCTTGACTGCCAGAAGCGTAGATCACCGTTGGCTTAAAGCCAGTCGAGAGGCAGGCCAGCAGAAGTCGTTGGTTGAATCGACCAACGGATTTTTCTAGCTTGCTGGCTGAAATGATCATCGCCTGGAAAGGAGTCTATTTGGGCTGGGATTGCACTTGTTTGAATCACCAGCCCAGATGGCGACTATTTAATGCTTATCATAGCCTTTGCCGCCCACCTGTGAGAGCGATCCATTGCGATTGGCCCGCTTGGCCGTGGTCAGGCTGTCAGCCCAGTTCGAAGCGGCCGCAGATTTGGTGGCGAAGACCACGAGAGTGGGCGCTTGCCAAGCGCAGCCTGCACAGCCCACAGTCCAACAGTGCCGATGTGGCAGGCCTGCGTGCTGCGGCAAGGAATCGATGCGAGCAGGTCAAGCTGGCGGCGCTTCTCAACCGCTGCCTGGCTTGCAGCTCTTTGGGAGTCGACAGCGCTCACGGCTGCATGCTCCGATCCGCTGGCACCCGGCAGCGCCGCTATCCCTCGACAAGGCCAAGCGAGGCCGTCCAGTCCCCGCAAAGTAGCAACAGATACCAAAAAATCGGATCACCTCCTCCATTTGAGGGAGACAAGGTCTGCGGGCTCTTGCTGGGATGCAGGTCGCCAGCCAAGAATGACAATATCAGCCCTTTGCTGTTGTTCACTATCATTGTTTTGATGAAAAGCCTGCTCACTCTTAACCTCGCCGCTATGGCTCCCTCCCCAAGCATTGCTGTGAAAAAGACTCTTTCCCTGCTGCGGGCCATCGGCTTGAGTGCTGGCTTGGTCGCTAGTGCCGCTACTATGTCCTCAGTGCACGCTGCAACTGGCCAGATCACTGCGACGGGTAACGTTCCGGCAACTTGCAGTATAGAGGCTGATAATATATCAATGACTTATAATGAGCCAAATACACTTAATGGGTTAGGTCAGTTGTTGATTTCTACTAACTCAACATCAACGCTATTCTCTCTAGCACAACCTTCGATTGTTGTACAACCACAAGGCTCTAACCTTTCGTCGTCAAATGTGAGCCTATTTATAACTATCGAGGGTCTGCTGGTTGTGGCTGGCGGTGGATCCAAAACCTTGATAGGATCTATCAACAGTGAATCGGAGATTTCTGCAAATATTAATGGTAATGGCTCCCTAAAGCCTGGCAACTACGAGATATCTAGTGTCTTAACCTGCACAGCCCAATAGTGGGAACCTTCTTGACCCTTGCTTGTTCGTGTAATCGATGCGGCCAGGGTGTGGTTCCCGTTGCCTTCCGCGAATGCCATTTCGGCCTGGCATGTCAGCCAGGCTTTCCCAAGACTTAGAAACTTTTAGTATTCTTTTGTCTTTGCCATGTTCGCCCTTCCCTCCCTGCTGGCCGTAGCGGTTTGGTTCACCAAGCCGCCCCTAGGCTCCCAAGCCCGCATCACGGTGAACAACCCCAATGCCAACACCATCTTTCAGATTGTTGGCATCAATAAAGATGGCGTTGAACTCGGGCCTGATAACTTTACTGCCAAGCCCGATCAGCTCACCGTGGGCGGCAATCGCTCTCGCCAGAGCTTCATTCGCTTCAATCCCGAGGCCCTCTGGGCCGTGTGCGCCGTTTCGATCACCAAAAGTGAGGCCAAGGCCTTGAACACCACCGGGGCCATGGGCCAGGTGAGCATGCGGGTGCGAGCCTGCAAGCGCTATCCTCCCGCCCCCTAATGGGCCCCATGGCACGCCGCCCTGCACTGTTTTTGCCTTGTTGCGGCGAGCTTTTGCTCGTGTGCTTGGCGCCGTCCCTGGCCTTTGCTGTGGCCTTGGCTGCCCTGCCTGCTGCCGCCCAGCAATTGCAGGTGTGGCCAGGCTTTCGTGATACCAATGGCCCCTCGATCGAAATCGAAACGGAAGACAACGTGCGCTGCCGTTACAGCGAGGGCGCCCGGCCCAGTTTCAGCTTGGCGGGCCTCAGCGCCAATCCCAGCAGCAGTGCCCAGGCCAACAGCGGCAATGCCAGCAGCAGCAGTGCCACGGCCTCCCAGCTCGGTGGTGGCTTGATGCTCACGATTCCCTTCGGGGGAAACGCTGTGGAGGGCTGCGGCCGCCTGGCGGCCCTGCAGGAGCGGCGCAGCAAGCTCGCCCTCGGGACCGCGTTGCTGGAGCAGGGCCTGATCACCCAGGAGCAGTTTCAGCAGCTCGGCGCCTCGATCGCCCGCGATCTCGGCATTCCCGCCGCCAGCTCCGGCTCCTTGGCCCTGCCCACCAAGCCGGTGTATGAGCCGCCGCCGCCGGTGAACATTGGGCCGGCTGGCCCGCGCAAACCCAGTGGCGCTACCCCTTTCAAGCCTCGCTTCCCACCCGTAGACACCGGCTCTGGTGCAGCCCCCGCAGGCGCTAAGAAAGGCGGCCTCAGCAGACCAGCTCGTTGAGACAGAGTGGTTCCCACAGGACGGGGCCTTTGCACGGCCAAGGGCCATCGATCTCATGTTGGTGGATCCCCAAGCCAAAGCCCCCTAACGCGATAGCATTCCAACTTGACATTCCCTAAGCACATTCGCGATGCTTCAGGCGTCGCGCCGGGTAGCGAAGTCAGCTTCAGCCTGGAAGGCAGCAAGATCGTCATCACGCCTGTGGGCACTGGCTTCAAAGAAGACCGCAGGGCTAAGTTGAGGGAAGCAGCAGCGAAAGTGCGCGGCAGCTTCAATGCAGAGTTCAGGCAACTCGGTGCGGACGAAATTATGAATTTCATTCGCGGCGACGAACCTTCCAATACCTCAACATGCCGTGGCTCTCACTAGTCTGGCCGGATATGATGGAACGGCTGAAATCATTGTCGATACAAACGTCTGGATCGATTGCATCCATGAAGCTAGAAGCTGGCATCAATGGGCGACTGAGCAGTTTTAATCATGCAGTGAGCGTTACCCACTGCATGTCAATATCGTCATCTAATCAGAGCTGCTGATCCCAGGACCCGATATTGCTGCCTTGGATGCAATGTTTGACATCTATGCAACCCTGAGAACCCAGTTGCCTTGGGCGTCAGCATCGATCACAGCAACAGCCTATGCACTGTATCGACGAAGTGGCGGAACCAAGCAAAAACGCTACCAGACTTTTTATTGGTACCCATGCTGCAGTATCCAATCTGAGCGTTCTGACTAGAGACCCCAAACCCTACAAGAGTTACTTCGCCAAGCTTCAAGTCATTGCACCACGAACACACCAGTCGCAGAAGATCTCAGGGCGGCGGATCCCCCAGCCAAAGGGTGTCGTGGCGCAACGCCTCTGCAAGCCGCGGGTTCCACTGGGGCAGGCTCTGCCACTCCTTGAGGCCGTATACAAACAGGTCGCTGCCCACGCCGGCGGTACCTCGGCCGTAGGAGCCCAACACCCCCACGGCCAAAAGGTCTGGATTGCAAAGCTTTTGCTCGGCGGCCCAGCACTTGGAGCGCTCCAGCACCTCAGCGGCGGCTGGCCAGCGCAGCACGGATCCATTCGGTGATGGCACGGGCATGGACAAGGGCTTGCTCACTCTGCAGTCTGCCGCAGCCGGTCTTCGAGGGCATCGGGAGGCGCGGGCCGCCAATCCTGCTCCGGCAGCACCGACCACAGCCGGGTGAGGGTGGGGCTGCCTGGGAGAATCCTGGATGGCGCAACCCCAAGGCCGCTTCCTTGACCGAGATTCAAACCTTCACCGTCGTTGCCGATATCGACGGCGGTAAGCACAGCTTCCCCTGCCGCGCCGACCAGACCGTGCTCGCAGCGGCGGAAGCCGCCGGGGTGGGCCTGCCCAGCTCCTGCTGCTCCGGTGTTTGCACCACCTGCGCGGCGCTGATCCGCCAGGGCAGCGTGCACCAGCCCGACGCCATGGGCGTTAAATCCGAACTGCGCGAGAAAGGTTATGCCCTGCTCTGCGTATCGTTCCCCCGCAGCGATCTGGAGCTGCTGGCCGGCCAGGAGGACGCCCTCTACGAGGCCCAGTTCGGCCAGTATCAAAAGTGAGCCCAGCGGCCGGCAGCATGGAGTCGCAACCGACTGATTCGCAGCCCATTGAGTTGCAGCCCACAGATTTGCAGTCGCTTGATTTGCAACCGGTGGAGTTGGAGCTGCGGCGTCAGCCCGGCCCGCTGCTGGCTCAGATCCAGGCGGCCCTGGCGGCCCATGGCCGCCCGCTGCGCTGGGCGATCACCGCCGTGGAGCCCAATCCGGCTGGGGGGGCGACCGGATCGCTGCTACGGATTGAAGCGGTAGTGCGGCGATGAACAAGGCTACTGGCGGCAGAGCCGCCGATCCGCTGCCCAGCCTGCTGGTGATCCCCACCGGCATCGGCTGCGCCTTAGGGGGCTACGCGGGCGACGGCCTGCCGGCGGCCCGGTTGCTGGCGGCGGCCAGCGGCTGCCTGATCACCCACCCCAACGTGATGAACGGGGCGGCGCTGTACTGGAGCGACCCGCGCATCCACTACGTGGAGGGCTCGGCCCTGGATCGCTTCGCGGCCGGAGCGATCGCCCTGGGGCCGGTGCGTCACCAGCGGGTGGGCCTATTGCTAGATGCCGGCATCGACGAGGAGCTGCGCTGGCGCCATCTGCAGGTGGCCGAGGGCTGCCGCGCCAGTTTGGGGTTGGATATCGGCCCGGTGCTAACAACAGATGTGCCCCTGGAGGTGAGCCTCAGCCAGGGCCCCAGCGGCGCCAGCTGGGGCAGCCTGGGCAACCCCGCCGCCCTGCTGCGGGCCGGCCAACAGCTCAAGGCAGCCGGGGCCACAGCGATCGCGGTGGTGGCGCGCTTCCCGGAAGATCCCCAGGCCGAGGCGCTGGCGGCCTATCGCCAGGGTGCCGGCGTCGATGCCCTGGCCGGCGCCGAAGCGGTGATCAGCCACCTGCTCAGCCTGGAACTGGGCCTTCCCTGCGCCCATGCCCCTGCCCTGAGCCCGCTGCCCCTGGATCCCGGCCTCGACCCCCGCGCCGCCGGCGAAGAGCTGGGCTACACCTTCCTGGCCTGCGTGCTGGTGGGCCTGAGCCGGGCACCGGATTTGATTCCCCTGGCAGGGGCGGGCCGGGGCCGGAATGCGCTGCGGATCGACGACCTGGGGGCGGTGGTGGCGCCGGCGGGCGCCCTGGGGGGAGCGGCGGTGTTGGCCTGCGCCGAACGGGGCATTCCCCTGATCGCGGTGGATAACCCCTGCCTGCTGCAGGTGACGGCCGAGGCTCTGAATCTGGAGGTGTTGCCGGCGGCCAGCTACTGCGAAGCCGCCGGGTTGCTGGTGGCCCTGCGGGAGGGGCTCAACCCGGCGGCCCTTTATCGGCCGTTGGCCAGGCTCGCCTAAGGAGCCTGGCGCCCCATTACCCCTTGCCCCCCAGG
>DGYA01000035.1:649-11078 GCA_002396505.1 Cyanobacteria bacterium UBA5018 | reverse complement strand
CCTGGGGGGCAAGGGGTAATGGGGCTGGCGATATATGTGCTTGGGGCTGGCGATATGCGTGCTTGGAGCTGGCAATATATGTGCGATTTACAGATGTGGGAGCGAGAGATCTTGGAGCAAGAGATCTGCGAGAGGTGGCTAGCGATAGATGGGTAACGGATGTACGATTGCCCGATCCAGGATCCATAGACCTGCGACGATCCTTTGGTGATAGATAGGCAATGGATGTGCGATCGCTAGATCTGCGAGCAAGGGATCTGCGGCGATCTATTAGCGGTAGGCAGGTAAAAGATGCGCAACAGATGTGCGAGTGATTGTTAACGCAGGCAGGCCATTGGGTGGCGCGAGGCCAGGCCTAGGGCCTTGGCTACCCCTGGATGGCAGATGGCGCCAGCCACTGTGTTCAAACCAGAGAGCAGTTCGGGCCGATCGGTGACCGCCTCGCTGAGCCCCCGGCCCGCCATTACCAGGATGTAGGGCAGGGTCACGCTCATCAACGCCTCGGTGGAGGTAAATGGCACCGCCCCTGGCATGTTGCCCACCGCGTAGTGCTGCACGCCATGGATGCAGTGCACCGGATCGGTATGGGTGGTTTCACGGCTGGTGGCGATGCAGCCCCCCTGGTCGATCGCCACATCCACGATCACCGAACCAGCTTTCATGCGTTGCACCAGCTCCTCGCTAACCAGCCTGGGCGCGCGACCGCCGGGCAGCAGCACCGCGCCAATCAGCAGATCGGCGCCAGGCACCAGCCGTTCGATCAGCCCGCTGCTGCTCACCAAGCTCACCAGGCGACCGCGGCGGTCCGCCTCCAGGCTGCGCAATTTCTGGGGGGAGCGATCCAGCAGGAACACCTCCGCATCCATCGCCGCCGCCACCCGAGCGGCATTCCAGCCCACGATGCCGGCCCCTAGCACCACCACCCGGGCGGGCCGCACGCCGGTGCAACCGCCCATCAAAATGCCGCGGCCGCCGTGGGGCTTCTCCAGCAGGTGGGCACCCACCTGGGCCGCCAGCCGACCGGCGATCTCACTCATCGGTGCCAGCAGCGGCAGGCTGCCGTCTTCCAGCTGCACCGTCTCGTAGGCCACGGCGGTGGTGCCCGCCGCCAACAGCGCCTTGCCCACCTCTGGATAGGCGGCCAGGTGCAGGTAGGTGAACAGCACCAGATCGGGCCGCAGGAAAGCGAACTCCTCCGGCTGGGGTTCCTTCACCTTCACCACCAGGTGGGCGGCCCAGGCCTCCTCGCGATCCACCAGCCGGGCGCCGGCGGCGGCGTAATCGGCGTCAGACATGCCGGCCCCAGCGCCGGCACCGGCCTGCACCCTCACCTCCATGCCCTGGCTAACCAGCTCCCGCACGCCATCGGGGGTGAGGGCCACCCTTTGTTCGTCGCGCTTGATCTCCGTGGGCACGCCAATGCTGGCCATCGGGGAGGTGTGGGGGGCCGCCAGGCCAGACACTGTCATCTAGCTAATCCAGGGAGCTACCTCCACAATGGCCTGGCAACAGCTGATCTGTTGGCCAGGTCAGGCGGCGGCAATCGGCATCCGCCAACCGCTGCCAAACGCCCGACCACTCACCTTCAGGGCAGGGGCGGCCTGGCGCCGTTTGAACTCCGATCGCCGCAGCAACAGCTGCACCCGCATCGCTAATTCCGGCGGGGTGCCGTGGGCGATCAACTCCTCCAGGCTCCAGTGCCGCTCGATGTAGGCCTTGAGTAATGGATCAAGCACTGCGTAATCGGGCAGGCTGTCGCTATCGAGCTGGTCTGGTCTGAGTTCAGCACTGGGGGGCTTGTGGCGGATAGCCAAACCCACCAGTTCGCCGGTGCTGGGCAGGGCCAACTCCGCCCGACAACTGGCCGCCGCCGCTGAATCAATCCACTCGCAGAGACTAAACACGGTGGTTTTGTATAGATCGCCAATCACGGCCAGGCCGCCGTTCATGTCGCCGTAGAGGGTGCAGTAGCCCACCGCCAGCTCCGATTTATTGCCGGTGGAGAGCAGCAGCTGGCCCCGCTGGTTGGCCACCGCCATCAACAGGGTGCCGCGAATGCGCGATTGCAGGTTTTCGGCGGTGACTCCCTGCGGCCCCCCCGGCAGGGCGGGCGCCAGGGCCCCGTCAAAGCCGGCCATCAGCGGCGCAATTGGCAGGGTGGCCGTGGCGATGCCAAGCCTGCCGGCCAGGGCGGATGCATCGTCAAGCGAACCGGCGGAACTCCAGGGGGAGGGCATCAGCAGGGCCTGCACCTGGTGGGCGCCGAGGGCCGCTGCGGCGATCACCGCCACTAGAGCCGAATCGATGCCGCCACTGAGACCCAACAGGGCCTGGCGAAAGCCACATTTGTGGGCGTAATCGGCCACCCCCAGCACCAGGGCGCGCAACAGTTGCTCCTGGGGATCGGGCAACTCCAGCGACGGCGACATCACCAAGGGGATCGGTATGGGGTTGATGGCTGGCGCACCGAGGGCCGTTTCATCGGGGGCTGCTGCACCGGCGGCTGTTGCACCGGTAATTAATGCATCGGCTGAGGCCAATGGCGGTAATGGGGTTGGCGGATCCCAACAGGTCAGCTGTTGGCGGCAACAGGCCAGTTGGCGCTCCAGGCTGCCGGCGGCATTGAGCACAAAACTGGCCCCGTCGAACACCAGCTCGTCGTTGCCGCCCACCTGATTTACATAGAGCACCGCACAGCCCAGGCGGCGGGCGGCACTGGCGGCGAACTGCAATCGCAGGGCCGCCTTGCCCATGCCAAAGGGCGATGCCGAGAGATTGATCAGTAGATCGATGCCTAGCGGTTGCAGCTCGCCGATTGGATCTGGAATAGGAGCATTGACAATAGCCTGATCTAGACCAGACTGATTTATAGAAATCCGATCTGGAATAGCCGGATTTGAACCAGAAAGCACTGAATCCAGCCGCTGCTCCTCCACCCACAGGTCTTCGCAAATGGTGATCCCCAGGCGCCAGCGGCGACCGCCGCGCACCAGGTCCAGCACCGCCGGGCTCTGGCCGGGGCGGAAGTAGCGCCGTTCATCAAAGACGTCGTAGTTGGGCAACAGCCGCTTGCGCGCCACCGGCCGCCAGCCGCTGGCCTCCACCAAGGCGGCGGCGTTGCACAAATTCGGCAAACTGGCCAAGCCGCTGGCGGCGATCGGCTCGGCCATCCCCACCAGCACCGCCAGCTGCGGGCAACAGCTGGCCAAACCAACCACCAACTCGTCTAGGGCCTGCTGCTGGGCGGCGATCAGGGCCGGCCGCAGCAGCAGATCCCTGGGCGGATAGCCCCACAGCGACAACTCTGGAGTGAGCAGCAGCTCGGCCCCCTGGTCGGCCGCCTGCCGGCAGGCCTGCAAAATTTGGCGGCCATTGCCGGCCAGGTCGCCCACCAGTGGATCGATCTGGGCCAGGGCGATGCGCATCGATGCTGGCTGGCCCAGAGGGGTTACGGCACCTCGGACAACCCGTAAAGATTGTGCAGCAACAGCAGCGACCAAACCCCCGCCGGAATTTGATGGCGGTCGGGGCGATCGCGCAGCGCCGAGCTGGCGGTGGCTGGCACGGTGAGCGGCAGCAGCTCCAGCCGCGCCCCCAACCGCTGCAAGGCCGGCAGCTCCCCGGGCGCCAGCGGCCAACCCTGGCGCGGCGCGATCGCCAACCGACAACCGGCCAGCAGGGCAGCCGCCTGCTTCCAGCGGTGGATCTGACCCACCAGATCGCTGCCCACCACGAACACCAGCTCGGTGTGGGGCCAGCGGGCAGCCGCCCGCTGCAGGGTTTCGATCGCCCAGGGACTGCTCAATTGCTGAACATGCTGGAGCCTGGGATTGGCGATCTCCGCCACCAGGGCCGCCAACATCTGACTGCGCAGCTCCAGGGGCGCACCATGGGATTTGATCGGGTTGTCGCTCGCCCAGGTGACCACCTGCGGAAACAGCTGCAGCAAGCCCTCCAGCAACAGCTGATGGCCGATGGTGGGGGGATCGGCGCTGGTGCCGAACAGGGCCAACTGCTGCATCTTTGTTTTTCTGCTCGGCGCCTCAGGGCAGCGGAGCCCTGCCCGGCTGTGGCTGGCGGCCATGGGCCCCGGACCAACCGAGCAGCCACTGCCGCAACTGGGGATCAGTTTGCGCCAAGCGCCGCATCAGCGCCCCTGGGCTATGGCGGCGATTGGCACTGCGCAGCAGCGCCCTGGCCGCCAGGCGCCCGGTGAGCCGGGTGGTGTGCACGGCCAGGGCCACCTGGGCCAGGGCCACCGGTGCCGCCGGCGCCAGGCTGAGGCCAGCAGTGAGCGGTGCCGCCACCAGCAACAGCTGCTTGAGGCCACCCAAGAGGGTTTGAATCGCCAGCTGGGCGCCCGCCAACAGGCTGTTGTGGCCCGAAAGGCGAGCTGCCAGCTGGCGGGCACTGGCGCCCCCCAGGGGCAGGCCATAGAGCTGGGCTAGCTGCACCACCAGGGCCGTATCGCAGGCCAGGCCAGCGGCCAAATCCAGCAGGGGTAGGGGATTGGCGGCGACGCCGGTGGCCTTGAGTGCCGCGTAGCGGCCGATCAGGCTGTCGGCGGCCTGGCGGCAAGACCTGAGCCGCTGCCGCTGCAGAGCCTGCTGCAACCGCTCTGCCGCAGCCAGGGAATTGAGGGCCAGCAGCAGCACTCCCTGGTCTGTGAGCAGCTCGATCAACCGCTGGCGCAGCGGCTCGATGCGGGGCGGGGCGGGGCGAGAGCGCACCCGACCATCGGCCAACAGTTCGGCCTGGCGCGGCGCGGCGGCCACGGCAATCGGCTCCAGCGCCAGGGCGGCTGGCAAACGGCTGCGAATGCTGGCGATCAGCTGTTGGAGCTCGGCGGCGGGCCAGCAGTCGCAGCGGTTGAGCACCAGTAGCAGCGGCTTGCCACTGGCCGCCAGGGGAACGATCGCCTCCAGTTCAACGCTACTGAGGTCTGCATCGATCACCAATATCACCAAGTCGGCCCCGAGGGCCACCCGCGCCGCCAACCGGGCCCGGCCGGGGGCGGCAATTTCGTCTATGCCCGGGGTATCCACCAGTTCCAGCCCATCTAGGCCAGGGATCGGCTGCAGCCAGGGGGCAATCTGCTGGCGCCTGGTGCAACCGTGGGCCACGTCGGTGGCAAACAACGGCTCGCCCAGCAGGGCATTTAGCAAGCTCGACTTACCCACCCCCACCCGCCCGAACACCGCCAGCCGCAGCTGACGCCGTTGCAGCCGCCCTAGTTGACGCTCCAGCTGGGCCAACTGACCGGCGAACAGCGACCGCTCGCGACCGCTGAGGGTCAAGCCGCTGCACCAATGCTCCAACAGCAGGCGGCAGCGTTCAGCCGTGGCCGGGGGCTGCTGGCCCATCTCAGTTGCCCCCGCTGCGGTTGAGCCCGCTGCGGTTGACAAAGCAGCAGTTGACACAGCTGAACTGGATTACCAACTGCTGCCGCCGCGATCTGGTCTCCATTTAATTCGGTTTCTGATCCTCGGTTTCTGATCCACAGCCTTCAACCAGAGCTTCCCTCGCCTTCCGAGTACCTAGGCCCGAGGAGCCCTGACCTTACGGATTCCAGGTCTACAGATCCCTGGTACCTGATACCAGGTCATAGGGATTCCAGTTCATACAGATCCCAGGCCCATTCGCAACGCACCAGCTTTCGCAACGCAACGGCCCATTGGGCTGTTCCACACTGGTGCCACCTAAGCCCTGCCCCCTGTGCCTACGGCGCTGCCTGCCTCCGTTTACGCCCAGCGGCGGGCGCGCTTCTTGCAGCAGCTGGGCGGTGTGGCGGCGGTGATCCCGGCGGCGCCGCTGGTGACCCATCACGCCGACTGTGAATGGCCGTTCCGGCAAAACTCCGATTTCTGGTATCTCACCGGCTTCGATGAGCCCGATGCGGTGGCCCTGTTCCTGCCCCACCGCCAGGACAGCCAATTCGTGCTGTTCGTGGCCGCAAAGGAACCCACCGCCGAGGTGTGGCATGGCTTCCGCTGGGGCACCGAGGGGGCCGTGGCCCAATTCGGCGCCGATCTAGCCCATCCAATCAGCGAGCTACCCCAGCGCTTGGGCGAATACCTACAAGGGGCGGAGGGGATCGCCTTTCGCGTAGGCAAACACCCCAAGGTGGAGCCGCTGGTGCTGCAGGCCTGGGGCCAACAGCTAGACCGCGCCCCCCGCAGCGGCAAGGCCGCCCTGGGGCTGGTGGCCCCCTGTCCGCTGCTGCATGAGCTGCGACTGCGCAAGGAAGCCGAGGAACTGGAGCTGCTGCGGGAGGCCTGTCGCATCTCGGCGGAGGCCCATGAACTGGCCCGCCAGGTGGCCCGGCCCGGCCTCAGCGAACGCCAGGTGCAGGCGGTGATCGAACAGCACTTCATGGAGCAGGGGGCCCGCGGCACCGCCTACGGCTCGATAGTGGCCGGGGGCGACAACGCCTGCGTGCTCCACTACACCGCCAACAGCGCCCGCTTAAATGCCGGCGAGCTGCTGCTGATCGATGCCGGCTGCAGCCTGAACGACTACTACAACGGCGACATCACCCGCACCTTTCCGATCGACGGTCGCTTCAGTGGCGAACAGCGGGCCCTCTACGAACTGGTGCTGGCCGCCCAGGAGGCGGCGGTGGCGGCGGTGGGGCCGGGCCAGACCGCCGAGGGTGTGCATGGAACGGCGGTGCGGGTGCTGGTGGAGGGTCTGCGGCAGCTGGGCCTGCTGGTGGGCGAAGTGGACGGCCTGATCGAACAGGGGGCCTACCGGCACCTGTACATGCACCGCACCGGCCACTGGCTGGGGCTGGATGTCCACGACGTGGGTGCCTACCGGCTCGGCGAACACCCCGTGCAACTGGAGCCGGGCATGGTGCTCACCGTGGAGCCAGGCCTCTACGTGAGTGATCGACTGCCGGTGCCGGAGGGCCAGCCCGCCATTGACCCGCGCTGGAAGGGCATTGGCATCCGCATAGAAGACGACGTGGCCGTAACCGACCATGGCCGCGAGGTGCTCACCGCCTCTGCCCTCAAAAGCGTGGCGGCGATGGAACGCTGAGGGTGTGGCGCTGAGCCGCTGGGCTCCGGCCACTGAGCGCTCGGCAACAGAACCCTCAGGCTAAGAGTTGCAAAAGCTGCTCCTGCACGGCGGTGGTGGCTGGGATCACGGCGTCGGCGCCGGCCTGCCACAGCTGCTCTTCGTAGGCGGCGCGAGCGGCGGGGTTGTAGTGGAGGTGGGGCGGGGCCACCGCCATTGCATAAAAACGCTGGCCGGGGCAGGCCTGGCGAGCCCTGAGCACCGTGTGCACATCGGCGACGGTGTCGCCCAGATAGGCCACCGGCGGTGCAGCTTCCCCGAGGCTCTCCCCGGCCAGCTGGGCGGCCAGGCGCAACAGGCCGGTGGGATCTGGCTTGTCGGGGGCATCGCCCATGGCGATCAGGGGGGCTTGGCCGAGGGCCAGCCGTTGCTGCAGCACGTAGCGGGCGGAGGGGGGCTCCGCACCGCTCACAAACCCCCAGGCAAAATTCGCCGCCGAGAGGGCCGCGAACAAAGCCGGCTCCACCAGCAGCGGTTCAGAGCCGATAAAACCGCGCCAGCGGCTGGGATCTCCCTCGGGATCGCCGCCGAAATAGAAGCCGCTAAACACCTCCACCAGCGCCTCAAAGCCCGGCAGGGGCTGAACACCATGGCGGCGCAGCAGTTCCAGGCTGGCCTTCCAGTCGTTGTTCCAGGAGCCCTCCGATTTCAGGGCATCGATGCAGGCTGGATCTGGCCGCCAACCGCTGTAGTGATGCACCGTTTCAGCCAGGGCGCGGCGGTAGCTGCCGCCCACATCCCGGATCACGCCATCGATGTCAAACAGCAGCACGGCGCTCGGCTGGCGTGCGGGGCCCAGGGATCTGCGGCGAAGCAACTGGTAGGTTAGCTGTTTGACACTTTGCCTTGGGCGACACCACCATGACAGCCACCGAGAGCGCTATCGGCGCTGAGATCAGCGACGAGCCATTGGTGGCTGCGGCTGACGACACCACCCAGGGGCGTCCGGTGATGCGTGGTGGTAGCGCCGCTCTGGCCACCGCCACCATCGACGAAGACGGCGTTCCCTCCGGCTACACCCCCAAGGCCGACGAGGGTCGCTTCCTGCTCAAGATCCTCTGGCTGCCCGACAACGTGGCCCTGGCCGTAGACCAGATCGTGGGCGGCGGCCCCAGCCCCCTCACCGCCTACTTCTTCTGGCCCCGGGAAGACGCCTGGGAAACGCTCAAAACCGAACTGGAAGGCAAGAGCTGGATCACCGACAACGAACGCGTTGAGGTGCTCAACAAAGCCACCGAAGTGATCAACTACTGGCAAGAAGAAGGCAAGGGCAAGAGCCTGGAAGAAGCCAAACTCAAATTCCCCGATGTTACCTTCTGCGGTACCGCCTGATTCGGCTTGTGTTTTTGCGGCCGTTTTTGTAGGCAATTTATAGCTAAAATTTTTGTGGGCCCTTAAGGCATTGCCCCCAAAAGCGGCCTTAAGCTTAGCCTTTATTGCCAAAGCGTCTCTCGGGGCGCTTTTTTGTGGGCGAATGTCGATGAAACCGGCGCCCCCACCGGCAACGCCGACGAATGCAATCCCGATCGCAAGCGCCGGCTGGCAGTGGGTCATGGTGACCGCCGTGGTGACGGTGTTTGTGCAAGGGCTGAGCCGCTCGACGGCCGCTGCGATCGAGCTGCTCGGGAACGCCTTTGGTGGCGCGGAGCTGCTGGACCTGCAGCAGCAGCTGTTTGTCCAGTGGCACCAGTGGCAGGACGCCGCGATCGACTGGTCCACGTTGCAGCTGGCCTGCCGGCCAATCCGCCAGGCGTTTGTGGCCACGCTGCAGCGGGTGGTGGAGCTGGGCTACCAGCGCGGCGAGCGAACGCCGTGGGCCAAGACGGTGCGCACCTGCCATAAGTTGCTGCCAGTGGCCGATGGCCTCTGGACCTTCCTGGAGATGGAGGGGATCGAGCCCGCCAACAACGCCGCAGAACGGGCCCTGCGCCAGTCGGTGATTCAGCGCAAGATCAGGGATTTACCGAGCAACAGCCATAGCGTCCAATCGGCCAGCTGCGCCATCTGCCGCAGCCGGCTGCTCACGGTCACCACCACCCTCAGGCAACAGGGGAGGGATGTCTGGGAGTTCCTAGAGCAGGCCTGGATCGCCCACCACCGCGGCGGGGTGATGCCTTCCTTGCAACCGGATCCCTGAACTGCTCAGCACAAGTCGTTGCTTTTTCGGTAACACTGTGATGAGCGATCAGGGGTGGATTGGCACTGCAATGCGTCCCTCAATGGGTACAGCAAGTGGGAGCTGAGCCGCTGGATACGATCAGCGTTGAATAGGTCGGTGGCATAGGAAATCAAACAGTGCAGCCCGCGATTGGCAGTGCGATGGAGGTAAAAGGAAAAATCGAGCTTGGATGATTCGCTCTTGGTGGACATGATTTCAATCTCCAGCCCCTGCATGTCCCGCAGGTTCGCTTCTGGCAGTTCGATGAACTGGAGCATGACCTATCCACCAGCTCTCATAGCAACTGGACCTCTAAAGGGGCTCACGTCAAGGGGATTGCGGCTAGGAGTTTGTTGCACGTTGATTTGCTGTGGGCACATCCACAAACAGAGCGACCAGCACGGACTGATGCTGAAATCTACCGCGACAGCGCCTCACTGGTAAGATTGCAGATCGCAGCAAAAGCAGTCACATTGATCTAGCTCAAGCTGACAAGTCAGCCTCTTTTAGATCGCTTTTTGCCTCAAGATAGCAGAATTTATACTATTGCATGTATCCACGGACGTGTGTAATTTATGTACAACAGTCTCCCAGATCTCGGAAGCAATCTCCAAGCACTTTGTTTGCTCCAGAGTGATTAGGATTGAGTTCAATGGCTTTATTTAAATTGACGATAGCTTCTTGCACATTTCCCTGTTGACGCTCAGCCAAAGCCAATCCAAAGTAAAAATCTGGATTATTAGGATTGATTTTAATCGCCTTGCCGTAAGCCATAATGGCTTCGTCTACATTACCCAGGTCTCGGAAACAGTCTCCTAGCCCTTCGATTGCTCCAGCGTGATTAGGATTGAGTTCAAGGGCTTTCTTTAAGTTGACAATGGCTTCCTGCACATTTCCTTGTTGACGCTCAGCCAAAGCCAACACAAAGTAAAACTCTGGATTTTTAGGACTGATTTGAATCGCCTTGCCATAAGCTGTAATGGCTTCATCTGCTTTCCCCAGATCTCGGAAACAGTCTCCTAGTCCCTTGTTTGCTCCAGCGTGATTAGGATTCAGTTTAACGGCTTTCTGGAAGTTGACGGTGGCTTCTTGCACATTTCCTTGTTGACGCTCAGCCAAAGCCAACCCAATGTAACACTCTGGATTATTAGGACTGATTTGAATCGCCTTGCCATAAGCTGTAATGGCTTC
>DGYA01000035.1:0-463 GCA_002396505.1 Cyanobacteria bacterium UBA5018 | reverse complement strand
GATCTCGGAAACAGTCTCCTAGTCCTTTGTTTGCTCCAGCATGATTAGGATTCAGTTCAACGGCTTTCTGGAAGTTGACGATGGCTTCTTGCATATTTCCTTGTTGACGCCGAAGGTCGCCTAAGCCGAGATAGGCTTCTTCCCGATGGGAATCTAGCCCAATGACTTCTTGGAAGGTGTCAAAGGCTTCCTCTAACTTCCCTTCCTTGATTAGGGCCCGACCCAGAGAGATATAAAGAGGAACAAATTCAGGACTCAAGCTAATACCTTGACGATAACTTGCAATTGCCTTTTTTAGCTCTCCGTTTTGACTCTGAACCAAACCTAAATTCTTGTAGATATTAGCCAGAAATTGGGAATGCACACCGACAGCCTTCTGATAGGCAGAGAGAGCCATAGTTAGCCTCTCCGGCTTTAAATCATTTCCATATTGATTATGGACATTATCAAGTTCTAGAACAGG
>DGYA01000056.1:626-6907 GCA_002396505.1 Cyanobacteria bacterium UBA5018 | reverse complement strand
GACACCTTTCCTGAAAGTCACCGCCCCACGCCCTTGATCGCACAGCATCGGCGAAGGCCCCTGACCAGCCTTAGCTGAGCAGAGAGGGCGGCCTTGGAGCACCCCTTATTGGGTGTATTTGGCTTGAAGTGCCGTGCTCAGGCTTCGCCAGCCTGGCCTAGCATCGCGGCCACCACGACATCGCTGGGGAAGTAACCCTGCTCGCGCAGAGCAAGCAGCAAAGACGCACAGGCAGGGATCAGGGTCCGTTCCTTGGCCAGCATCAGCACGGCGGCTGTGCCGATGATGGCGAGTCCCTGGCTCCTGGCCTCGGCCCTGCCGCAGCGATCGTCCAAGATCATGAGAACCTTTTCGCCAGCCGCCTGCCGGAGCAGAGCCAGGGCAATCGTGCTGCATTCACCGGCGTCAACGCCGGGATTGAGTAGCTGTTAGCTGCTCTCAACTCCGCTTTGGCGATGGTGAGCCAACCTGCGGCCAGCGCCTCGCGGATAGCCCCGACACCGGCCCCTCTAAGGGGAGATATAGATGCCGATCTCATCGGCAACGACAGACGTGAGGACCACGGCGCCGAACACCTGGTGCAGCAGATCTAAATGGCCAATCTGGACAAGGTCAATCAAGGTGCCCGCATCGTGGATCTTCAGGAAGGCGAGGATCTCAAGGAAACTGGGCAGGGCAAAGCCCGCCACCTGGGCGGGCCTGGCCACGGAGATGGATCCGGCGCGAATAAGGGAGAGCGCCAGGCCGGAGCGCACCTCCGGCCTTTCGGGCAGGTTAACTATTGCGACCACCACGATCAGCTCCGCAGGCTTTGGCATGTGGGGCTGGTTTTTCCAGAAACCACCTAGCACAGGCTTTCGGCCTGTTTCACTTGAAATGTCATGTCAGTCCTCGAGATGAAACAAGAAGAAAGCCAGCGATTCCAGCCAAAGCCTGGATGATAGTCAACGGGGATTTGAGCGTTAACGTGCCAAAGATACCGGCAACACCAGCGCCAATGAGTAGTACCTGCGACACTCCCACTGCGATTGAAACATTGCTGGAAAAAGCAGCCCATGCGAGTCCGCCAGCAATGATAAAATTGTAGATACCAGCATTGTGTACTATTGTTGCTATTAGATTTCTTTGAGAAGACGTAAATTTCTCACTTTCCGGCAGTTTTTTGCTGACGACCTTAAGAAGGATAGGATTCTCCCATGGATATAATTCACACACCATGAAAATGGCATGAAGCATTGCTACCGAAAGGATGAATAATCGCACCTGAGAGGCCTCGTTAGATTTGCAGTCATACTCTTGCATATTGGGTGGTCAGGGAAAGATGAGTCGTCGGGGGTGTCACCTAACCAACACGCGGTGATTCACCACTCCCGGCTCGATGATGAGCTGATTCGCCAGCTGCGTCAACCCACTTATTTCCTCGATCCGCGCCACCTGGTACTGCTGTCCTAGGAGAGAAGGGGCCGTTGGAGAGCTTGAACGAAGGCTGCCGGTGCGGCTGCACTAGAAGGTCTGCAGCCAGTGGTGAACAGTGGTTTTGGAGATCCCTTTCACCGCAGCCAGGAAGCGCGGTAATGCCCAGGGCCAATTCGATTGGGACCGAGGGGTTGGTTTCGCCCGCACCACAGGCCAGTGCGATCCGGGCGTGCTACACGATCGAATGTGGTACGCAGCGAGAATAGGCGATGCCCTGCAATTGTGAAACCTCGCCATCACTGAGGCCAAGTGGTAGCATCGAATAGCTAAACTTCACACAAAAATAACAGATATTTCGCATTATAAAAGTTATTTACAGTATAGCACAGTAGCTATTATCTTCATAGGCCCTCCAACGGCTCCTACTAGTTTAATTTAGCATCATGTGCCGCCAATGAATTTTGCCAGCCGTGATGCAACTAAGACTGGCAGCCGGGCCTGAGACTTCGCTGCTCCGGCCAATACAGTCACGCTCTTAGCAGCTGACCAAGGGTTTCCGGTGTAGACCAGCGTGCCACATTGGAGATAAATTCCACCAAATTAAAATCTTCAACAGACCATACATCTGCAGAATCATCAATCAAGGAGATGAACGATATCGGCTCAGGCGAGAGCTCGTATTGGCTAAGGTCGTACCAACAGGCGATGACGCTTTTGGTGATCTGCTGAGCCGCAGAGCGGCTGCCGGAAGAAAGAACCGAAACCAAGGAACTCTTTTCCGGGGCGCTCACAAAAAAATCGATCTTCCAGTTTTTACCAGAGCGACCAGTCAATCTTTTGTTGCGCTCAAATTGCAAATTTAGCTCCTCAAGAAAATCTGCGACTTCGTCAGACACAGACTCAACAGCTCGCAATCTTGATGTAAAAATAAGATCGGAAACCCGCAACGCCGCCTGAGCCACACGGGTGACTGCGTCAGCCAATCCCGCTGAATCATGGGAGCGCGCCTTCAGCATGCCCAGGAAAAACTCAACCCCATGGGTCTGCGAGATGTGGCTGATCAAGGCAGCCTGCTTCGGCGATCGCTTGACGGAAAGCGTGTTGGAGTTCAACCAGCGAATGGTTTCACCCAAGTCTGAAACTGTTGTGGTTGTTTGATTGACAGTCTTTAAAAAAGATCAATGAAATCACCATCCGGGTACAGATAAGGAGTGCGCACGCGTACATAAGCACCGTTTTCAGAGCACTCAAACATCGGCCCCAGGCCGCCCCTGATCGCGCCGCACAGCTCTGCGGCAGTGGCGTCAAGCGAAGTACTCATAGAAACAGGTCTCCTTGGACGGGTGGTGGTGGATGCATTCGACCTTGGTATTCAATCTTAGCTTCTTGACAAAACTGTTGCCAAACGATATCTACATCAATTCGCTTCGTGCAATCGGTCAGGATGGCATCAAATTCGGCATTGCTCAGGGCACGGCTGCTGCGCTAATCCACCACTTATATCCTAGGGAACGGTGTTGCTGGAGCAAGAAGAGCACTGGCAGCTGAAACGGCTAATCAGATTCCCCCCTCAGCCCACCGCCAGGTCACCGGGATGCCCCTGCACCGGATCGGCCGGCGGCTCCAACAAAGGCGGCAGGGGCCCCAGCTCCGGCAGGGGCTCGCCCAGTTCGGCCAGCTGAGCCAGCAGCCAGTTCACGGCGGTGGCCCGGCGGGTGCGGCGGGGATAGAGCTCGCCGATGCGATAGCCGGCAAAACCCAATTGCTGCTTTAAAAGTTGCTTGTGCTCGGCGGCAATCGAGCGGGTGAGCCGCACGCTGGCGGGTCTCGTGGCGATCAGCTCGGGGGCCACCGGAAAGGCCTCGGCCCAATCGGCAGGCGTTGCGGGACCCGCGGTCCAGGGGACAGATACGGCCGGCAACACCACTGCTGCCTTGGGGGCAGAGGGATCCGGCTTCAGCGCTTCTTCCGGCGCGGGCGAACTAGTAGCTGGCGAACTATCGGTAGTCGCGGGCGTAGTAACGGGCGAACCAGTTACGGGAGTAGCGGGAGTTGCGGGATTAGCGGGCCGATAGCCCAGCCTTGTCCACACCAGCTCACACACGAAGCGATCGCTGAGCCGATCGACCAACACCGCCTCCAGCAGCGCCCGGCTCAGGGGGTGGGAATCAGTAGTGGCGGCGGCGGGCAAGGGGAGTGGGGGGCTGGAGTGGTGCCATCTACGGATCATCGCGCCGGGCGATTCGTAGCTCCCCCGATCGCCTCACTGGCAGCTCCGCATCAACCCATGGCGCCCTTGCCCAGGCCAGCTCCGCCCACCAGCGCCGTTGCCTGGAGGACACTCAGGTATCGGCCCCCATCTATCACTGCCGCCCTCGCCCCCTTGCCCTTGCCATTGCCCCCGCCGCCCTTGCCCCAGCAAGCCCAGCCCACCAGCGCCTTTCCCCAACCGCTGCGGTTGGCGGGCAATGGCAGCAGCCGTCAACTGCGCTGCCGGGTGCTGCAATCGCCACTGGCGGGGGTGAGCGATCGCATCTTCCGGGGCCTGGTGCGGCGCTGGGCGCCCGATGCCCTGCTGTTCACCGAGATGGTGAATGCCACCAGCTTGGAACTGGGCTTTGGGCTGCAAAAAGTGGCGGAGCTCGGGGACGAAGCCGGCCCGATCGGCGTCCAGCTGTTCGATCACCGCCCCGCCGCCATGGCCGAGGCGGCCAAGCGTGCCGAAGCCGCCGGCGCCTTTCTGATCGACATCAACATGGGCTGCCCGGTGAAGAAGATCGCCAGCAAAGGTGGCGGCAGTGGCCTGATCCGCGACCCCGAGCTGGCGGCCCGGATCGTCGACACCGTGGCAGCCGCCGTGGGCATCCCCGTGACCGTGAAGACGCGCCTGGGCTGGTGCGGGGCACCCGAGGAGTCAGCCAGCGACTGGTGCCGCCGGCTGGAGGCTGCAGGCGCCCAGCTGCTCACCCTGCACGGCCGCACCCGCGAGCAGGGCTTCAAGGGCAGCGCCGACTGGGCCGCCATCGCTGCGGTGAAGCAAGCGCTCACGATTCCGGTGATCGCCAACGGAGACATCCACACCCCGGAGGACGCTCTGCGCTGCCTGGCGATCACCGGCGCCGATGGGGTGATGGTGGGCCGCGGCACCATGGGCGCCCCCTGGCTGGTGGGCCAGCTCGATGCGGCCCTGGCCGGCCAACCGATTCCGCCCACGCCCGGCCCCGCCGCGAAGCTGGCCCTGGCGGCCGAGCAGCTGCAGGCCCTGGTGGCGGCCAAAGGCGACCACGGCCTGCTGATTGCCCGCAAGCACATGGGCTGGACCTGCAATGGCTTCGTCGGTGCCCCCCAGCTGCGCCATGCCCTGATGCGCGCGCCCACCCCAGCCAAAGCCCTGGCGTTGCTGTCAACCGCCGCAGCGCAGCTGGGATGACTGCGGAGCTGCTGCTCCCGTGGCTGGCGCTGCTCTGGCCCCTGTGGCTCAGCCGCCGCCAGGAGGCGAGCCGGCCCCTGTGGATGCGCCGCAGCCTGTTGCTGCTGCTGAGCCTGTTCAGCCTGCGCTACCTGCACTGGCGGGTGAGCGCCAGTCTCAACCTCACGACACCCCTGGCGGCCAGTCTGAGCGTGCTGCTGCTGCTGGCGGAGGGCTGGCTGCTGCTCAGCGGCCTCCTGCCGTTACTGCTGGCCTGGCGCCGCTTCAGCGATGGCCGCGTCGAAGCCGATGGGGCCCAGGCCCGCTGGCAGGCAAGCAGCTGGCGCCCCTGGGTGGATGTGCTGATCCCCACCTGCGGCGAACCGCTGCCGGTGCTGGAGCGGTGCCTGCTGGGCTGCAGCAGCCTTCATTACCAGCAGCGCACCCTTTGGGTGCTGGATGACGTCGGCCGGCCGGAGGTGGCTGCCCTGGCCGCGGCCTACGGCTGCCGCTACTACCACCGACCCCAGCGGCTCCATGCCAAGGCCGGCAATCTCAACGCCGGCCTGGCCCTGGGCCAGGGGGAGCTGGTGGCGGTGTTCGATGCCGATTTCGTGCCTCAGCAGCACTTTCTCGAGCGCACCATCGGCCTGCTGCTGGAGCCCCAGGTGGCGCTGGTGCAGACGCCCCAGCATTGTTTCAATGCCGATCCGGTGATGCGCAACCTTGGCCTGGAGGCCTGGTTGCTGCCGGATGAGGAGAGCTTCTACCGCTGGATCGAGCCGGTGCGCAGCGCCTGGGGGGCTGTGGTGTGCGCCGGCACCAGCTTTGTGGTGCGCCGCTCAGCCCTCAACCAGATCGGCGGCTTTGTGGAGCAGGCCGTCTCGGAAGACCTGGTTACCGGCATGGTCCTGGCGGCCCGGGGCTGGCAGCTGCGCTACCTGGGCGAGAAGCTCAGCGCCGGCCTGGCGGCTGAATCCATGCTCGATTTCGTGCGCCAGCGGCAGCGCTGGGCCGCCGGCACCCTGCAGGCCCTGCGGCTGCGCCAGGGGCCGCTGCGGCTGCGGGGGCTGGGCTGGGGTCAACGGCTGGCCTATCTGGAGGGAGCGCTGCACTGGTTCAACACCGTGCCGCGGCTGCTCCTGCTGCTGATGCCCCTGAGCATCGGCCTGCTGGGGGTGACGCCGATCCAGCTCAGCGATGGGGCGGTGCTGGGGCTGCTGCTGCCGCTCTGGGCCGCGCTGCTGCTGAGCACGGGCTGGCTGAACCGCGGCAGTCGCCATGCCCTGCTGGCCGACCTACCCGGTTGGAGCCTGGCCGCTCCCCTGGCCGCCACGGTGCTGGCCAGCCTCTTGGGCCGCATCCAGGCCTTCCGCATCACCCCCAAACACCGGAGCCAAAGCAGGGGAGGTATCGCCGCAACCCTGGCCCTGCCACTGGTGGCCCTGCTGCTGCT
>DGYA01000056.1:0-463 GCA_002396505.1 Cyanobacteria bacterium UBA5018 | reverse complement strand
TGCCACTGGTGGCCCTGCTGCTGCTCAACGGGCTCAACCTGGCGCTGTGGGTTTGTTGTGGCCCCTCCTGACGCAGTTGGGGCTGCTGGTGGCGCTGCGGGCCTGCTGGGATCCACCCCAGGCCGACCCCACCCCCTGGCTGGCCCTGGAGCTGCCGGCCGTGTTGCAGCCCCGTTCGGCGGCAGCGGACTCCTGGGGGGCCGCCGTGCAGCTGTACGCCCTCAGTGAAACCGGCGCTGAACTGTGGGCGGGCGGGGACTGGCCAGAGGGGGACTGGCCCGCCAACGCCTGGCCGCTGCAGCTGCAGCTCAGCCCGGCGGCCACCGGATCAGCACTACCGCCCCTGCCCCTGGCCAGCCTGGAGCCGATCGCCGGGCCGGGGCAGCGGTGGCAGGTGCGCTGGCACCTTGACGATCCCCAGGCGCACCGGGCCCTGCTGCGCTGGCTCTACGGCCGCCCGGGG
>DGYA01000044.1 GCA_002396505.1 Cyanobacteria bacterium UBA5018 | reverse complement strand
GCAATACGACCGCCAAGTGGTGGTCATCAACCGATGGCTGCCCACCAGCCAGGTGTGCTCAACCTGCGGACACCACGACGGCAAAAAGGAGCTGTCGATTCGGGAATGGCAGTGCCCGAGTTGCGGAACGGTTCACGACCGCGACGTGAATGCTGCTCAAAACATCCTCGCCGCCGGACTGGCGGAGAGTCGAAACGGGCGTGGAGCCGTGCATCAGTCCACCGACTTGGTGGCAGCAGGCTATGAAGCGCCAACCCACCCGATCGCTGAGGCATCCCCATGTCCAGCGTAGAAGGAATCTCCGCTGTTCACGGCGGGGAGGGAGTCAACGATGCCACACCATCCGATGGGTGATAGACAGGCAGCAGAGCAGCCTCTGACCCGCCCAGAAGCAAGGCCAGCACAGGGATGGCCAGTTAATATAAAAACTATTAAGTAAAGCTCAACGTGACGCAGTGGGGCTTCTACGGCAGGCGTGCGGAGCGGGCGGAGCTTACGCAGGTGCTCGAGCACGGGCGCTGGTTTTTCCTGCAGATCTCCGGGCGGCGCCACATCGGCAAGACCCGGCTGGTGCTGGAGCTGCTGCAGCCGGAGCGCCGGGAGCGGGTGCTCTACATCCAGATCCCCGACTCCGATCCGGCCGGCGTGGTGAGCACCGCCCGCGATTTCATCCAGAACTTCGGGGTGAGCGCGCCCCTACCCCATGACCTGCGCTCGCTGGCGGTGCGCATCGGTGAACTCTGCGCCGAAGGCTGGATCGTGGCCCTCGATGACTTCCAATACTTCAATCGAAAGGCCCTCTATCCCTTCACTTCCGAGCTTCAATCCGTGGTGGACCGGCTTGCCGCCACGCCCGAGGCCCGAGGCGGCCTGATCGTGCTGGGCTCCCTGCACACTGAGATGCAGGTGCTCCTTGAGGACCGCAGCGCTTCCTTATATCAGCGCACCACCGCAACCATCAACCTGGGGCATCTCGACATCGCCTCGCTGCTGGAACTACTGGAAGCCCATGCGGACACCTCGCCGGAGCGATTGCTATTTCTCTGGAACCTGTTTGAGGGGGTGCCCAAGTTCTATCGCGACTGCTTCGAGCAGGGGGTGATCAACGCCGATCGGAGAACACTGCTGGAGAAGATGTTCTTTAGCAGCAGTTCACCCCTGCGAACGGAAGCAGAAAACTGGTTTCTCAGGGAACTCAAGGGCCGCTACGACCTGGTGCTGAAGTATGTGGCACGCAACCCGGGCTGCACCCATGCCGACCTGCAGTCCCATGCCGATTCCGTTGCCCCCGCAATCGGCAGCCAGGTGGGCGGCTACCTCAAGATATTAGAAGAACGCTACGAATTGGTGGAGAAAAGATTGCCGATGTTCGCCAATCCCAAGGCCCGTCAGAGCCATTACATGATCCGCGACAACTTCCTGCGCAGTTGGCTGGATGCCCTGGCGATGCCCACCGCAGCCATCAACTTCCGGCCGCTGCCGGTGCTGCTGGAACAGGCCGACCAGAGGCTGATGACGGTCGAGGGCCACGGCCTGGAGCGGCTGGTGGGGCAGCTCTACGAGGAACGCAGCCGCCTCGGGATTGGCGATTTCCCGCTCACCTCCCCCATCAAGGGCTGGTGGGACCGCAGGGGCGACACCGAAATTGACCTGGTGGCCCTCGATGAAACCTCCAAGCGCCTGCGGCTGGGCAGTTGCAAGCGCTTCGAACTAGCGCTGATCAAGGATCTGGGCCGCTTCGATGGCCATGTGGCCCGCTTCCTGAAGGCCTTCCCCCACTTCTCGGACTGGCAGGTGGAGAAGCTAGCCATCGCTCCATCCCTAACGCCAGAAGCTCGGCAGGCGATCGCAGCAGCTGGCTACCTGCCGCAGTCGCTAGACGATCTCACGCTTGGGCTTCGCTGTTGAGATAGGCAGCTCCTGCAGCCAAAACCAAACTTGGGGCCAGCGTTCTCGCTATTCGTTCTCGCCATTCGTTCTCTCAGCATTCGCTCCACCAATCACTCAGCCGCAAGTCAGACCCGCTCCTTGCCCCCTAAAACGCCAGCCGGGCGGTGCCGGTGGTGCGGTATTGAATGGCTTCCCTACCTCGCCTTGGCAGCGGCTCAACAGCGCCGGCTTCGATCAGTTGTTGGAGGGTCTGCGACACCGATGGCTGTTTCACCGCCCACAACTCCACCAGCTGGGCCTGGGTCTGGATTGACGCCGCATCCACACCAGCCCAGGCGACCAGGCGCTCCCAGGCGATATCGCCCAGCTGGTTTTGTAGTTCAACCTGGTTGCGTTGTCGCAGCGTGAGCAGCAGATCATCAAGCCCCACCGGTGCCACCATGGCGCCTGCGGTGGTGAGTCCCAGCAGGGCGGTGATGCCATCCTCAAGAGCCTTCAGCAGGCCGCGCAGATCGCCGCGAAACAGCTCATATAGCCTTTGCACCGCCGCATCATCTACAGGGGATCGCCAGGGTCTAGCCGGGTCTAGTTGCAATGCCCCATAACGATTGGCCAGCAACTGCACCACATCACTTAGCGCCAGCGGCTCCAGCACCAGGGGATTGCTGAACACCGATCGGATCTGGGTGTGGCTCTGCACCACCGTGCGCACCGCATCTGTAGTGCCCACCACGATCAGATGCAAGCCGTCCTGCAGCTGGGCCTGATCACGGATGCCCCGCAGCAGATCCGCCGCCCGAGAGGCATCCGCCTCACTGAGATTTTCGAGGTTGTTGAGGTGCAGCACGATGCCACGGGCACCTTGGCCGATCGCGTAGCGCAACAGGTCGCGCAACACCCGCGGTCCATCCAGCAGCAACACCCCAGGCGGCGTGGCCAGGCTTTCGCTCTGGCTGCCGCCAACCCCAAGACCAAATGCCGACAGCGAGAAACCGCCCCCCCGCAGCCGGATGCTGCGCACCAACTGCTGAGCGGCTTCCACCTCGGGACCCGCCGCTGTGGGCCGGTTCGCCAACACGGCGTCGTAGACGCCGGAGAGCAGCAGCCCAAGCAGCTGTTCGCTGGCGCCTTCTGCGCTGATCGGAATGATCTCGTTTGAACTCCAGTAGCCCTCCGCCTGGGCGTCGGCCTAAACCGTTTGCACCAAAGTTGTTTTGCCGATTCCCGGCCGGCCGGCCACCGCCTGACGGGAGCTGGGGCTGCTGCCGATGGTGGTGAGCAACAGCTGCCGCTCCCGTTGGCGCCCCACAAACAAGCGCAGCGGCGTGGCTTCCGAATCCGCCCGCAGCGTGGCCTGGAAGAACGGCGAGGAGCGCAGGTTGTAGAGGCCCCAGAGGTTTGGCAGCGCCATGGGGCGAAGTATTGGCGAGGAGCCGCAATCAGCCAATACTGGTCATGTATTGGCTGATTTGGCAATACATCGCAGCGGTGCCCGCATCGCCGACCTGGGTGGCGCGGGGCTGGGCCTGACCAATCCCTGGCCCATTCCAGGAGCCTTTCGCCCCACCATTATCAGGAATCCCAATAAACGCTATTTATTGAGAATCCTGTTATTGTGCGTTTATTGAGATTCCGAGTAGGCCGTGGCCGCCGAGGAGCAGCTGATCTTGGCCCCCGCCCAGCTGGGCTTGCTCCTCAAGGGGGTGAGGCGCCAGCTGGGTATGAGCCAGCAGCAACTGGCGCTCAAGGCGGGCGGTACCAGCCAGGCGCGCCTCTCCCAACTCGAATTGCAGCCTGGGCGACTCACCGTGGAGCGCCTGCTGCTGATCCTGGCGGCCCTAAACCTGGAGCTGGTGGTGCGACCACGCCAAAGCCCAACCGAGTTGGCCGAGTGGTGATCGGCCAGCCAACGCGGGCACGCTCATTAGCGGTGTGGATGAACGGCGAACGGGTCGGCACCTGGTGGCTGCCGGCCCAGGGGGCTCAACAGTTCAGCTACGACGACAGTTGGCTCCGCTCCAGTCAGTTCCGGCCGCTGTCGCTGTCTCTGCCCGCTGGCTTCGGGGCCCCAAGGCTCACGGGCAGCGCGGTGGAGAGCTGGTTTGACAACCTTCTGCCCGACAGCAACGCCATCCGCCGCAGGGCTCAGAGTCGTTTTCACACCGCCAGTACCACTGCCTTCGATCTGCTGGCCGCCATCGGCCGCGACTGCGCTGGCGCTGTGCAGCTGCTGCCGCCAGACGAGGAGCCCAGCAGAATCGATCGCATCGAGGCCCGGCCTCTCACAGAGCAGCAGATCGGCCAGCGACTGAGAGGGATCACGGCTGCGCCAGCTCCAGGATCGATGGGGCCCGAGGCCGATGAGCTGCGGATCTCCGTGGCCGGCGCCCAGGAGAAGACCGCCTTCCTGCTCCACAACGGCCAATGGTGCCTGCCGCTCAACAGCACCCCCACCACCCATCTGTTCAAGCTGCCGATGGGGATCATCGGCGAGGGCCAGATTGACTTCAGCAACTCTGTTGAAAATGAATGGCTGTGCAGCAGGATCCTGCACGCCTTTGGCTTGCCGGTAGCGACCAGCGAGATGGCCAGTTTTGACGGTGAGCGCTGTTTGATTGTGGAGCGATTTGATCGTCGCCTGCATCCCAGTGGCGCCTATTGGCTGCGCCTGCCAACGGAAGACTTCTGCCAGGCCACCTCAACGCCTGCCACCAACAAGTACGAAAATAATGGCGGGCCTGGAATGGTGGCTATTGCCGCGTTGCTGGCTCAATCCACAGAGCGCCGCGACCTCACTAACTTCTTCAAGGCACAGGTGTTGTTCTGGATGCTGCGGGCAATTGATGGCCATGCCAAAAACTTCAGCCTCTTTCTCAACCCTGGCGGCCGCTTCCAGTTCACGCCGCTCTACGACGTGCTCTCAGCCTGGCCAGTGATCGGCCGCCGCAGTGGCCAGTGGCCCCAGCAAAAGCTCAGGATGGCCATGGCCTGGTATGGCGAAAAGAGTAAGTATTACAAACCTACGGATATCACGGTTAGCCGCATGCTGATCACCGCACAACGGCTGGGACTTGGTGATCATGCTCAAGCCATCCTCACCGAATTGATCGCCCAGACTCCAGGGGTGGTTACAACTGTGCGCGCCCAATTGCCATCTGGATTTCCAGAGGGCGTCGCCGATCCGGTGCTTAAGGGTCTGGAAGCTTCTGCAAGCCAGCTTGCGGGCCAACTGTGATTTAACGCACACCCGCCACCACAAAAGGCATCCGCCAGATTCTCAGAGCGAACCATTTGCTGGCACTTATTGATGGCAACAATTAAGGCCTAATTTAGCGTGGCAATTGGTTGAATTAATCGATGGCACTAATTTATGGCGCTAGTTGATCATGGAAGCTATTATTTGCAAATGATAGAATCAATTGATTGATTGATTGATTGCGAAATAACTTCAATCTTGGCGAAGGGGCCTTCCTCAGCCAGTGGTGGTTGCGTTAGCCCCTCATAAAGGTTAAGTAGATAAACAGCAGGATCTCCCCCTTGTTAGCGGCGGCGGCAACCATGGCAGGCAAAAGGGGATCTGGGTGCCATGATCAAGCAAATTTTGCTGCCGAGTTCATGCCCAAGGAGCTTGCTCTGACCCTCGCCCTGCTGCTCGTCCTGGCCAGCTCCATGGTGCTGATTACGGTGATCGTGTAGCGGCTATAGCAGTCTTCCTCAGCGGAAGGGATTTGGGGGGGCAGAGAGAAGGTCGGTCAGTGCGGGATAACGCATTGGCTGCTGGGCAGCGGCTATGCACCACGGATTGAGCAAACCCTTGACACATTGGGCGTATGGAGCTTAGGGTGATTTTTTAGCATTGTTCGTAAACAGGTGACATTGCCTCCTTGTCTAGGCATCGTGATCCTTAGGGAAGGAATCTCGGAGCTGCGACAATGAAGTTTGGCAAGCACATTTTCATCAGCTACGCCCATATCGACAACCAACCGCTGTCTGCTGAGCAGCAAGGCTGGGTCACCCGGTTTCACCAGACACTCCAGGGCCTTCTCAACATGAGGCTGGGCAGGGATGCTGCGATCTGGAGGGACGATAAACTCAGTGGTAATGATGTATTCGCTGATGAGATCGTCCAACAGTTTAAAGACGTTGCCCTGTTAATCTCCATCCTCACTCCGCCCTACATTCAATCTAAGTGGTGCACCCGCGAAGCACACCTATTCTGCCAGGAAGCCGAGAAAAATGGCGGTCTTACAGTAGAGAATAATTCACGCTTGCTCAAGGTGGTGAAGACGCCGGTTGACACTCTTGCTACTTTGCCAGATGCTTTTAAGTTGGTTCTTGGCTACGACTTCTATGCCCTAGAAGGGGGTAAGCCACTGGAGCTCGATCCAGAGTTTGGCGAAAAGTTCAAACAAGGCTATTATCGAAAAGTGGCACTACTCGCCTACGATGCCGCCTCACTCATCAGGATGCTTGAAGCTAAGAGCCCCAGCGGTGCGCAAGCTCCAATTGCCTTGGTGAGCGCGAAACCAACGATTTATCTTGCCGAATGCAGCACCGATCGCCGGGAAACAAGAGAGAAGCTGATCGCCGACCTGAAGTTGAATGGCTACGCCGTAGTGCCGGATCAGCCGCTGCCCTTAGATGACGAGGCGGCCTATCGATCGGCAGCAACGACCTTGCTGAAAGCCTCGAGTCTGTCGATCCATCTGGTGGGTGCCACCCCCGGCGCCACCCCTGATGGCTCCAGTCAGAAATCGATCGGATTGCTGCAGAACGAACTGGCGGCAAAGGCCAGCAAGGCAGGCTCCCTGAAGCGGGTGATCTGGCTTCCCACGAACACCAGCTCAGTTAACGAGCAGCACCAGGCCTTCATCGAGGCACTGCATCAGGATGCCGAAGCGCAGGCGGGAGCGGTTCTGATCACAGGCGACCTGGAGGAATTAAAGAGCACGATCTATAGAAATCTGGAGCTGATTGAGCAGGCTTCCTCTAGCCAGGGAGAGATAAATGAGTCTCCCGAAGGTGAAGCTGAAAAGTTGGTTTATCTGGTTTGCGTCGAAAAAGACCGCAAGCTCACGGTTCCTTTGCGCAAATGGCTAGAGGCACGGGGTATGAAGTGGAAGCTGCCCCTTTTCGCTGGAGATGCGTCTGCGGTGCGCGAGGCCAATGAACAGCTTTTGGCAACCTGTGATGCCGTGCTGCTGTTCTATGGAACCGGCGATGAGGCTTGGAAAAATGCGATCGACTCAGACCATCGCAAGATCAGGGCCTATCGCGGCGCCCGGCCACTGCGGGCCAGAACCACCTATCTGTCCGAGCCGCTCACGGACCATAAACAGGACATGATCGATATGGAGGAAGCCGCTCTGATCAATGGGCTGGCTGGATTTGAGGAAGAAGCCATGGGTGATTTCCTGCAGGCCATCAGGAGCGAGAGGGTGTCTGAATGAATCCAGCATCAGCCACGGCGATCACCAATCCCTTTCCGGGTTTGAGGCCCTTTCGGGAAGAGGAGGAGCACCTGTTCTTCGGCCGAGAACTTCAGGTGGATGCCATGGTCGACAAGCTGGCCCAGAGGCGTTTTCTGGCGGTTGTCGGCAGCTCAGGAAGTGGTAAGTCCTCGCTGGTGAACTGCGGTCTGCGGCCTGCCCTGCACCAGGGACGGATGACCAGCGCCGGCACCAGCTGGCGCATGGCCCAGTTTCGGCCCGGCAACCACCCGCTGGCCGCGCTGGCCCAAGCCCTTGCCGAAGACGGGGTGCTGTTCCGCAACTTCGAGGAGCGGGGCTTGCCGCTGGTGGAGATCATCGACACCACCCTGCGGATGAGCAAGCGGGGGCTGATCGATATCTTCGAGCAGGCGAGCCTGGCAAAGGAAGTGAATCTGCTATTGGTGGTAGATCAGTTCGAGGAGCTGTTTCGCTACCGGCAGCTAACCGATGGCCCCCAGCCCGGTGACCTGTGGACGAATGGCCATGGCTTCAGCGAGGAGGCCACCGCCTTCGTGAAGCTGCTGCTGGAGATGCAGCAACAGAAGGACTGTCCGATCTTCGTGGTGCTCACGATGCGGTCGGATTTTCTAGGTGATTGCACCCAGTACGCCGACCTGGCCGAGGCGATCAACGCCGGCCTCTACCTAGTGCCCAGGCTCACCCCGGAGGAGCGCCGCGACGCGATCGTGAACCCGATCCGGGTGCAGGGAGCCGAGATCGAGCCGGTGCTCGTGACCCGGCTGGTGAACGACGTGGGCGACAACCCCGACCAGCTTTCGATTCTTCAGCATGCCCTGAACCGCACCTGGGCGAACTGGCAACAGGAGAGAGGCAGGGACCCCCTGGCCCTGCGCCACTACGAAGCAATCGGCACGATGGCCGGTGCCCTCGATGCCCATGCCGAGGAGGCCTACGCCGAACTCGCCAGCACGGGAATGGAGCCATCTCTGCGGCAGCGCATCTGCGAAAAGCTGTTCCAGGCACTCACCGACAAGGCCACCGACGGCAGGGGCGTCCGCCGGCCCTCCACCCTGGGCTACCTCTGCGCTCTTACAGAAGCCACGGAAACGGAGGTGGTTGAGGTGATCGAGCTTTTCCGCCAACCGAGCCGTTCCTTCCTGATGCCACCTGCCGGCGAGAACCTCACGGCGGAAAAGGTGATCGACATCTCCCACGAGAGCTTGATGAGGGTGTGGGAGCGCTTAAGGCGTTGGGTGGATGAGGACGCAGAGGCGGCGCAGACCTACCGCCGCCTGGCGGAGAGTGCTTCCCTGAATGCCAGGGGAGAGGCCAGTACGCTTCACGATCCGGAGCTCACGATCTACCAGAACTGGCAACAGCAGCGCCAGCCAAACAAGGCCTGGGCCGAGCGCTATGCCACCGGATTCGACAGTGCAATGGAGTTTCTGCAGCGCAGTGGGGCCGAGCGCGATGCTGAACTTGCTGAACAGGAGCGGCGCCAGCAGCAAGAAGCCAGCAGGAAACTGGAAGAGGCGAACAGGGCCCGAATCGCCGCCGAAGACCGCCAGCGCCTCTTGCGGCATGGCGTGATGGGGATGGGGGTCTTGGCCTTAATGGCAGTTTTGTCCACTTTTTTCGCGTGGACAAAACTGATTGAAGCCAGAAAAGCCACTGCCCAAGCTTTTGCGGCCACCGCAAAAGCACAGCTGGACATTGATCCTCTCGACGCCATAGTAAATGGCCTGGCGGTCACGGGAAGTCTGGCCAACGACCCGGGTGGATCCATTGAGATTGCGGCCACTCTGGCCAAGGCCGTGACGCAAAATCGCCAGTTCAGCGCGATCACCACCGGCCAGGGCACGGTGTTGAACCTGATCGAGCTGAAGAACGGCGAG
>DGYA01000090.1:759-5855 GCA_002396505.1 Cyanobacteria bacterium UBA5018 | reverse complement strand
GTGACACCTTTCCTAAAAGTCACCGTGTTGGAGCCTGATCGGATGGCAGGTGCCCTGCACCAGGCCCTGACAGCTGGCAGCAGGCAATCCAAACCTGGACAAATTCAAGGTCTTCCCCAGCCCAATCCCCCTTCAGCTCCCTGCCGCTTCTGGATCTTCCCCAGTCCAATCCCCCTCTCAGATCGCTAACACTTCTGGATCTTCTGGACAGATCAGATCGGCGGCCCTGCGAGCATCGTTGAGCACCTGCAGCAGCAGCCGCGGCGACTCGCGCAGCAGCTCCAGCCAGTGGCCCAGATAGGCGGCGTGGTTGGCCATGGCAGTCCCGATTTCGAGGCGATGCCCCAGCAACACTGCCCCCAGCTCGGCCACCAGCTCTTCTCGGGCATAGGCCCGCCCGCCATCGCCGTCAGCACCCATGCCGCCGGATAGATCGCGGGCCAATCGGGAGCTGTGGCCTGAGGAGTGGATGGCCTCATGGGCCCAGGTGGCATAGAGGGCTGTCGCCGAATGAAAGGCCGCACGATCCGGCAGCGCGATCCGATCAGCCGCCGGCAGATAACAGGCCCGATCTCCCCCAAAACTCACCGGCACCGGCCAGCTGTTGAGCACCGCTTCCGCTGCCGCCAGCCGCTCCGGCTCCGGCCGCTGGCTCAGCTCTGCAGCCTGCCGCCGCTTTTCGATCAGCGCCTCGATGGCTTCGCCCTCCAAATCGGCGGCATTGAACACCGCCACCGGCCGGTAGCTCACCCAACTGCGCCCGGGTCCTTCCCCAGCTGCCCCATCCCCGGCAGCCGCTTCCCCAGCTGCCGATTTCCCAGCTGCGCAGTCACCAGTTCCAGCCGCTGATCCAGCCCCTGCCAGTTCACTTTCGCTGTGGTGATGTAGCTGGGGCCGCAGCACATGCACCGCCTTGCTGCCCTTGCGGGGAAAGATCCCCAGCGCCTTGGCCTCGCCAAAGCCGCACCAGTAGGGCAGTGCGGAACCCCGTAGGTGCATACCCAGGCTGAGCAGCACCGGATTGGCACCGCAGTAGCGACGGCCCGAGAGCAGATTCACTTGGTGACCGCCCGTGGCGTCATCCCACTCGCGCCGCCAGGGGCTGGTGCCCGCCTCCAACAGGGTGATCAGTGATGTCACCAACTTTTCTTCTGGCGAAACCTTGGCAGCGGCAGCAGCTTTGGCTGAGCGGCTGGAGCGAGATCGGGAAACAACAGGCACGGGTGGACAAGCGCAGGACCGCAAGCGCCAAGGCGGCCAGCGTTCAGGGCCGGCAGCAGCGCTCACAGAAACCAATGCCCCCAGGCGTCTCAACGCCAGGGGAGGGCTGGCTGGTGCAGCCCTTACCTAACCTTCTCCACCAACACCAGGCGCAGGACATTTCGCTGCAGCAGGGGGTTTTAAGTAACGGGCTACCTGATGCAGTTGAGTTCCGGCAGGGCGCGCAGCTTTACGTTGGTTGCGATCAGGGGCCAACCGCCGTGGAGAGCGGTGGCGCCGATGATGTGATCGGCTGGATCGCCGCGCTGAAACATGGAACCCCGCGATAGTAAAGTGATCTCTGTAGTGATGGTTATCATCTTCAGGCGCAGGGACTCCAGCAGTCGGGAGATATAAAGCAGAGGCGAAACATTTTCGGGGAGGGGAAGGCGACCGCTTTCATGAAGGAGCGCCAACTCCAACAGGGAGATGTTGGCGCTGGTAAGCATGCCCGCTTGCAGTCCTTTCTCCAGGGTGTCGGCGGTGTGGCTGCTGAGCCGAGCAGGAGCGTTAGCCCAGAACAGCAGGATGTGGCTGTCACAGATGATCCGCATTGCCACTCCATACGCCATCTGGAAGACACTAGATCATGTCGCCAAGCAAGATCTTGCTGCCCAGATCGAGTATTCATTGGCGGGCATCCTCGGCGGGGTCGCGCTCCGGAGCGATGCGGGCAATCACTCGCCCACGAGATGTCACCTGCACTTGCTCTCCAGCCTGAACCCGCTTGAGGAAGGCTGGCAGATTTTAAAAATCAGCCAAGCTTTCTTCCAAATTACATCTGGTGTGCCCACAGGCCAAGCTGCCAATCCAGAATGACATGGCCAATCCACGCCCCGGCAGCCCCATGGATACGGTCGATCCCCAACTCCAACGCTTGCTGGAGGCGCTCAGCGAGAGCATGCAGGCCGTGCAGGGCAGTTTACGGAATTGCCCAGATGAGGATTACAGCACTTCTGGCCGGGCCGAGGAACAGCGGCAATTGCCGGAAGGGATGGCGGAGGTATACCAGATTAAACTCAGTTTAGAAGGCAGCAAGCCCCCGATCTGGCGAAGATTGTGGTTGCCCGCCGCGATCAGCCTTGCGGATGTGCATGACGTGATTCAGATCGCCATGGACTGGCAAAACGACCATCTGCATCACTTCATTGCCGGCAATTATAACAGTAGATCGGTCGTCTTCTTCAGCGATCCGATCATGCTCAATAGCGATGATTGCCTGGATGAGGCTGAGGCACGGTTGGATGCCCTCCTGGTGCAACCCAAAGCCAAGCTGCGCTACGAGTACGACTTCGGCGACAGCTGGATGCACAGTCTGGTGCTAGAGAAAATCCTGGTGCAGCCCAGTGAGGAAGCGGCCATCCCGAGGTGTGTCACGGGCAAACGGGCCTGCCCACCGGAAGATTCTGGAGGCTTGTGGGGTTGGCAGTCGATTCGTGGCGTGCTGGCGGACCCCAGCCATCCAGAATATGAGGCATACCGTGAGGCCTTTGACCTTGATTTCGACCCCGAGGCCTTCGACGCCGCGGCGATCAACAAGGCCCTGAACAAGCGCTTCGCCCCGAAACGCAAACGGGCAAAGGCAAAGAAGCCGGCTTGAAGGTGCCCACTTGAATAGCGATGCCGCTGGCCATAGGGTTAGGAGCGATGGCTCGGCCTGCCCTCCATGACCAGCCCCCCAGCCGCGGCGACCACCGCACCAGCGGAACCCTGGCGCCTGATCCGCTGGCGCATCCGCCAGCTGGCCTATCGGGAGCTTCTCGCACCCGGCGTGGAGCTAATCCTGATGCGGATTCCGGCCGGCAGCTTCCTGATGGGATCAGCTGAGGAGGAGGAAGGCAGCCGCGCCAATGAGCGGCCCTTGCACCGGGTGCAGGTGGGGGAGTTTCTGATGGGGCGCACGCCTGTGACCCAGGCCCAGTGGCGGGCGGTGGCGGAATGGGAGCCGAAGGAAGGGGAAAAGCCCTGGGGGATGCAGCTAGATCCGGATCCCTCCAGGTTCAAGGGCGCCAACCGGCCGGTGGAGAAAGTGCGCTGGGCCCAGGCGCGGGAGTTTTGCCGGCCGCTAAGGCAACGCACCGGCAAGAATTATCACCTTCCCAGTGAGGCGCAGTGGGAATATGCCTGCCGGGCTGACACCACAACACCCTTTCACTTCGGCGCCACGCTCACCACAGCGCTGGCGAATTACAACAGCATTTATAGTTACGGAGATGGACCAAAAGGAGCGTATCGCCAGAAAACTGTTGAGGTTGCCAGTTTTCCCGGCAACGCCTGGGGCCTCCATGATATGCATGGCAATGTGTGGGAATGGTGCGCTGATCACTGGCATGACACCTATAATGGAGCTCCGGCAGATGGCAGCCCATGGATTAATGACAAATCTAATGATGTAAGACGTAGGCTGCTGCGCGGCGGTTCTTGGGACTACGACCCCGGGGCCTGCCGCTCGGCCTACCGCCTCAGCGACCACCCGGACTACCGGCTCAGCGATGTGGGGTTCCGCGTCTGTTGCCTCCCCCAGGACTTGCTTCTTTACACTTAAACTCTTTAGTTCTTTACATTTGGCTGTTTTTTACTTTTTAGAGAGCTAGTAAGGAACGCAAAACGCAAGGCTGGACCATTTAGCGCCGTAGGCGCTCAAAAATTTATCTCCACTTCTGCGACTAATACCTTCATCCTGTTCTCCGAATTCTTATTGTCAAAGAATTGTAGAGCCTTTTGCTGGGATCTGCCGAATTGAAAAAGGTTGGTGCACTCGGCGGCCATTGGGCCATGGCCGAAAGTTCAGTGATTCAAGGCTCAGGGGATGAGCAGTGAAACGGATAGTGTGCGACAATTACGCCTATCTCTTCTGAGTAGAGGCATGTGGGGCTCCTGCGCAGCATGTGGAAGTGCGGGTCTGCCAAGGGGATCCCACTCTTCATCCATCCTGATGAAGCTCCTGAACTTGGATCCAGGGGCCATGCGCTCCAACGCCTGGCAACCTCACAGATCTCCAGACAAATTGTTTAGAGACAAGTTGTGCAGAGACAAGATGCGTAAAGACAATATGCGTAGAGAAAATATGGCCGTTGAGCTTGAAAGCCGTGTTTCCTTCTACAGGCTATCCGACAATAAGAAAGATTCACGGACCAGCCTCAGTGTCTCTATATCAGCCAGAAAAATGCATACAGATAAGGATGTAGATATACTCCCGGCAACGACGACGGCATTACAGAGGAGCTGAAAAGCATGGCTCGCCATTGCTACATCTCAAGTACGTTTAGCGATCTGGAGCATGAGCGAAAGTTGGTGTTTTACTGGCTGGCAAAACAAGACGGTCTCTACACACCTGTAAACAGCGAAGCGCAGAGCCCTCACCCGGTCCTGAAGACATGTTTTGACGATATACAAAGATGCGATATATACATCCTGCTCCTAGGTGCACGTTATGGCACAAGATCTGATAGCGAATATGGCGAAGGTCTCGGTTATACGCACCACGAATTCAGGCATGCAAAAAAGCTAGGCAAACAGTGCTTTGCCTTTCAAATGGAAGCATCAAAAGCATATGATGATGTCACCCCTGCAGACGTAGAGAGCAGCATTAACTTTCGGAAGGAAGTGGGAAGCTACAAGAAGGTAGCAGCAGACAAATTAATTGACGAGCTATCAACATCACTGAATAAGTATGCTTATGGATCTTGGGAAGAAGGCACTTCTGGCCTTGTGCCAAGGCCTCCGGTAAATGAGTCAGCACAGGTAGCTCCCGCCTCCAGGGTCAATTCTCTGGAAGCCGTTCCAGAGATTCAAGCGGCCTTGATGATAAAGCTGCAGGAAACAGGCGGCTCTGG
>DGYA01000090.1:0-599 GCA_002396505.1 Cyanobacteria bacterium UBA5018 | reverse complement strand
GCTGCAGGAAACAGGCGGCTCTGGAATCGATGAGATTCTATTTGAATTTGATGCCGATTTATTTACCGAATCTTCCACCCCTGGTAGGGGCCCGGAGCTGCCCTGGGCTCTTCACTACCAAGAGCTGAGGCTGGATATTGGGCCAAGGGAAAACAAGCAATTTTACGATCTTGGCCCTTACATCGCTAAATGCTGGGAGAACGCAGAAGCAAAGCTCAATAAATTGAAGGCAGCTGGCATCATTCCAGCTTACAAGCTTCATGTCAAAATATTTGCCTGCCGGATTGCCGTGGACAAAGATTTTGGACACCTGGATGTTTCAAAACAACCCAGTGACAATGGCAGTTCATCACAAAGGCGGTCTACTCGAAAAAAATCTTTGCTTTCCATGCCATATCTACTGCGTTCGCTGGATCGCCTCAGGACTGATTTCAGTGAGACAAACAATCTTGAGAATCAATGGCTATCAATCAAGCAACCTATTAGCCAGGCTATCGCCACCTGCAAATGTCCATACTTAAAAGAGCAAAGTGAAGCGAGCAATCCACAGGATAGACTAGATTCATTCTACACTCGGCTTGAAAGTTATCCAGCTCATT
>DGYA01000097.1:7207-7412 GCA_002396505.1 Cyanobacteria bacterium UBA5018 | reverse complement strand
GCCGGTGGTGGCTGCCTGCAGACCCCCTGGCTGGTGCTGGCCGCGGGCCTGGGCAGTGCGGCGCCGCTGGCGGGCCTGGAGCCGCCGCTGGCCATGGAGCCGCCGCTGGCGCTGCAGCCGGTGTTGGGTCAGGCGCTGGAGCTGGAACTGGCCGAGGCGCCCCGGTGGAACTGGCCAGGGGCGGTGGTTTGGCGCGGTCTCAACG
>DGYA01000097.1:6614-6946 GCA_002396505.1 Cyanobacteria bacterium UBA5018 | reverse complement strand
CTGGAGCCGGGGCTGGACGCCGATGCCGCCGCTCTGGCGGATCTGCGCCAGCTGGGGGGCGAGGCGCCTAGCTGGCTGAGGCAGGCCCGGGTGGTGCGCCAGTGGCAGGGGCTGCGCTGTCAGCCGCTGGGCCGGCCGGCGCCCCTGCTGGAACAACCGGAGCCGGGTTTGCTGCTGGCCTGCGGTCACCACCGCAATGGCGTGCTGTTGGCACCGGCCAGCGCCGCTTGGATTGGCCAGCAGATCGAGGCGGGCTGATCCAGGCGGGCTGAACTGGGCCCGCCGCCAGGGCCCAGCGGTTGCCAGGGCCAGGGCCCAGCGGTTGCCAGTGG
>DGYA01000097.1:6158-6425 GCA_002396505.1 Cyanobacteria bacterium UBA5018 | reverse complement strand
AGTGGCAGTGGCAGCGAATTAGCGGGTCTCCCCTGGCAGCCCTGCTCTAGTAACGGTTTTGGCTGGTCGCCCCGATGGGCTGGTCACCAGCCAAAGCGCCGCCATGTTTTTTGGGCTCGCCCGCTCCACCCGCAGCTCCGCCAAACACCCCCCGTCGCTCCGCTTAACACTCCGTTACCTGATGATGGGCGGTAGTGCCCGTAGCCCCGCCATGTCCGTTGCCCCCACCGCCTCGACGGCGGCCAGCTCCGCCCCCACGGGCTACGA
>DGYA01000097.1:5831-5987 GCA_002396505.1 Cyanobacteria bacterium UBA5018 | reverse complement strand
CCAGCTCCGCCCCCACGGGCTACGACCGGGCCGATTGGGCCAGTGCCTTCCGCAATGTGGATAGCGAACTCACCGCCGTGCCCCTAAAGGCGGCCCGCGGCAGCATTCCGGCGGAGCTCAAGGGCACCCTCTATCGCAACGGCCCAGGCCGGCTGG
>DGYA01000097.1:5391-5660 GCA_002396505.1 Cyanobacteria bacterium UBA5018 | reverse complement strand
TATCGCAACGGCCCAGGCCGGCTGGAGCGGGGCGGCCAATCGGTGCACCATCCCTTTGACGGCGACGGCATGATTGCCGCCCTGCGCTTCGAGGCCGGCGAAATCAGCTTCACCAACCGTTACGTGCGCACCGAGGGCTGGCAGGCGGAGGAGGCGGCCGGTCGCATGTTGTACCGCGGTGTTTTCGGCACCCAAAAGCCCGGCGGGCCGCTGGCCAACATCTTCGATCTGCGCCTCAAAAACGTCGCCAACACCCATGTGGTGCGCCT
>DGYA01000097.1:0-5339 GCA_002396505.1 Cyanobacteria bacterium UBA5018 | reverse complement strand
CGCACCGAGGGCTGGCTGGCGGAGGAGGAGGCCGATCGCGTGCTTTACCGGGGCGTGTTCGGCACCCAGAAGCCCGGGGGCGCCGTGGCTAACGCTTTCGATCTGCGCCTCAAGAACATCGCCAACACCCATGTGGTGCGCCTCGGCGACCAGTTGCTGGCCCTCTGGGAGGCCAGTTCCCCCCACGCCCTCGACCCCGACAGCCTCGAAACCCGGGGGCTGAGCCTGCTGGACGGGGTGCTCAAGCCCGGCGAGGCCTTCAGCGCCCACCCCCGCTTTGATCCCGGTCATCACGGCGGCGAAAGGATGGTCACCTTTGGCGTCAAGACGGGGCCGCGCAGCACGATCCGGCTGCTGGAGTTCGCCAGCGGCGAGGGCCCGGCGGGCGAGCCGGCCGGCACTCTGCTCAGCGAGCGCAGCGACAGTTTCAACGGCTTCGCCTTCCTGCATGACTTTGCAATCACCCCCAACTGGGCGGTGTTCCTGCAGAACGCCATCGCCTTCAACCCCCTGCCCTACCTGCTGGGCCAGAAGGGAGCGGCCCAGTGCCTGGCCTCCAAGCCTGGCCGCCAGGCCCAGTTCTGGCTGATCCCCCGCGATTCGGGCGCCTATGCGGGTCAGCCGCCGCGGATCGTGCCGGCCCCCGAGGGTTTTGTGTTTCACCACCTCAATGCCTGGGAAACGGGCGAGAGCCCAGCAGGCAGCAGTTCAGCCGCCCAGCCCAGCGGTTCCCTGGTGATCGAGAGCATCTACTACGCCGAGTTCCCCTCGATTGGTCCCGACACCGACTTCCGCACGATCGATTTCGACCTTATCCCTGAAGGACTGTTGGAGCGTTGCAGCATCGACCTCAGCACCAATTCGGTGAAAACCGAGCGGCTGAGTGAGCGCTGCTGCGAGTTCGCCATGGTGAATCCGCGCCGCCAGGGTCTCAGCTGCCGCTACAGCTGGATGGCGGTGGCGGAGCGGGAAACGGGCAACGATCCGCTGCAGGCGATCAAGAAGTTGGATTTGATCAGCGGTGAACGGTTGGTGTGGAGTGCAGCGCCCCGCGGCTTCGTGAGCGAGCCGGTGATGGTGCCCAGGCCAGCCCCGGCCGGCGGCCTTGAACCGGCGGAAGACGAAGGCTGGGTGCTCACCTTGATCTGGAATGGCGCCCGCGGCGCCAGCGACCTGGTGATTCTCGACGCCGCCTCCATGGCAGAGCTGGCGGTGGTGGAACTGCCGCTGGCCATCCCCTACGGCCTGCACGGCAGTTTTGTGCAGGGCTGATCAGAGCTCTGGAGCCTGGCGGCGTGAAGGTTTGGGGGGCGTTGTGCATCTCTATGTGCATCCCTATCCCCTTTAACCAACCTCACGCCTGCTTCGGGATCAGCTCCACATCGCTGAGCCCTTGAAAGTCTGTGTCCATGGTGTATAGCCTCGCTTGATGCAATCTCGCAGTGGCCAGGATGATGCTGTCGGCCATGGGCAGCCGCAAGCTTTGGGCAAGTTGCGCGGCAGCCAAAGCCAGCCGCGCATCAAGATCCACCACTAAAGCGTTCTGCATGGCGGCGATCGCCTGGATGGCCTGGGCTTCGCTGTGTTCGCGCGACACCCACTTGAACACCTCAAACAGGCTGACGGTTGGGACCACAAGGCCCACGCCAGAATCCAAGACACTGACAAACCGCTGAGCCTGCGGGCCGTCTGTGAACACCTCGATCCAGCCCGAGGAATCCACAACGGCTGACGGCTCACTCACAGACGATCGTCCTCGCGGTGAAACGTGTTCTGCCCATTCAGAAAACCGCGCAGGGCCGAGGGCGATTGACTGGGAACCAGCTCAATGCGGCCAGGTAGGGCAATCACCTGCAACTGCTGACCAGGGCTTAGCCCGAACTGCTCCCGGACTCGCTTCGGGATCACCACTTGATACTTGGGGGATACGGTTGTGACTTCCATGACCAAACGGTAGCACGCCAAGCCGATCGATCGGATTATCAGCCCACCAAGGCCGATTGGGCGGTGGTGGCCCTGGCTGGAATCCCCTGCGCCGCAACAGCCGCTTCAGCCAAGCCACTCCTGTGACGTGGGCCCCGTTGCTTCAGCGCGCTGCGCGAGAAGCTGAGCCGCTACCAGGCCAACGGCGCCCAGCTGGGCTGCAGATCGATCAGTTTCGCCCCTGCAACCTGTACAGCAGGGTGGCGGCGGTCTCGCGTAGGGCGAACCAATTGCGGGATCGGGCGGAGAGCGGTGGAGCAGCCGGGATCGGGATCACCGTGAGCCCCTGGCGCCGAAAGGCAGCGCTGGCGCGGGGAAGCTGCCATGGGTCGCTGATCAGAAGCACCGGCACTCCTGGATGGTGATCACGCAGCCAGACAGCCGTGCGACTGGCGTTCTCCCAGGTGGTGCGCGCACAGGCATCACCGGCAACGCGATCTGCCGGGACACCTAGCTCTAGTAAATGGTCAGCGGTGCTGCGGGCATCGCCCGACACGTAGACCGCCGCTGCACGATGCTGACGAATCAGCTCGGCGGCCCTGGCAGTGGTGGCGGCGGCGATCAAGGGCCCGCGCCCAGGGATCACGGCAACCGACGCCGCTGCAGGCGAACCTGTCGGCGGCAGCGCCATCGCTGCTGGCAGCTGCGCGCTCAGCCAGCGCTCGAGGACGGCAGTGCTTGCGGGGCTGTAGATGCCGCTGAGTGTGAGAGGCACCAGCAGAATGCCCAGTATCTTCCAGCGGCGCGGCCAGGCCAGCCGCCAGGAAATCGCCAGAACCAGAGCCGCCGCCAGGGGCAATAGCAGGGCGGGCTCATTCAGCAGCAAGAGCAACGGCTCACGCAGTCCGATCCAGATCAAGGGATCGCGCGGGCAATCGGTCCAGTCGAGGCCCGCTTCAATAGGCATGGGGAGTGCGGAGGCGGAACATGGTCTTGATCAAGATCTTGATCAAGATCTTGAAATCGAGCTTGAGGGTTCATTCGCGCTGGTAGCGCAGATCAACCTCCACGCGACGAGCCATCGCTTTAAGGCTGCTGGTTTCGCCGCGGCAGCCCTCCACCTGGGCCAGGGCCGGTGAGCCCAGGCTTGAAGCCATGGCGCTGCAAATACCCCCGGGATCAGGTTGAGGTAGAGCTCGTTGTGCTCAACGGCTTCCGGGTGCGGGCCCCCAGGATGATCTGAACGATCAACACATTGAACAGCTGGGGGAGTTCATCGAGGCTCGAGCGGCGTCAACTTTCGAGGCAGAGGGGGGTAGCCAGACCCCGCAGCCCACAGAACACAATCCACAGAACACAGCCCACAGAATGATAGTACATTTGTACTATAAAGTTGGCGTGGTTTGGCTCGGGTTGCTCGCGTGGATCGCCAGACGTTTTCACGTGCCACCGCACCTACGCTGAACCTGGCAAAGCCCTGTGGCCATGACGCTCACAGCACCATCGAGGTCCGCCGATCGGAAAGCCGATGCCTTGGCGCCGCTGCTGCTGCCCAAGGGTCTGCGGCTCACGGCCAATCAGTTTGCCGCCGTGTGCGAAGCCAACCCCGACGCCGTGCTGGAACTTGATGCCAGTGGCCACCTGATCCAGATGACACCCACCGGCAGTGAAACCGGCGCCCGCAACTCCCGGCTGGTGATGCGGTTGCTGCTCTGGGCTGACCAGCAGGGAGGCTGGAAGGTCTTCGACAGCTCCAGCGGCTTTCGCCTGCCCGATGGCTCGGTGCTCAGTCCGGATGTCTCGCTGGTGCGGCAAGAGCGCTGGGATGCCCTCACCGCCGAGGAGCGCCGCGGCTTCGCGCCCCTCTGCCCCGATCTGGTGGTGGAGTTGGCCAGCCCCAGCGACGAAGGACCCTGTGGCCTCAGTGCGTTGCGCGAGAAGCTGAGCCGCTACCAGGCCAACGGCGCCCAGCTCGGCTGGCTGTTGATCCCTGAGCAGCGGGCGGTGGAGGTGTGGCCCGCCAGCGGCGGCGGCGCCAGCCAGCGCCTTGATGACGCCACCAGCCTCGATGCCGGCCCCCTGTTCCCCGGGCTACAGATCGATCTGGAGGAGATCTGGCGGGTCTAAATGCCTGGCTGACACTGATTTGCCCCGACCACCATCGTTACGGAGAGGGAACAGCACCGAGATGCCGAGATATCGAGATATCGAGATATCGAGATATCAAGCAGCAGCGGCGAAGCCATCAAAGGCTCGCGGCACGTTCGGTTTGGCGTTCAGCTCAGCAGCGGCTGGCCGAGCTGCTCGGCTGGCGAGAACCCGCTCAGGCACTGAACTCGGGATAACTTCTCATAAGCCCTGGGAAGAGTTCGTCACCGCAGGCAAGTACAGCGGCACCACCGAGCCCGACGACCCCAACACATTGCCAAAGCGGACCATGGCCAGGCGGGGGCGGAGGCTCAAAGGCACCGAGCTTGGCTGTTCAGCCAAATCCGCCGTACTCCTCCAGAGGGGAGATCAGATCTCGGACCCTTCGTGCGTTGAATTCGGACACCAGCCCTCGACGCCGCCAGTCGCTGAACGATCAGAAGACCAAGAAACTCTCACCGCCAGGGCGCACAAGCGGCACACGCCAGTCCGCCTGACCCCATGACTTGCCCATCCAAAGATGAAGTTCTTCAGCCTGGATAAGCGGCTTGTCCTTGAGGTACTGGGCTTGACCAGCTCCTACGCGGTCATGCAGTGACGCGTGTCCAAGAACAGGAGGCAACAGCCGTGAAGCGATGATCTACTGCTAATCGCTTCATCGGATGAAGCGATTAGATTGCGATGATGGCTTCATCCTGGATCTGGCAGCAGCCGGACTGGCCCCGGTTCCGCTGGCAGAGCTCCGCTCTGGAGCCGCTGCTGGAGCGGGCCCGCGCTGCACGCCAGGAGCTGCTGAGCCGGCTGGAGAGGTTGGAGCCCCCGCTCGATCGCGAGGCGATCTCCGCCTTGTTGGGCCGCGAGAGCCTGGGCACGGCCGCCATCGAAGGCGAGCTGCTGGATCCCCGCCAGGTGCGCTCTTCAATCGCACGCCGGCTGCGCCTTCCCCTGGCCGAGGGGCAACCGGCCGCCAGCGCCCAGGTGGAGGGCCTGCTGGATGTGTTGCTGGAGGCCACCAGCACCCTGGAGGCACCCCTCACCCTGGCCACGCTGAACCACTGGCACCGGCGGCTGTTCGCCGCTGGCCCTGATGGCCTGCGCGCCATTCGAATCGGTGAGCTGCGCGATGAGGCTCCGATGCAGGTGCTCTCCGGCGCCATCGGCCGCGAGCGCCTGCACTTTGAAGCGCCGCCGCGAGACCAGCTCGAGAGGCAGCTAGAGGCCTTCCTGGACTGGATCGCCTTCCCTTGACTTCCTCCCCGCCGTGAACG